>NZ_JABSUT010000011.1:0-285127 GCF_013284285.1 Brevibacillus sp. HB1.4B
CACGAGCACTTCAAAAGTGCCGGACTCACAATATACCATGTATGTTTATTTTAAGTCAACAGGTAATTTTGGAGTGTTTCGTTTCGTTTTGTGCCGCCCTTTTTGAAAGGCGGAATACCAATATAGCATGATCTGTTTGCTTTATCAAATGAAATAATTGGAAATAAGATTTGAGTCCTCATCTTCTATCTCTTTCCTTACGCTTCAATACCTTTAAATCAGATTAAACTGCCCGCTATCTCAACAATTTACGTTCATTCAAAGCTACTCTTCTACATCTTTTGTCGAGTTTTCCATGCGATCTCTTGAATCTCTCCACCGGTTGTACCTAATTCTCCTCCTGTAACTGCCTTCGCAAACAAGCTGCCCCCCTTTTGGAGTGGATTTTAAAACTTTATATACATTCATACATATATACATAATGATGTATATTCAGTCCATGAACACGACACCGATGCAAGTCACATTACTCACGATCGCCGAGCCGAACCGTTTTAACATTATCGAACTGTTAAAACAGGGGCCGCACTCTGTCAGTGAAATCGTTCAAGTCCTCAACATCGGCCAACCTCAGGTATCTCGCCATCTGCGCATTTTGAGCGAGGCTGGGCTGGTACGCTCCCGCACCAAGGCGCAGCAGCGAATATATAGCCTCGAAGCCAAACCCTTTCAGGAACTCGACGAATGGTTCGATTCGTTCAGCATTCTTTGGGAAGAACGGCTCGACAATTTCGAGGACTATATGCTCGACTACAAACGAAAGGAGAAGCCATGACAGGTAAGCAGCTTGCCGCTCATTTTACCGTCTACAACTACGATCGTCGCGGGCGCGGACATAGCTCTGATACCGCCCCATATGCCGTCGAACGCGAAGTGGAGGATATCGAGTCATTGATCCATGAAGCGGCGGAAGCGCCTATTTGTTCGGCAGTTCATCCGGCGCCGTGCTGGCCCTTGAAGCAGCTAGCCAATTAGGCTCTCAAGTTCAAGAACTCTTTCTGCATGAACCACCGTTCATCATTAATGACAGCCGATCGCTGGAAAGTGAACGCCCCAACATTCATCATGACAGGGGAAAACAGCGGGCCGTTTTTCGATGACGCAGCCAAAGCGCTCGCCGAACTGTTGCCTCTGGCTAAACATCAAACGCTAGCCGGGCAAGATCATTCCGCAGTTGTGATGGCTCCAGATGTTTTGGCAAAAGCAATCGTAAATAGATGTGAATGAACACCATAGACCGTTTGCTCGGAACATGCAGTAAAAGCCCCTTTTTCGTCAGGGGGCTTTTTGCAGCTTCAGGGGGATTTGTTCTTGATGCTCTCCCCGATCATCTGTCCATTTTATATCCATCTTCAACTCAGAGAAGTAGTATTCCAGCTGTTCTTTCGGCGTATCTTTTGCAGGAAAATCAGTCGAGAGAAGGTTCGGGTACTCCTTAAAAAGCAGAAACGGTTGCTTATCATTGAGCTTTTTTAAATAATCGTGGTCGAAATTGCCGCTCGGATTACCGTTAACTAGATGAGCTTCGAAATGCAGCTTCGTGACGTCATTCTCCATTTTCTTCGTCAAGTAAAATGGATAAACAACATGTGTGTGTTCACTCTCAGTCGGCCTGATTTCCATGACCACGCTCCATTTGTCGCTCTCCCCCGTAAATGTATGAACCCAGTCGTCATTCGCAGAGCAACCGCCAACGCTAATGAGTAGCATCGCAAATAGAATCAAGACAATCTGTCTCATCCTACTCCCCCTCTGATCGATAGGTCTTCGATCTACAGTCCCTCATCACTCTTGCTCATCCGCCCAATCCAAAAATCCGGACAACAGGCTCTCTTCTTCCGCTTCATTCCCGCGTAGCTTTGCTTCTAACCGATCCATCCGCTTGTAATACGCCTCTGCGTCGGCCTTGGACCTGTTTCGCAACAGACTCCCGCGCTTTTTCCACTGCTCATACGCTTGCTTCGTATAATACAAAGCCTTCTCCCAATCCTTCAGCTGGTGCTCGTACAGCTTGGCAGCCTCAATATACACCTCTTCCGGGACATATCCGGTGGACTGGATGCACGACTCCCAAACGGTTAGGGCTTGCTGCCAATCCTTTTGCCTTTTGTACAGATGACCGATGGCGAGCTTGGCCCGGTTACTCCACGCATGCTCACTGTCTGCGACGAGACGATAGCCTGCCATAGCGGCTTCCTGATCTCCAAGCGCGTCGTACCATCTGGCAATTTCGTAGCTTTCCTCGATAGATACCGTTGCACTCCCTTGCCCTACCAATAGCCGCGTCATGTGAATGTACATCGTGATCAGAGACAGGACGTCCGTCTCGTTATGCCGCAGTACGCCTTCGATGACATCAGGGTCCTGAGCATGCAAAAAGTCGAAATACCGCACCGGTGCCAAATAGCCGGGCAAATCATCCTCGCGAAAAACATCCAGCTTTTCCTGCTCAATGATACCCAATCGGCACGATTCTAGCTCCGCCTTCCACAGTCTCCTCGCTCCGTGCAAAAGGTCAAAATGACCAAAGGTAGGCAAAGCAGGCACTTGATCGCGCACCAGTGTATGCCGTGTCCGAACTTGCGGCCAGTCAAAGGACTTTCCGTTAAAGGTCACCAGATGTGAGGACTTCTGTGCTTGCTCCAAAAACGACTGGTACAAGGTCACCTCTGCATGCGGGCCCGGGAGAAAATGCTGACGCACCACGACGTGCTCCCCCTCGAAACGACTGTACCCCAAAAGAAAAATCGCATTGCCTGCCCCGCCTGACAGCCCTGTCGTCTCCGTATCGAAGAACAGCAAGTCTTCTGGCCTCCTGCCCGCAGCGGATAGCGGATGCTCTCGACCAGCCGCTTCCCACATACGGATCGCCTCACGCAGCTCGGAAAAGGCGTAAGCGCCATGCTGCTGATCAATCGGATAGCGAACCTCTCGAATCATGACGTAATCATCATCCCAGATGTAGGGCGATGCCTGCATTTCCTTCCACTTGTCAGCAAAAGGTATCTGTAGCTCGGCGCTGCTATCCGTTGGTACAGCCGCCCTCGGCTCTTCCCCCGGCTCTTTCTGGCGAATGGCCGTTTCCGATTCGACTGCTGGCGCTACCGATTTGTCCGTTTCCAGCGAGAGATGTCCCTTCATCCGTTGCAGCTTGGATTTAAGAGACATAAGTGTTTCCCCCTTGCGCGATACGCAGCAAGGTCATGGCTAGCCCCTTGCTGCCGTCATCTGTCGCTCCCACACAAGACGGACAGCCTGACTCACACGGGCAAGAGACAATCATCCGCTCTGCCTGGGTCAAAATCGTCTCCATTTCCTTATATACTTGCTCACTCAAGCCGATGCCTCCCGGATAACGGTCATACAGAAAAATCGTCGGCTCCTGCGAATGAACGGCCTTACGTTGCGGTATCACGTGCAGGTCCATCGGGTCGCACATGACAAACAGCGGGGCTACGTGCTGCAACACATGCGCCAAACCAACCAATCCGCGTTCCACATCCTCTGTCCCAATCTCGCCGAGTAGCGCTTCGGAAAAACCGATCCACGCCGCATTTGTATGCAGTTCCTCTTCTGGTAAATGAATCGGTCCCGAACCGATATTTTCATGCGTTTCGAACTTGATTTTCTTAAAGATCGTCGCCATCGCATTCACAGCTACTTCGCCATAAGCCAACGTGCTCTGCGCATGACGACGGGACTGATCCTGCTCCAATACCTTCAGCGAGACGGCCAAGTTTGCATCTGTGTAATAATCGACCTGCACTTCCCGGACATACGCCTTCTTTTCCTCATAGTCCAGCTTTTCCACCTGGAATTGCGTCCCTTGATGCAGGTAGATAGCCTCGTCATGCAAGAGCGTCATGGAGCTGAAACGGTCCATTTCCCCGATGACACGCTCATTTCCCCGTTCACTGATGTCGATGATCACGACATTTTCCTGCGAGGCTGACCGCAGACTGATGTTGTGGGCCGGGAATGAATCGTTCATCCAGAACCACTTGCCCCGCGAGTAATGAAGCACCTGCTCCTCGGTCAAGAACTCCAGAATTTCCACGATTTCCGCGCGACCGAATGTATCACCCTCACGAAACGGCAGCTCGTATGCCGCACATTTGAGATGATCCACCAAAATGATCAGGTTATCGGGATTGATCCGCGCTGTCTCAGGACTGCGGTCGAAAAAGTACTCTGGATTGGCGATCACATACTGATCCAATGGCGTGGAGCTACCGACCATCACGACGACGGATTCCCCCTGCCGTCTTCCTGCCCGTCCTGCTTGCTGCCATGTGCTTGCGACCGAGCCCGGATAGCCAGTAATGACACACGCCTGAAGCTGCCCGATATCTACCCCAAGCTCCAGCGCATTGGTGCTGACTACGCCCATAATGTCACCATTGCGCAAGCCGCGTTCGATCTCTCTGCGCTGGCTCGGCAAATAGCCGCCACGATACCCTTGGATCGTTTTTGGCCCTAGCTTGCGACGAATCAGCTCCTGCAAATACGTCAGCAAAATCTCTACACGTACACGGCTTCTCGCAAACAAAATCGTCTGTATGCCATTGATCAAAAATTGCTCGGTAATGTCTCGCGCCTCCAATGTGGCACTGCGTCTAATATTGAGCTGCTTATTGACCACAGGTGGATTGTAGAAAAGGAAATGCTTGATGCCAGACGGAGCACCATTGTTGTTGACCAGCACTACCTCTTCTTCTGTCAGTGCTTCTGCCAATTGCTTCGGGTTGGCGATGGTAGCCGACGTACAAATAAATTGCGGGTGACTCCCATAAAAGGCACAAATGCGCTTCAACCGCCGAATGACATTGGCGACATGGCTGCCAAAAACGCCGCGATATGTATGCAGCTCGTCAATCACGATGTATTTGAGATGCTCGAAAAAGGACACCCACTTGGTGTGATGGGGCAAAATAGCGGAATGCAGCATGTCTGGGTTGGTGATAACGATATTTCCTGCCTTCCGTACCATCTGCCGGATATTTGCAGGTGTATCACCATCATATGTTTCGGATTTGATCGAAAGGCCCATTTCCGTAATCAGTTCGTGCAACTCCGACTTTTGATCCTGCGCCAAAGCCTTGGTTGGGAACAAGTAAAGAGCCCGAGCCTGTGTGTCTTCCGATAACGTCTGGAGGATCGGCAAATGATAGCACATGCTTTTGCCAGAAGCCGTGGGCGTAACCGCGACGATGTGTTTACCTTCGCGCACATGGCGAAAAGACGTTTCTTGATGCGTATATAAGGAGGGAATGCCTCTATTCGTCAGGGCATCTCGAATTCGTCCGTCCAGTTCATCTGGAAATGGAACAGACTTTGCTTCCCGAGCAGGAATGACCCTCCAATGCGCAATGTTATCGCGAAATCGTTCCTCTGTTTTTATGTGATCCAATATGGCTGCGATATCTTTTTTCACATTCATTTTCGTCACCTTCTTGCTTCCATTTTACGAATGGACGTTCGGCATGTAAACATGGAATAAAGATCCACTTTGAACAGATACTACTATCAACTCAAGTATGTAGAGGTATGTGCATGAAACAAGGTTCTTTGACTTTTTTTCAAGTTGTCTGTATGTTGATGCTCACCATTGGCCTAATGAACCATGTGATTGTCATCCCCATTTTATTAGATGCCGCAAAACGGGATTCATGGATATCGGTTATTTTGGCAGGTGTCATCTTTCTTGTGTGGACCTGCCTTCTGTATTCGGCAATTGCCAAAACTCGTCAGCAGCATCTTTTTCTTTTGCTGAAAAAAGCATACCATCCTGTTGTTTCCTATATATTGGCAGGCATTGCATGTGTCTATTTATTCATGATGTGTGCAATTACGATGAGAGATACCGTTACCTGGATACACGTCGCTTTTTCCCCCAAGATGCCCACTTTTTTCATTGCCCTTTTGCTAGCTGGCATTTGCTTGTGCAATGCATACTTGGGCATACGCTCTATCGCAAACACAGCGGTCCTTTTCCTGCCGCTTGTCATCTTTCTCGGTTTCTTCGTCATGTCTTCCAACTACGCGCATAAAAGCTATATGTTGTTGAAACCATTCCTGGAGTTCGGGATGCTTCCTGTGTGGAAAGGCATGGTCTTTGTCGGAGCTGGTTATATTGAACTGATCATCCTTCTGTTTATGCAACAGCATATTCGCTCCAAGTATTCGCTGCTGCCCCTCTTGATTCTTGCCATCGTGTTAATAGGACTGACCTTTGGACCTGTTACGGGGGCAATTGCCGAATTCGGCACTGGGGAGTCGGAGAAGCTGAGATATCCTGCTTACGAAGAATGGCGCTTGGTTAATATTGGCCGCTACATTGAGCATATGGATTTCTTAAGTATTTACCAGTGGTTTTCAGGTGCTTTTATTCGCATGTCTTTGACGATCTTTCTCATCCTAGATATCTTTCGAATGGAAAATAAAGCGAAAAAACTGGTTGTCCTCGTCCTGCTTTATTCCCTATTGATTGCCATTGCCGTTCTACCCTTCAGCGATAACGCGTTTCTGGACATGCTAACCGTCTATATCGTTCCAATTATGTTTTATACGATGTTGTTCTACTCGTTCATTATCATCGTGCTCGTACATTGGTCCAGCCGAAGGAGGGGTATGATCTATGAGGAGAGTCCGAGGGAATGATGTCTTCGTCCCTAACGAACATCCACCGTCCATCCCAAACGATCAGCCTTTAACCGAACAATATTTTCGGCAATTGTTTGCCTCTTGTGCAGATGTCATCATAGATTCGGTTCGTTTCCCCTCCACAGAAGATCAGCAGAATTCGTCTGACGTTACCATCATTTATTCGGAGGGTCTATGCGATATCAAACAGATCAACCAATATGTGATTCCGAAGCTATCCCACATGTATCAAACGACTTCCCCGCTGAGTGCTTCAGGCCTTGAGCAATACAGTGAGTTATTTTTGAAAGCGATTCTCGACGATCGCAATCCGGACCTCCTTGTCAAAAAAGTATTCGGAGGGGAACTCCTCCTCTTCTTTCCTTCGTTTAACAAGCTCTATTGGATGGAGCTCTCCAACCCGCCGCAGCGCACTCCGGAAGAACCAACTACAGAGGTCTCTGTGAAAGGACCGCGAGATGGCTTTACCGAAGAGCCGCACATCAGTATCGGCTTGATCCGGAAAAGATTAAAAACCAATAGGTTAGCGGTAGAAGAGTACAGACTAGGTGAAGAGACACAAACAAGAGTCAATTTGCTGTTCCTCAAAAATAAGATAAACCCGGAAACATTGAATGAAATCAGAACCAAGCTTGAACAACTGCAAGTAACAGCGATTATCAGCAATACGCAGCTCGAAGATATGCTAACAGGCGCCCGCATACCGTTGTTTCCTCTGTTTGAGTATACAGGCAGGCCTGATTTTGCAGTTAACGCGCTGTTGCATGGGAAGTTTCTTATTTTTGTGGAAGGCTCCCCGATCGCCACGATCGCTCCTGTGACCTTGACTTTTTTATTTAATACACCGGAAGATATCTACTCCTATTTTTGGTATAGCGCTTTTACCCGTTTAATGAGATTGTTCGGATTCCTAGTGGCCTTGTTTCTTCCTGGCTTCTGGATTGCCTTGATTACTTATCATCAGGATCAGCTTCCTTACACACTGGTGGCAACGCTTGTCCTATCCAGACAGGGCGTCCCCATTCCTGTCCCGTTGGAAGCAATCGTCATGCTGCTGTTGTTTGAATTATTTCGTGAAGCCGGTATACGTCTTCCCATGGCTTTTGGTCAAACTTTATCCGTGGTTGGCGGTCTGATCATTGGTCAAGCCGCCATCAGTGCAGGGTTAACAGCTCCCGGGATTCTCGTAATTGTAGCGATGTCCGTTCTCTCCACCTTTTCGCTGGTCAATCAAGACCTCGTCGGTACGGTTAGCTTGCTCAGACTCATCATCTTGGTCATTTCTGGTATGGCCGGGCTGTTTGGCTTTTTCATCTCAGTTGGGATGATCGTGCTGTACCTAACCAATCTGCGATCATTTGGGGTTTATTATTTGGAGCCGCTCTCTCCCCCTATTTTTCAGGATTTGTGGAAAGTAATCTTTCGGATCCCATGGGGAAAATGGTACAAGGTCCCTCACATGCTACAGAAAAACAGATCAAGCGAGGAGAATCAACAATAGCAATGCAAAAACTTCGCTGCTTTTTCACGACGATTTTGATCTGTGCCATGTTAAGCGGTTGTTGGGGTGCCAGGGAAATTGAGCATTTGATTTACGTCAATTCTATTGGAGTTGACTATGTGAAGGGGAAATTTGTGTTTTATACGCAAATCATTAGCTTCGGTAATATTGCCAAGCAAGAAGCAGGTGGACAACGCCTGCCTCAATCCATTTCCATCGGTAAGGGAGAAGGGAAAACGCTGGATGAAGCGATATTCAATCTGTACCCGACCTCACAACAGCGACTTTCCTGGAGCCACATCAAAGCTATTGTCTTTTCCGAAGCTGCCCTGAAGCAGGATGTCGTCAATCAATTATTGGATGTCGTCGACCGTTACTACGAATTCCGCTATACAATCTGGACATTTGCTACAAAAGAACCCATCGAAGATATTTTTAACGCCAAGCCTATTTTGAATATCTCTGTCCTGTATTCCCAATTGAACGACCCGGAGGATGTATACAGACAAAGCTCGGTCGTTGCTCCTATGTATCTATACAAGTTTATCTGGAAGTGGAAAGAAAGTGGGCAGACCATGCAGTTGCCCGAAATAGGGATCAACAAAGTTCAGTGGACCGAAGATAAAAAAAAGCACCCCAAACTGATCATGAGTGGCGTCTGCTTTTTGCATAACAAGAAATTGAAACAATGCATGCCACGTGCTGACATCATGGGTCTACGCTGGTTGGATAAAGATACGAAACGACCAGGGATTACGGTATATCATGATGGCCACCCCATCGCAACGCTTGTCATGGAAAAGATCAAACCGTCCATCACCCCCAAAGTGGAAAATGACAAAGTAACGTTTCAGCTCAAGGTGAAAACGAAGGCAAACATGCCCCAATTGGTAAAAGCCATTCCTGAAAAGAAACTACGCGAATATGCGGAGAAGAGCATTTCTGAGGAGATCATGCACACGTACCTTTTGGGACAAAAATCACAAATCGATGTTCTTCAATTGTCAGATGCTTTATATCGAGAGAATCCCAAGGCATGGCACAAGCTTACGAAAAATGGGGAGCTGCCTCTTCGCCCCGATACGATTTCCCGTCTGGACGTAGAGCTGGAGCTATTCGGAGGAAACCTCTCGAAGATACGGGAGCATTAAAACGAACCGGGACCAGTCTCTGATGACTGATCCCGGCTTTTTTTGTTTAGGAAAGTTGATTCAAATGATTGTACGGTGTTTCATTGCGCTGGATTCGATCTATGTTTTCCACAAAAAATTGGTACCTTTTCTCGTGAAACTTGGTTCCGTCAGGCATGCCTGCTGTATGTGGGGTCAACACGACATTTTTCAAAGCACGCAGCTCACTGTCCACGCTGAGAGGCTCCCGTGTGAACACATCGAGGCACGCTCCGCCAATCACATTGTTTTTCAATGCTTCGATCAAGTCCTCTTCACAAATGATCGGCCCTCTCGCTGTATTGACGAGCAGTGCATCACTTTTCATTTTGGCTAAAAACTGCTTGTCCACTAAATGTCTCGTGGATTCATTCAGAAAAATGTTCAGGGTGATGACGTCAGATTGGGCAATCAACGTGTCCAGATCAACCATTTCGGCATCATCGCTCTGCCTGTTCGGGTTGTTGTCGTACGCCAGCACCTTCATTCGGAAGGCTTTTGCCAGCTCCGCTACACGAGAGCCGATGGCACCAAAGCCGATGGTTCCGATGATTTTTCCTGCGAGCTCGCCACCGACGTAGACGAGCTTGGTCTCATCCTCCCGATTTTTCATCGCTTGATCGAGATAAGAGATGTTTTTGTAATACCCAAGAATGAGCGCCATAATATGCTCGGCTACTGCGTTTGCATTCACGCCAGCCGCGTTGCTCACCCAAATGTTTTTCTTCGTGCACGCCTCAATATCCACGTTGTCAAAGCCCGCACCCGTCTGGACAAACTTCAAGTTGTGCGCTTTGTTCAGCAACTCTTCATTTACTTGGATATGCTCGGGAATCAACACATTTGCTTCTCTGATAAATAACTCGATCTGCTCAGGCTCCACAATTTGGATGCGCCAATCCTGCGGAAACGCTTGTGTCACACGTTGCTTGGAATAGTCGGTAAAGTATCCCGTAATCAATACATTCACTTCTGCCACAGCCCCAGTCTTTTCGTTTATGCATTGGCCCATGCTTCGTAAAAAGCACGTTTTACATTGGCGATTACCAGCATAGGCGATTCATCCTCAAAGCGCCCCACCTCAAAGGTCATGACTGGCTTCCTAGTTGGTTTTGGGCTCTTGAAAAAATCAATGTCATATAGCGTCGTGATGAAAGCCGTCAGCTCATTCACACCAACCTCTGAATCCTTGACGTGAAACGGGAGGTGCTTATCCCCGAAATAGCTGGCTTGCCTGTTTTTCAAGTAACAGTTTCCGAGATGAATGTGCGTTAAATAATCTTTAGCCAACCACAAGGATTTGTGCGAGTCCTCGCCCATAATCGGCAAATGGCTTTGATCCAGCAAGAGACCAAAATTGTCGTACTCACTGCGGATCACGTTTGCTACATGCACCGCCTCATGAGTAGGTCCGAGTAAATAGTTGCGATCGACATATCGATCCCCGATCTCCAAAGAAATGCACAGCTCGTACGTATCGGCTTTTTCTTTTGCGTACTTGCACAGCTCCATCGCCGAAGCAATAAACGCCTGGATGTTTTTCGACTTGTTTTCCTCGCCTTGAAATTTACCCGTTACGATATGCATGATTTTTGCGTTCATTTCATAGCAGTGATCGATCAGCATCTTGTCTGATTGAATAGACTTGTTGCGAACGACCGGGTCCAAGGAGCTGAGATCAATCTGCAATTCTCTGGCTGCATCTCCACCATTGAAAATAACCTCGACTCCGCTGTACGTCATATACTTTGCCGCTTGTTCCCTCGTCTCTTTGTCCGCGATATAGGACACTTCTACCGCTGTAAAGAATGGATCTTCCAGGATCGTAAGAAGACTCGGAAGCATCTGTTCAGGCCTGCTTTGTGAAAAAGGAAACAGCTTCGGCAAAACGATTCCGATACTCGCCATCTTCTCCACAGGGTAGATCATACGATTTTACCGGACAAAATCAGCTCTGGCAGTTCTTTTACCGTGTCGAGCACATGTGTATGATAGTACTTGCCCCATACCTCGATGGGGGTCGAGCCTTGCATCACGCCGATGACCGCTTTGCAACCTGCGTTGTAGCCTTCAAGCATATCCGCTGGCGTATCGCCGAGCTTGATGACTTGTCTGACGTTTTGTACGTTCAAATATTCCATGGCTTTGAAAATCATGAACGGAGCTGGGCGTCCCTTGCCTTCTGGTACCATATCCAGGTCTACTGCATAATCGATCAAGCCGTCCTTCACCCAACCGAGCGACTCCATAATGACGCTGTTGATGTCTTTATGGAAGCCTGTCCCAGTCGCTACTTTAATGCCATTTGCTTGGCACCACTTCAGCGTTTCGGTTGCACCTTCGATTTCGCGGCAATTTTCCTGATAAAACGCAATCATGTATTCGGTATAGCGTTCGTACAGTTTGACAGCGTCCTCGAACGACGAATTGTCGATATCGATTTCAAAGTTTTTGAAGTCGATCCTATTTCCTTTTGTTCTCGCAATCAAATACTGATAGAGATGAATCTTGTTCGTTCCCATATGCGTGCTGATTTCATCGGGTGTCACGTTTAATCCGTATTCCACAGCCGCTTTATGCAGACAATCTCTCACGGCGTTATCATCCTCTACCAACGTTCCTGCCAGATCAAATACAGCCAATGCGATGTCGTTTTTCATTTTTCCATCTCTCCTGTTCGCTATGTTTTATTGATTCAATGCCTTGTCGAGTTCTTTCTGTGCTTTTTCTTTCGCTACTTTGAGCGCTTCTGCGGCAGGAACGTTTTCGATCAGCACTTTGTCCTTCGCCAACTCAATTTCCGCATAAATTTTGCCGCCTGTCGGGTCTACAAAAGGAGCTATTCCATTCGTTTTCGCCTGTTCCAAAGGTACCGAGAAGTACGGATTTTCTTTCAATTTATTCTGGTAAATCTCTGTATTCACGGCGCTGTCGCGAATAGGAATATAGCCTGTGTTTACGGCCCAGTACGCTGTTTTTTCTGCTTCCGAGAAGTACTTCACGAATTCCCACGCGCCCTCTTGCTGTTCTTTTGAGGATGCTTTGAACAGGTTGAACATGACGGAAATGGCGACTGGTCTAGGTGGTTGTCCATGGAAGCCTTTTTGCATGCCAGTTGCTACCTTGGTGAAATCCAGATCGCCCCCGTCACCGGAAGAGCCTGTGTAGCCTGCGGATTTTCCGTTCATCACGTTGTCGATGGTTTTGTACCACCATTCCCAGCCATTGCCGCCATAGACGGTATCCATGATTTTGTCCTCATGAATGTATTTGCGAATGCTGTCCCACGCATACACCCATTCTTCCGAGTCGATCGTGACAGTCTTGCCGTCTTCGCTCACGATATCGCCGCCAGCTGAACGAGCGTAGTCGATCATATGCTCCGTGTACCACATGATGGACCAGCCGTTAATTCCCTCTTTTTCTTTGATGAGCTTGGCTGCGTCCGCCAATTGCTCGAAGCTCGTGAGCGCATTGTAGTCAATCTTGTATTTGTCAAAAATATCTTTGCGGTAGTACATCATTTGCGTACTGACATAAGCAGGAACACCCAGCATCGCATCGTTGTACTTCCCTTGTTCTAGCAGCAGAACATCGTCCTTTTTATACTCCGGCTGATTGATCCTTTCATCTAATGGCAGCAATGCATCGCTTTTCGCCAGCTTCATAAATTCCGGATACGCATTGATCGCCAAGGCTGGGGGCTTGCCTGCTGCCAGCGAGGCCTGGAGTGCCTGCAACGTCTCGCTGTAGTCACCTTGGACAATCGGAACGACCTCGTATTTTTCATTGCTGCTGTTAAAGTCCTGCACGATTTTTTGCATCGTCTCCCCGAGCTTGCCGCCGAGACCGTAGTAGAACTCCAGCTTGATTTTCTCGTTAGGGCCAGCCGCTGCATTTGCGTTGCTGTCAGACGCGGCATTGTTCGAACAACCGACGGCTCCGGTAAAAATAAGCGCAGAACTCAGGATGGAAAGAATGACGCTCTTGGTGTTTCGCTTCTGATTTTTCACAATGACTCCTCCCAATAAATAGCGGTTTTGGTCTATTTGTTGACATACAGATTAGCCATGGAATGAATGATTCTTTTGCTTGCGATTGCGAGCATGATCAGCATAGGTGCTAGTGAAATCGCACACGCTGCCATCGCCAGTGGGAAGTCCATCCCGTAGCCCGCCTGACTCATGAACAGCCTCCGCAATCCAATCGTGACAAACATGTTTTCCTCCGACTTGATCAAGAGCGAGGGCCACATATAGTTGTTGTAGCTGTAAATAAATGTGATCAACACAAGCGAAGCAATCGCATTTTTGCAATACGGGATATACACCGTGAAAATGAGTCGTAGATGCCCCGCCCCATCCAGCTTGGCTGCATGCACCACATCCTTTGGCACCTGGGCGAACGATTGCCTCAGAAAAAAAATAGCGAAGATACTAATGAGCTCGCTGAGAACATAACCAATGTGCGTATCCAGCAAATTCGCTTTGGACAGCAAAATAAAGGATGGAATGTACGTTACCGCAGATGGAAGCATGTACGTTGCTAAAATAAGCACGAAGCAGTAACGAACCCATCTTTTCTGCGCCGTCGCGAAAACATAAGCCGCAAAAATCGCGGTGAAAATTTGAAAAACGATGATGATCAGGCTGACAGAAATGCTGTTCCACAAATAAAGCAGCATCTTCGTTTCCGTGAATACACGGATGTAATTCTCAAAATGAAAGGTGGAAGGCAGCAGGCTCCCGCTGTACACCTCGCTTTTAGGCTTGATCGAAATCAAGAACATCCAGAGAAACGGAAACACCATCAGTACGCTTAACAAAATTAACATTGCATAATTTATGCCTGTTTTTAATTTTGCCAAGGACACAGCTCCCACCTCATTTGGTAAACAGTAGTTTGGACAAGAAGAAATTCAATGCGCTAATCAAGAGACACATGACCAAGAAAATCAACGCCAACGCTGAAGCTGGTCCGGTTTCAAAAAATTCAAAAGCGAGTACGTAGAAGTAGTACAAGATGGTCGAAGTCGCTCCTGAAGGTCCACCCTGCGTCAAAATATAAATCTGATCATAGGCTTTGAGAGAATTCAGCGTAAAAAAGACGAACAGAAAAACAAGAATTGGTGAGATCGCAGGCAAGGTGATTCTGAATAATTTTCGTAATCCTCTCCCTCCATCCAAATCATTCGCTTTCTCTACTTCCGGGTCCAATTTCGCGAGAGCAGAGGAAAGTAGCAAGATCCCCAGCCCCATGTACTGCCAGATGGTGACGATAATGACGACAATCATCGCTGTCGTTTGTCCACCCAGCCACTTTACTGGCTCCATACCGAAACCTTTCAGGACATAATTGACAATCCCCGAATCGGTATCGAATATGCTGACCCATACCATGGACACGACCACAGTCGGCGTGATCCACGATGAAAAGGCACTCGCCACAAAGAAATGGCGAAGCTTCTGTATTTTGTTTAACCGGATTGCCACGAACAGCCCGAAAAGAATCGGCGGAACGACTGTAAAAAAGGTAAACACCAAGGTATTCAGCAGCACCTTCCCGAAGAAAGCATCGCTCATCAAGTTTTGGTAGTTTTCCAGCCCTACGTAGTTGTAGTCAGGTGAAATATAATTCCAGTCGGTAAAACTGATTTGGAACGTTTTGATCATGGGGTAGATCCAAAAAATAACTAACGGAATCAGTGTCGGCAAAAGTAACCCAAGCGACCATGCGTTATCCTTGATCGTTTTGCTGATTGGTCTGCCCATTTACTCGTACTCCTTGAAGATGTCTTTGATCGTTTGCCCGTCACATGGATGAGCAATTCGGAACAACTGCGCCAGTGTGGGTGCAATGTTTTCGATGTTTGTTTCTTCAATTACTTTGCTTTTCGTAAACGCATCCCCTAAGCACAAGAGAAAACCATTCATTTCATCGACATTGGCGGGATGATACCCGTGCAGGCTTTTCATCTCCTTGTATTTCGGTTGTTCTGGAAACGCGATATCTTCGCCGCATACCGTATGCTTCAAATCGAGGATGCCGAATGGACTGCATGTTGAGGGAGTGTCCCCTGTCAGCTCATAAAAGCGATGCACTTCTGGCATCTGTTCAAAAAACGCCATGATTTCTTTGTTTTGCTGATAATCTAACGAGCTATAAAACAACAACGCCCCGCTGCCGTCCCCGACGAATTTGATTTGTTTGTTTCGAAAATGCTGCTTCCACTGGCTTTTGGCCAAAATCTCATTCGGGTAAAAAAACGAGTGAATATCACTTTGACCATGATCCGAGAAAATGATCAGGTTGAATGGTTTTTGTGTCTTTTTCAACGTTTGCTCGATTTGATCGAGATACGTAAGCAGCTCCTTAAGACACCGCATTGCCTCAGGCGAGTCTTTCCCATATTGGTGCGACAGCGCATCATAACCGACAAACCTTGCCGCGATAAAATCATAGGTTTCCGTTTTGATCGCCCGCATCGTTTCACGCAGTGCGACATGATCGATTTCCTCTACGGAAACCTTTGACTTCAGCTTTTTTTTGCTGCCCGATTCCGTAATCAAATGGTGAATATACGGATTTCCGGACGTCATGGGCCAATGAATGCAGCAGCTCGTCCCTGCCTGTCTCGCCAACGAATGAAAAATCGTCTGCTTATGAAGTGCTTCATTGCAAAGAATCTCGTGGTCGCCATACAACGCCACTCTTTCCATCGTTTCCGGGCGAGCTACGATATTATCAAAGACACCATGCTTACCCGGGTGGCTCCCAGTCATCGCTGCCGCATGCGCGGTAAATGTGACCGAAGGAAAGGTCGTGATCAGTTTTTGGCAGAAGGAGTAACCATTTTCTATCCACTGCTGCGCGTAAGGTTCAAAGCTTTGATAGCTGATGCCGTCTAACGAGATGAGTACATTCATCGGCGGCACCTCAGATTCTTTTGCGTACGCTTGTCAAATACATGGACATGGTCAGCACTAATCCCTACGTTCACCTTTTGCCCTTTTGCATACGTCTGGGTAAAGCTTTTTTTCACGATGAAATTGCTCCCTTTATACGTCAGATGGACCAACACATCCGTTCCGATAATTTCCGTGAGCAGTACCTCCATGGCGAGTGCATCGTCACTGTTTTCGGTGAGAAAGCAATGCTCTGGTCTGACTCCCGCGACAATCTCAGGAGCTTCTTCCATCACGTTGAGCGGAAGATTGGTTTCCAGCAGCACCCCGTCTACCTCCACATAGACCCGGCCATCTCGCTGAATCAAACTCGCTTCCATATAATTGATGGGGGGTGAGCTGATGAAATTGGCAACGAACATATCCACTGGGCAATCGATGATTTCCATCGGCGTTCCGATTTGTCGGAACTTGCCTTCCGCCATAATCGCGATTCGATCCCCTAAGGTAACCGCCTCCACCTGATCATGTGTCACGTAAATGAACGTCGAATCCAAGCGCTCATGTAGTTTTTTGATCTCCATTCTCATTTCATTTCGCAGCTTGGCATCCAGATTGGACAACGGCTCGTCCATCAAAAAGACTTTTGGTTCCTTCACGATGGCCCGCCCGATGGCGACCCTCTGTTTTTGCCCACCAGACAATTGGCTGGGGAACCGTTTTAACAAATGATCAATTTGCAAAATATCCGCTGCTTCCTTGATGCGCTTCTCTCGCTCTGCTTTTTTGATCTTTTTTATTTTCAGTCCGTATGCCATGTTTTCGTATACGGTCATATGAGGATAAAGGGCATAGTTTTGAAACACCATCGCAACTCCCCGATCCTTTGGCTCCACTTCATTGACACAAACATCGCCAATGTACACATCGCCTTGGGTGATCTCTTCAATCCCGGCAATCATTCTGAGTAGCGTAGATTTTCCACATCCGGACGGTCCCAATAACACCAGGAACTCTTTGTCTTTGATTTCCAGACTGATATCGTCCAGGGTGTTTTTATCGTTGGTATATTGCTTGGACAATGACTTCAGCATAATACTCGACATATTGAAAACCCCTTCATCATTCAATCTTTATTGGACAATTGTTATTTTTTTCATATTCACACCAACAATCAAATTTTTGTTCAAGAATATTTGTACATTCATCGTAATCCAGCATTGTTAACTGCGTATCAAAGCCCATTGTGTTCTTTGTAAACCAACGCACATGACGAAAAAAAGCAATCAGATCAACCTTTCCTTGATCCGATTGCTTTTCTTTATGAGCGTATTTGTATGTGTTTCTTATCTTGTTTGAAGAATGGACCATCTTTTTCGTAAAAGAAGTGTAAAAGTCAGTTAATGAAACAAGGATGCAAGATGATGCTCTAGCACTTTCGTAATCCATTCCCCATTGACACGCTGCGGTTCAAGATAGGCATGCAGCGCCAGACCATCGATGACGGCATAGAGCTTTTCTGCTTCCATCTCTTTGTCCAGCTCTTTGCGTAATAGATTTAGTTGATCAGCAGAGTCCAACAGCTTGCGGACGGCGGCATAGATCCCGTCGTGCTGTGCATCAAAGCCTTCTTTCTTGTGTCGGAAGTACACGGTAAAAGCAAACCACACTTCCATTTCGACCATCTTTTCTTGATTCGTAGGGAGTAGCTCCAGAAAGATTTTGGTGATTCTCTCTTTTGGCGCCCATTTTTCATTGGCGGAGATTTCAGCAATTCGAGCTGTCGCCCTTTCTTTTACGAGCTGCATGGCATACATCAACAGTTCATCTTGTGTTGCAAAGTAATGTCGCAGAGCACCTAATGAAAGTCCTGCTTCTTTTGCTATGCCCCTTACCGTCGCTCCCTCCATTCCTTGCTCAACAATGACACGCCACGTTGCTTCTGCTATTTGTTCTCTTCTTTTCTCATGATCGATGATTTTTGGCATAGTTGTATTTTAACAAGATTTGCAAGGGACAAGCAACTTTGATAATACAATTGTATTATTTTAAGTTTGATGATAAACTTCATTTTATTAGCACAGTTGTATTATAAAAATTTCCGAAAAGGGGACCTATTCTAGTGAATTTTGTTGCATGGATGATTGTCGCATGCGAAATCGCATTTTGGGTGGTCATTGTACTTGGCCTTTTCACAAGGTACGTGCTCAAACAAAAAAAGGCCGGGCTCTTTCTTCTCGCCCTGACGCCTGTTGTTGATGTAGTTTTGCTCGTCGTTACGAGCGTGGATTTGTATCGTGGGGCTACCGCTACGATTCCTCATGCGCTGGCTGCCGTTTATATCGGGGTATCGCTTGCGTTTGGAAAAAGCATGATTCAATGGGCGGATGAAAAATTTCAGCAGTACGTCACCAAGCAAGGTACGGCGAAGCCCAAGTTATACGGCATGGAGTATGCCAAGCATTACGCCAACAGCTGGTTTAGACATCTCTTCTCCTATGTAATTGGGGCGGCTCTCTTAGCGGGAACCATCTACTTTATCGATGATGCGGAACGAACTGCTTCTTTATGGCATATTCTCCGGCTATGGACCGTTGTTCTGGGGATTGATCTGTTGATTACAGCCAGCTATTTTCTGTTTCCAAAAAAAGACAAGCGAGATACTGCTTCTAAAAATGATTGGTGAGAGGCTAGCTTTCGTCTTCGCTGTCATCCTCACCAAATGCGAGTTCAATACAAATAAATTGAATAACCAGCTGGCATATCTGATCATGTTCATCCAACCCAAAATAGACAGGATAGGCTCCGTCTCCAAATCCAGTCTGAATCATCGGAACGGATAAATCGGTACCTGGTATCGTCCAGTTTATATAATCTCCAGCGCTTCTTTGGTATTTTGGATGGTCTTTGTAACTTTGTGCAAAAACACCAGCGAAATAATCGTCATAAATATTGCCGTCTGGATTGTCTTTTTTCCATCGATCATAAAATTCTAGATAAGCATCTCTTGTTTTGACATCTACCACAGTAGCAAGGCCTGCGTCCACATTAAACCCAAAATATTCGCCTTCTGCTAGATTTTCGAAATCCTCGTCTCCAATGAGGGCTTCCGTAAATTTTTGGGGAGTTTTATCTGTGAACTCCACCTTAGCAGCTGCATATCTGTAGTGGTCTTCTTCAACGGTTACCACACAAACAGTTAATGGAAAGGTTCCTGTAGGGACTTTTCGAAAATACGGAACACTATTTCTCTCCAGATACACAAGCGGATCACGAACGATGATGTCTCCAGTGGGAATCGTGATTTCCCCCAAAGAAAGCAAGTTAATTGGTTTCCCACTGATCTCCGTTGATGTGAAATAGGTGTGTAAATCAACTTGGGGCTCTAACATCTGTTTTTTATGTTCATATTTTGCTAGCCATTGATCGTTTGGAATCTTTTTCATCTTTATACACATCCTAAAATTGTCAAGTTGTCAATCACTCCTAAAATTATACAAAATCACCCATAGAAAAGGTAGAACGGCTTCGTTGTTTGCATAACGGGCAATCCGATGCATAGGCATGGTTAGTGGATGAAGTACGACAAAACCTATGCCTGTCCAAGGATGAAGGAGGTTGCCCGAATGAATCCGCCAGCCAAGGGGGATCAAATTCCCCAGCCGATGAGAAGTAACGGGACTGGATGGGTCGATCTCGGTCCACGGAATGTCATGCGTGATCGGCAAAATCCGAATATGCTAGTTCCTCCCGTCACAGATGCGGGCTTGCTGCCCAATCTGAAATTTTCCTTCTCAGATGCCTCGATGACATTAAATCATGGCGGCTGGTCCCGTGAAGTCACCATACGCGAGTTGCCAATCGCCACTACACTTGCGGGTGTAAACATGAGCCTGACGCCAGGCGGTGTGCGCGAGCTGCACTGGCATCAGCAGGCGGAGTGGGCCTACATGCTGCTCGGCCGTGCACGAATTACATCTGTTGACCAACGTGGACGGAATTTTATCGCAGATATCGGCAAAGGCGATCTCTGGTATTTCCCTCCCGGCATCCCCCACTCGATTCAGGGGCTTGAGGAAGGCTGCGAGTTTTTGCTCGTTTTCGACGATGGGCATTTTTCCGATCTGAATACGCTATCGATCTCCGATTGGTTTGCGCATACGCCAACCGATGTGCTATCCGCAAATTTCGGTGTACCAGAATCAGCCTTTGCCGACATTCCTGACAAGCAAGTGTACATTTATCAGAGCGAGGTTCCGGGTTCCATCGAAGCAGATCAAGTGGAATCTCCATACGGAACCGTCCCCCTCCCTTTTTCCCACCGTTTACTCGCCCAACGCCCCCTCATTACACCTGGTGGTAGTGTGCGCATCGTCGATTCCCGCAACTTCCCAATCTCCAAGACAATCGCGGCAGCACTCGTAGAGGTACGTCCCGGGGCCATGAGAGAGTTGCATTGGCATCCCAATAACGACGAGTGGCAATATTACATTTCAGGCCAAGCGCGGATGACGGTTTTTATCGGAAACGGAAACGCTCGAACGTTTGACTACCAAGCAGGTGATGTCGGTTACGTTCCTTTTGCGACTGGGCATTATATCCAAAATACCGGGACGGAAACAGTGTGGTTTTTGGAAATGTTCAAGAGCGACCGCTTTGTCGATGTGTCGCTGAATCAATGGATGGCGCTCACCCCACATGAACTCGTCGCTTCCAACTTGTGTGTAGGTCCTGAACTATTAGATGCTTTGCGCAAGGATAAATGGCCCGTTGTCAAATATCCTGGATATGGCTATGTTCCGTGAATACGAGAAAAGACCAGCCCGAATGGACTGGTCTTCTTTTTACTTCTCTTTTTTGGGAGTCTTGTAGCTCTTCGGTTGCTTCAGACCACGCTGCTCCATGACCTCACGCAGACGGTCCGGGTAATCTGTAATGATCCCGTCTACGCCATCGTTGATCAGCTTGTTCATCGTAGGTGCGTCATTGACCGTCCACGGAATCACCTTCATCCCGACCTTGTGCGCGTCCTCTACCATTTTCTTCGTGACATAGGGCACATAATTCTCGTCGGTGACTTTGCCGTTCTGTGGAGAGCCATGCACAGGGGAGATCGCGTCTGCACCGAACGAGTGGGCCGCCGCCACGAGGTCTCCTCCAAAGTCGTCAATGTCGATTCCGCCCAGCCACGGTGAAGCTCCTGGTTGACCTGGTTGCAGGAATTGCGCACCGTTCGTCAGTGCCACAATCGGCAAGCGCGGCTCAACCTCTTTCATGCGCATGAGCGCCCCCCAGTCAAAGCTTTGGATCGATACCCGATCAAGCATCCCGGCATCCCGGACTTCGCGAGCAACGATCTGTACGAAATCTTCACGCGGAGCGGTTTGTTCTGGCGCTCCCGCCTCTACCTTTGTCTCGATATTCATCCACACATGATTGGCCTTGTAGTCTTTAACGAGGTCAAATACATCGCTCAACAGCGGCATCTCGGCACCTGGGCTTGGGCGTTGCCCTGGGTATTGCGGCAATGTCTGTGTGCCACAGTCCAGCGTGCGTATTTGGTCGAGGGTCAGGTCCTTTATGTATTTGCCAACGTACGGATACTCAGGATCGCCAGCGAAAAGTGGGCCTGTATCCCGGCACTTGGCACCCGAAATCTTGCGGTCATGCGTAATCACTGCCTGCTTGTCCTCCGTGATTTGCACGTCGAGCTCGAGCGTGGTCACTCCTAATTCAAGGGCGTGGGAGAACGACGCCAACGTGGACTCTACCGTGAGTCCGAGTCCTCCGCGATGAGCTTGAAGATCGAACTCTTTGGGAGAAGTTTTTGACCAGTGCGGATTTCCGGCGGCAGAGGCGACTGGTGCTACACACATCATAAGGGCGGCAGTTGCTACCATCACTTTTTTCTTCATCATTTGCTTCACTCCTTACAGTATGTACTACCGTTCCCACTATAAATGAATGATGTAAATTTCCGTTTCTATCTCTATTAAGTAATCATGAAAGATTTATTTACGCGAACCCGAATAATGGAACAGCGGCGAACTAAGACCTGAACATAAAGTCTTAGACTCGCCGCTGTTTCATTTAATTATTGTACCCCATTTACCTCATCATCCATGAATGGATACTTGACTGGAAGCCGCATTGGCATCCTTCAGGTTGCGGTTTTTAACTCTTAGCGATAAGACGAAACAGATAAGCAAAACCATACATGCTAGCGCATACGGATAGTTGATATCCACATCGAATAAAAATCCAGCTACGATAGGACCTGCAATATTGCCAAGACTGGTAAAGGCCGAGTTAAGACCAGCAACATAGCCTTGTTGATCCTTTGCAAGCATCGACATTTGGGTACTGATGGCCGGTCGCAAAATATCGATTGCCAGAAATACGATAAAGGTAACGGCAAAAATCATCCAAAATCCGTGAACAAAAAGCGTCAGAACAATAAACAGACCAGCAAAGAGCAGACAGACTGAAATGACCCTTTTCTCGCCAAAGCGATTCATGATCCAGCTAAAAGCAGTAAGCTGGACCACTGCACCTGCGATTGACCCGAATGTAATGATAAAGGCGATATCTTTCGGCTCAAATCCAAACTTGTGGTCGACAAACAAGGAAAAGACCGTTTCAAAATTAGCCAGTCCGAAAGACATGACAAACACAATGATCAAACTGAAAAAATAAGGCTCTCGATAGGAGTACATTAACTGGGAAAGAAGACTGCTTCGTTGTTTTTCACTAGAATGAGAGTCAGATAATGAATCTTCCGTGGGTTTCGACTCCTTGAGGATTAACAACGTGATACATGCAGCAATCAGTCCCGCAATTCCTGCGGTATAAAAAGGTGCACGAATACCAAATTCAGCAATGTATCCTCCAATGCCTGGACCGATAATAAAACCAGTCGTAATGGCTGCCGTAATATACCCCATCCCGGCCGCTCGTTCTTCATTCGTTGTAATATCTGCTGAGTAAGCCATTACGGCCGGCATAATCAGAGCGGCACTGATGCCGCCTAACAACCTAGAAACAAACAGCAGGACTGGAGAATTCGCTATTCCGAACAGCCCTTCTGAGATAGCAAATACGACCAGGCCGATTACAATGATCTTTTTTCTTCCGAATGAATCGGCCCATCGCCCGGCAATTGGGGAAAAAAGTAGCTGCGTCAGCGAAAAAGCTGCCACTAACAAGCCGATAGTTCCCCCGGTAATTCCCAAACTCTCCATGTACTTTGGCATAATCGGTATAACAAGCCCGATCCCCGTAAAGACAAGGAAAATATTGAACATCAGAATCAGGAGGGCTCCCTGATTTTTTAATAATAAAGCCATTTACTATTCCTCCAATCCATCACCAAAACACTGAATATCTATTCTAGATAATCGCGTAAAAAAAGCTAGCGGGACGGTTTGACAATGCCAAATAAAAACACATCCATCGCTAACCGAAAAGTCGCCAGCGCTTCCTCTCGTTCCATTCGTCGCGAGTGTTGATTTAAACCAAACATCAGGCTGTCCAGGATAATGGCGACTCCGGTTACATTCGTCATTTCAAATTCGCCGTTATCGATCCCCTTTTGGAGCAACTGTTGATTAAAGTCAATATAGCCTTGGATCATTTCGTTGATACGATCCTCCACATCCGAAGGCTTCTCCGATATGTCAAAAAATTCATCAGCAGCCTTGGTCAACGGATGGTTCATAAAATCGGTCGCAAAATGTTCGGCTATTCCATACAATTTATCGATCGAGGTCGTGTAGAGCTGTTCCTTGGCCAGCCATTTCTCTTCCCATTCGCTGTTCCAAACTTCAATCAGATGTAAAAACAGCCCTTCCTTGCTCTTGAAATGATAATAAATGTTACCACCGCTGTATCCAGTAGCTTTCACAATATCTTCTATTGATGTGGCCTTGTAGCCTTTTTGCATAAATAAAATTCTGGATGCATCCGCTATCTTCTTCTTTGTCTGCTCCGTTTGCTGTTTCTTTTTATTCAATGCTCCTTCACCAACTTCCCATCCAGCAATACTGAACTTTCATTCAGTATTATAAGCGCTACAAACATACTTGGCAAACCTTCTTATGCGATAAGACAGAGCTATGAAGGGCATTTTGGTTTGGGTCAACATAGTGGAGGAGAAGAAAAAGACATCCGTCTAAGACAGCAACAGACCGTACAAAGCCCCGGTAACCACAACCAGCCATGGCGGCAGCTTCCAGTGCTCCAGCATGATAAACAAAATAGCCGCTACCGCAAAATCCAGCGGAGCAAGAATGGTACTCGTCCAAATCGGATCGTACAGGGCTGCCAGTAAAATCCCGACGACTGCAGCATTCACACCTACCAGCATTCCCTGGATTTTCGAATTTCTCCTCAAGGCATTCCAAAACGGCAATGCGCCGATGACGAGTAAAAAGGCTGGTAGAAAAATCGCAATCGTAGCCACTACTGCACCGACTCCGCCTGCAATCATGGCTCCCAAATAAGCGGCAAACGTAAACAATGGCCCCGGTACGGCTTGAGTAGCCCCGTAGCCGGTAAGAAAAGCTTCTTCCGTCATCCAACCTGTCGAGATCACCTCTCTCGCAAGCAAAGGCAATACAACGTGACCTCCACCAAAAACAAGTGAGCCCGCACGGAAAAAGCTCTCAAACAACGCGAGCAAGGAAAAGCCTGTACTCTCTCGTAGGATAGGCAGCACCAACAAAAGTCCGAAGAAAACGATCCAGCACGTAATGGCTAGTGCACGACTGATTGGCACACGAAATTCAGGAAGATCCGAAACTTTTTGCTGCCGGAAGATAAGCACCCCTGCTATTCCTGCTAGAACCATGACTGTGACCTGACTCCATGCAGAATGCCACAGCAGTGTGATGGTAGCAGCGATGATCGCAATCGTCACCCGTGTTCGATCCGGGGCAAGCTTTTGTCCCATCCCCCATACGGCATGAGCAACAATCGCGACAGCTACTAATTTAAGACCGTGAATCCAAGAAGCACTGCCACTGTCCACACCTTGTAAAGTGAACGTAAAGATCAGGAGCGCCAATACCGAAGGCAAAGTGAAGCCGATCCATGCAGCAACCCCTCCCCACAATCCGGCTCGCATGATTCCGATTCCGATCCCTACCTGGCTGCTTGCGGGACCAGGGAGAAACTGACAAAGCGCAACCAAATCCGCGTAGCTTTGCTCATCCATCCATTTTCTTCGGCGAATGTATTCGTTGTGAAAATAACCGAGATGCGCGATGGGACCGCCGAATGAAGTCAATCCCAGCTTGGTCGAAACGAGCAAAACTTCAAACACAGCTTCCCATCTACTTTTTTTGTGCCCGGTTTCTTCTAGGAGATTATTTTTCACTTAGCTGTACACCTCTCCGATTTCCGCTTCATCATACAAGCTATTTTATCGCTTTTCCCACCCTTTCATTGTAAAAAGATCATAAAGAAGGCCCCGCATCATCGATACGGAGCCTAAACCCTGCTATTCCATTCGAAATACCGGTCCTCTCGCCACGAACGGCAGGTTACTCCCCTTCGGCAGCATGATGGCATGACTACGAGTTACTTTGATCCGATCACATTCCCCATCGGTAATGATCAAAATCGGTCCGTCCTTTGGAAAATCGGTTGCTTTTTCCAGCATGTCAATGCCCGGCTGTAGGATCGTTCCCCCGCGTCCTTTGACTTTGACACGACCTGCAATGTCCTCGGGAGAAAGGTAGCCCGCATCATGCGCCTGCGCATCGCAAAAGACCACGCGTGCATACGGAACATCTCGTGCTTCACTGTAGCTCGCGATTGCCCCCAATGCTTTGCCGAGCAGCTTGGTATCCATCGAGCCGGATGTATCAATCACGACACCAAACGTGCGTGCCAGCTGATCCGTTTCCCGAAAGCTCCAGGCAGGACGGGCAATGTCAGGTGTAGAGGACTGTCTGCGGCTTGCCCTTGCATACGTGCGACTCTTTTCCAACGGAGGAAAATGCTCGTCAAACCAACGGGCAAGCTGAACATCCCACGGAATAGGCGGTTGCCCCAAGGCGCGAATCTCTTCTACCAAACCCGCAGGCAAAAGCCCTCGTCCTTTCTCCTGATGGTAGATCAAGCCTTGCGACATCGCATTGCGATAAAAATCATCCAGCGTCGTTCCCGGACCCTTTTCCCAAAAACGCGGATCGTCACCATCCAGAATATCACCCATGCCGATTCCACGTAAGGTGTAGAGCTTGCGATATGTGCGCATGTCCGTCACGATTCGATCGTAAATCGCCTCTGCCGAGAGTCCCTTCAAGTCTGGGTCGTACAGTCCGCCAATTTGCGGAAAACGTCCCACACCGAGTTCCATCAGCCATTGATTAATCACGTAATCGCAGCTGACATTCCAGTAATACGGGTCGCGTCCTTGGCATCGCTCATGGTGGCGAAGCCCTGCGTGCAAAAGCTCGTGTGCCATCACGAATTTGCATTCCTCTTCATCCAAGCCCGCCGCAGGATTGATGAAGATCTCGTTGGATGTGACATCAATGGCTGCCACCGAGATTTGCAGCCGTTGGCAGATCTGCGAATCCTCGATAATCGTGAAATGACTCGCTAAGGAAGCCAGCAATGGATAATGATTGATGAACCAACGTTTGGCCTTTTGTGCCTCAGACAGCTGGTTCTCTTCATTCCCAAGAGCATCGGAATAACCGCCCGCTACGCTGACAGCACTTTGCACCGCTTGCGCCAGCCCAATCCCCAAGAGCCGCTCCCACTTCACATCTCGATTGTAGGTATACCGGACGTATTTATCTGAGAAAAGCATATCTGCCTGTTTTTCCCCGCCCGTTCCAAACAGCTTCAAATGCTCCGGCACCCCATGCTCCACGAACCAGTCATACAGCTCTTCTTCGCTCTTTCCCGATTTATCCAGCTCAAAGGCCATTTCAGCAGGAGGCTTCCCCAGCTTCATGTCTCTCAAAAAACGCGTAATAAAACAATCGCATGCGATGTTCCACAAAATCGGCTGCCCTTTTTCCACAAAATGTCCGAAGCCCAAATGCAGCAGTGCATGTGCGAGAACATAAATCCATTCCCCGACTTCCCCTCTGCGCTTCGGATGCGCGTACAAGCTGCCTTCCCGGGTCACGACTACCCAACCGTTATCTGGACAAATACTTCGCTCGGAACGAATAAAGTGCGCTCGCGAGGACAGTGGACCAAACATCGGGTGATGACTTAAAAAATGTACGGCCTGCTCGTAGTTTTGCGTCGACGGGTCGTTTTTAACTCCTCGGGCCATAGGCTATTTGCCCTTCCTATCCATGGCCAATCGCGGTAAATCACGAATGACCTCCACAACGAACCAGTCTGGCAATCCGTCGCCATCCTCGTGCCGCGCCACTATCATCTGTGCCATTTCCAGTGAAATGGAAGCGAGCTCCTTCAAGAGAGCTTTCGCTCGGTGCGCAAACCGTTTATGCTGCTCCCCAACAGAGGCTTTATCCGCTGGCAGTTCTTTTTTGATCTGCGAACGGAAAGAATCCGCCAGAAAATACAGGACGTCCCGATCCTCTGGAGCCGTCGGGAAAGAAGCCTCTCCCTCCAAAATACGGTTGAGCTGATATTTGCCTTGAATGTTCTTGTGAAAAGCCCGAAATTGAGCAGCATGCTGGGGCGTCAAGCAACCGTAGGCCAGTACCCCCACCATCTCTGTCGTCAAGTTCTCACCGAATTCATTCAGGGCATCAGATAGCATGTGCCAGGAACGCGGAGTAGAAAACGGTTCCTCGCTCTTCGGTGGCTGCGACCACAAATAGTCCGGGCGCACCTCTAAAAATTGCAGCACGTAGGAATGGATGCCGTTGCTGTAAGCCCACTTCATCCATTGTTCATACGAGACTAGCAATTGGACATGGAACATCCGGTTGATCAGAGCAGACGACATCGGTTTGACAATCGCGCTATCCTGCGCTCTGTTTCCTGCTCCAATCACAATGGACCCTTCTGGCAGATGATAATCCCCGATTCTCCGCTCATGAATCAGACTGTAAA
Source organism: Brevibacillus sp. HB1.4B (assembly GCF_013284285.1). Classification (NCBI taxonomy): domain Bacteria; kingdom Bacillati; phylum Bacillota; class Bacilli; order Caryophanales; family Paenibacillaceae; genus Brevibacillus; species Brevibacillus sp. HB1.4B. The sequence continues at coordinate 28,290 of NZ_JABSUT010000011.1, forward strand.
ACGCCTTTTGCACTTCTTGCGAGCATGCATTCAATTCGTCAAGAAACAAGCAGTACGGTTCTTCTCGCGCAATTTGCGCAGGTGGGCAAAATCTGCTTTTCCCATCTACAATCTGTGGGACACCAATAATATCCTCAGGTGCCAGCTGACTACCCAATAACGATACGCAAGGCAGGCCCACCTGCTCGGCAAACGCCTCGACGAGAGACGACTTGCCGATTCCCGGTGCGCCCCAAATAAATACGGGACGAGCTACCGCAACGTTTAGCAGCACATCCATCAGTTGATTTTGCGTGACTTGAATTCCTAGATTCATTTTATAACCTCTCTTGTTTGATTGATTTTTGCAGCAATCTACCTCTTTTCGTAATTGATTTCCATTGACTAGAGCGACCGTCACACCACAAATATTTCCTAATATTACAAGAAGATTGAATAAGGAGCAAGAAAGAAAGGCATCACATGGTAAACCGTACCTGAATAAAAACAATGAAACCTACCAATCCCCTTATGCAGCTTATCGGAATAGGATGAAAGGACGTGAAGAAAGAAGGAGGACGTTTCATTTGTCACAAGCAAATATCCCCAACATTACCCCGCTCATTACCATCACACAAAGCCAAGTCGCAAACTTGCTACTGGCATCTATCGCAATGGAAGAGCTAGGGTTAAGCCATATCATTAATGCAGAGGCGGAAAAGTTTCAATATGTCCTTGGTACGCTTCCAGGATTAACAGGTCCCCCTGCAACCATTAGTGATTTGCTGAACGTTAATGCTAGTGTAGTAAATACGCTCAGAGAGATAACAAAGAAAGAGATTCTGCTGTACAACAAGCTGAATTCCGTATTAACAGCATCGTTTATCGCTAGTCTCACAGGACCAACGGGAGCCACTGGAGTCACTGGTCTACCAGGAGCCACCGGAGCAGATGGAGGTGGAACAGGAACAACAGGGGCTACGGGGGCTACTGGCGCGACTGGGGTAGGAATAACGGGGGCAACAGGAGTCGGCTTGACCGGGGCCACGGGGGTAACAGGCGCGACAGGAACTGTTTCCAGTGTTTTCGGCAACTTCTGGCTATCCTCCGCTATCGATATCTCGCCAAACACGATCGTCCCGCTGAATGTGTCGAATGCAGACAATTCACTCGGCTTTTTACTCGCTGGCGGGCAAGTGACCGTACCTACAAGCGGCATCTATCTCATCAGCTATCGTGTTACTACTGCACAAGCGAGTGAAGTGTCTTTCATTATCAGAAGGAATGGCGCTAATATTACAGCTTCTGCCGGAACTTCAAGCAGTGCGGATAGTGCAGGGGATGGAAATGCATTCGGCATGGTTACCTCTTTCACCCGATTAGTAGCAGGTGACATCGTAGACATATTCCGTACGGGAGGTATCGCAGACCAGTTTTTGCAAAGCTTCGCAGACGGAACGACGACGGTGACTGGCTTCCTCACTTTAGTGAAGATTGCCGACTAATCCAAACATAAATCATTTCGCCACTCGGAGCCGCAGCTACGACTCGATCCTGGCTGTCGTTGCGAGTGAAGCTCTTGCTGCGGACAAGCCTACTTCTCCTCCTTATGTAACATTCCTTTTTTTACCACGTCACATAGGCAAAGGGGGAATATCTAAAGATGAGAAAAATCGTGAAAGTAAGTGGCATCACCATATTGGTCGCATCATTGATTGGGTGTAGTTCGAATAGTCAATTGGCGACAAGCGGTACGGGTGAGAGCCAGCAACCAGCACCTGCCCAGAAAAGCGAGAATAAAGAAACTCTGAGCTCAAGTCCACGCAGTAGTTCAAGCGCCTTGGCTGATTACGTCCTGGAAAAGACATCCGCCCCACCTGCAAACGATATGTACTTCAAAGACTATGGCGCCAATACTTTTGTCTCTACTGCAAAAGATCGCCTATCTACCTTTGCCGCAGATGTGGATACCGGCTCCTACACGATCATGCGCAGTTTTGTTCAAGACGGCACTCTTCCTCCAGCAGAGGCTGTTCGGGTGGAAGAATTCATCAACTATTTTCCAGCAGCTTATCCAGCTCCCACCAATCAAACATTTGCCGTTCAAGTGGATGGCGGCCCCTCTCCTTTTCAGAAAGGCAATCAATTGGTTCGCGTAGGCATCAAAGGAAAGGAAATTGCAGCCGAAGACAGAAAGCCTGCAAACCTCGTCTTTGTCATTGACGTATCTGGCTCGATGAATAGGGAAAACCGATTGGAGCTGGTAAAAAGAAGTCTGAATGTCCTCGTGGATGAGTTACAACCCACAGATTCTGTAGGAATCATCGTCTATGGATCTGAAGGACGGGTTCTTTTGCCTCCTACCTCTACTGAAAACAAAAACGCGATATTATCTGCAATCGCTGAACTCCAACCCGAAGGCTCTACCAACGCGGAAGAAGGGCTCATGCTCGGCTATGAAATGGCGGCTAAATCCTTCAAGCCCGGCGCTATAAACAGGGTAATTCTTTGCTCCGACGGTGTGGCCAACGTAGGAGAAACAGGAGCCGAGGGCATTTTGCGTTCGATCGAGGACTATGTGCGAAAAGACATTTACTTGAGCACATTTGGCTTTGGCATGGGAAACTATAATGACGTCCTGATGGAGCAGCTTGCGAATAAAGGAGAAGGCAACTACGCCTACATTGATACGTTTTCCGAGGCGCGCCGCATTTTTACGGAATCATTGACGGGCACCCTCCAAACGATCGCTCGTGACGTAAAAATCCAGGTAGAATTCGACCCTAAGAAGGTAGACTCGTATCGCTTGATCGGCTATGAGAACCGCGATGTCCGCGACAAGGATTTTCGTAACGACAAGACAGACGCAGGTGAAATCGGTGCTGGGCACAGCGTGACCGCCCTTTACGAAGTCAAGCTTGCTTCCCCAGCAAAAACAGATCTAGGGACGGTACGGATTCGCTATCACAATATCGTTTCCCAAAAAGTAGAGGAAATTGCCGAGCCCGTACAAGTGCAAAGCGCGCTGTCACCTGAGCTGACTTTCCTGGCTTCCGTTGCCGAGTACGCGGAAATATTGCGGGATAGCCCCTTTTCCGAAAGAAGCTCGCTTCCCGACGTACTCAAGCTAGCCGAATCGACAGCCACCGGTGAGGAACAGCTGGAATTTGTCAGCTTGGTCCGCGATAGCATGTCTATTATCCGGAACTAACTCTTCTTCCTTATGTCCTGGTCGTGGTGCTGTTCCTGTACCTCATCCAAATATAAACCATCATTCCAATCGCCGAACCGATTAGCAAAAATGTGATGCCGTAATGACGTATATAGACGACGACTTTGAGCCACTCTTTCTCAAGCGCCTGTCCCAACAGTAAAAAAGTGACACTCCAAAGAAAGGCGCCAGCGTAAGCAAAAATAGCGAATCGTCGAAACCCCATTGCGGAGACTCCTGCCAAATAGGCGGTAACATGACGGACGCCAGGCAAAAAATAGCCGATGAGCAACAGGTATGGACCGTACTTGGCAAACAGCTTTTGGGTTGACTCTATTTTTTTCGGCGTAATATGCATGTACGGTCCAACCTTCATAAGCAACGGCAGCCCCCACTTCCACGCGATCGCATAGCTGATCGAAATCCCTACTGCCGCTCCCAAAAAAGCGCTCAGCACCGTTAACGGCATGTGCAAAACACCGCGGGAAACCGCATAGCCAGCGTACGTCATCAGTACCTCATCGGGTATGGGGAGCCCCACAACACCAAGTGTGAGCGAAAAAAAGATGCCGACATATCCATATTTCATCAAAAAAAGATCCAGATGCTGCTCCACGGCTACCTCCAATAATGTTGTCCTACTTCATTGTATTCTCTCCCTATTCTTTGACATTCTGGCTTTTTTACAAAAAATCAGATCAGGGCATATGGTATCCTAAAAAAAGATCTTATTTCCTTTTTCAGGTGACGTCATGAACTATATAGAACAAATAACATGTGCCCTCTCTTTTATCGAAAAGCAGATAACAGAAAAAGTCACACTCGATGAAGTGGCATCAGCCGCCGGATATTCCAAGTACCATTTTCAACGCTTGTTTTTTCACGTGACAGGAGAAACTGTCGGCCAGTACATTTCGAAGAGACGCTTAACCGAGGCTGCCAAAGCGCTGTCGCTGGAACAAAAGAGCGTGACGGAGATCGCCTTTACATACGGCTTTGATTCTCACGAAGCCTTTACTCGTGCCTTTACCAAACGCTTTGGTCTGCCTCCTTCTGCTCTTCGTCGATCTGGAAAAATGCCGAGATACATGATGTTGGAGCGCATGGAGTTACCGTATTTGGAAAATATTCAGCGGCAGTCCATTGAGCCCATCTATGTCCCTGCCCACGAAGCACTGCATCTCGTAGGCTACTCTCCAGCTACTTGTTCGTTACATGATATCGTCCATTGCTGGAACCAATTTGGGCAGACCATCGGCGTGCAGCCAAATCAAAAGCGTTATGGTGTCTTACGCTACCCCGATGCTTTTGGACTGGAGCTGAGCTTTTCTTATTTTGCTGCCATGCAAACTCCGGAGCATGATGGCACAGACGGACTGGAATCACTCACACTGCCTGCATCTAGTTATCTAGTGTTCCCTCACAAAGGACCGGTGCAAAATATCAAGCTGACGTATCAATACATTTACGGGAGCTGGATGACACACGCATCCGACCAGTTTTATGCCCGCTACGATTTTGAATACTACGATCACCGCTTTCTCGGATATGACCATCCTGATTCACTTTGCTTCATTTATATACCCGTTCTGACCAGGGAATAGTCGGTAGCGGTTCGCATTTTCGATCAAGTTTTCCTCGTTTTCCTGTCGTACGCTGTACGTGTGAAAAGGAGTGAATCGAATGAAAGAACTGATCGATTTGACAGCAACGGAGATGGGCACTTGGATTCGCGAGCGTAAAATAAGCGCCGAGGAAGCTACCCGACATATCTTTAAACGAATCGACTTCCTCAATGGCAAAGTGAACGCTATCGTCGCTTCTGACGAAAAGTCTGCGATCGAAGCCGCCAAACAAGCAGACAAAGAAATAGGGGAAGGTATCTATCGCGGACCTCTTCACGGGGTACCCATCACAATCAAAGATTCTTTTGCCACAGCAGGACTCGCCACTACTTCTGGCTTCACACCTCTCAAAGGCTATATTCCACAACACGACGCGGCAGTCGTCCGCAGACTGAAGCAGGCAGGAGCCATCATCCTGGGCAAAACGAATGTCCCTCCTCTTCTGATGGACATGCAAACAGACAATGATATTTACGGTCGGACGAATAATCCATGGAATCTGGAGAGAACAACAGGCGGTAGCAGCGGAGGATCGGCAGCCGCAGTTGCTGCCGGGCTTTCCTATTTGGATATTGGCAGTGACATTGGCGGTTCGTTGCGTGTTCCGGCTCATTTCTGTGGCGTCTTTAGCTTGAAGCCGACAGAAGGAGCCGTTCCGGCAGCAGGACACATGCCAGGCTTTGAAGGAATGTCTGATTATACCTCGTCTCGTCATCTGGCCTGTTATGGCCCTGTAGCCCGTTCGATCGAAGACCTGGAAGTGGCGTTTTCCATCATTAGTGGTGGAAACGGCAACGCTGGCTTGCCTCATGGACCACAAGTCTTGCCCCCTCCCCTCAAGGAGCAGCCCCTGCACATTCGCTGGATGGAAGAGCTGCCCGGCTACCCAACGAGTCGAGCCATTCGCGATCAGTTGCGTCGCTTCGTCAAAATGTTAGAGCAACAAGGCATGCGCGTAGAACAAGTGACGGCACCACCTTTGGATGTACGCAAGACTTGGGAAACATGGGGGAAAATGATCGACGCGGAGTTAAACTCTACGACACCTTCGATTCTTCGCGGTTTGGCTCATCTCATGACGATGCCGATTTATCGCCAAATTCCCTCCGCTACTATGCTCATCCCACTGACGTTCAAAAACTACATGCGTGTCTTAACCATTCGGGAGCAGCTCATTCGCAGCTTTGAGCAATTCATAGCTGACTGTGACTTGTTCTTGTGTCCGGTTAGCTGCACGACAGCTTTTCCCCATATGGCAAAATCGAGAGTGTGGGGTTACAAGCCTCTTTACACCAAACCACTGTACGTAGACGAGAACCCGCAAAACTACTGGGCCGCTACGACTTTTTATACGAGTCTGTTTAATGTCACCGGAAGCCCTGTCGTGACGATGCCGATCGGTTTTGATGAGCAAGGTCTTCCTATTGGTATACAGTGTGTGGGCAAGCGATGGCGTGATAGGGAATTGCTACAGGGAGCGTCGAAATTGTATGCGACCTGCCCAGAGTGGCGGGCGCCTGAAATTTCTGTGGAGCCGCATTGAGAATAAATATTCCAGCCCAACTTGCATAAAGCCCCTTTCCTATGAAGAAAACTACCAGTGCGAACCCCATTTCTGGTAATGAGGAGGGGCTTTATGCTTCCATTATTGAAAAAGCGCCTGATACTGATCGTTTCCCTGCTTTGCCTGACGCTTTACCTGTCTGGCCTGTCATTTGCAAAAGAGACCACAACCGCTCCATCTGTCCAACAGTCACCTCTCTTTCAAACGAAGTCATTTCTTCAATCGCAGGAGAGACTCGCCTACTCGCTCGGCATACAAGCATACATCTACGGCTATCCATTAGTGATGTCCGCCAAAACGATGGAAGCCATGGTCAAAAATCGGTCGCCGATTAACCAGTTTTACTATGCGGACACACTCGCTTCCCCAGCTTATCGGGATATCGTGACGCCAAACTCCGATACATTGTATATGAGCGCATGGCTGGATTTGTCAGAGACGCCCGTCCGATTGACTGTCCCCGCCAATCCGCAAAACCGCTACTATACCGTGCAAATGCTGGATGCCTACACGAATACGTTTCGCAATGTCTCCAATCGTTCTACCAAACAGCAGGCCGGACAATATATCATTGCAAGCCCACAATGGAAAGGGCCTACCCCTGCCCATATACCTGTGATCTACGCCCCTACGAATACCGTCTGGCTCATTGGCCGTGTCGAGGTAAAGGGTGAAGCTGATTTACCGCAGGCTGTCTCGTTTGAAAAACAAATCGCGATTGCCCCTGTCCACCCAAAATTGCAAACGGCACATATTCCCGAAGCGCTTCCCCCTGATGTGTTGTCATCCCTTTCCTTTTTTCACGTCATGACGAAATGGATCCAGAGCAATCCTCCGCCCGAATGTGATCGCGTCTTGCTCGATCAATTCACACAAGCCGGGATCGATGTCCAAAAAGGCTTTGATCCTTCCACGCTCGGTCCAGCCAAACTTGCGGGTCTACAGCGTGCCCTACAGGATGCTCCGTCCATCGTGCAAAATGGCTTTCCCGGCTACGCCACCTTCCGTAATGGATGGGGCTCCTTTTCCCCCATCGGCACATATGGAAACCAGTTTCTCGCCCGTTCCTTTATCGCCTATTCCGGTATTGGAGCCAATGTGCCGAGCGAGGAAGCCTATTATCGTGCATTGACAGATGGAACAGGAAAACCTCTTACAGGAGTCAAAAGCTATAGGCTGCATTTTACAAAGGAATAGCTTCCCAAGACGTCTGCATTCTGGTCGATCAATGTCTATGACAACCAACTGTTTTTAGCCAAAACAGCGGCCGATCGCGCATCCGTTCGCAGCAATACAGGAACGCTTGCGTACAATCCGGATGGCTCCCTCGATCTGTATTTGCAACAGCAACCGCCCAAAGGCAAGGAAGGCAACTGGCTCCCGCTCCCTGAAGGCGAGTTCAATCTCGTTTTGCGGGTATTTGCACCGGAGCCTGCAACGCTGGACAAACAGCACGCTTGGCCCGCTGTCATGGAAAGCAATCCACTCCCATAACACAACGAAAAAGGCACCGCCCCATCGTGAGCGGTGCCTTCTGTATTAAGTCTGTTACTTCTTCAAATCTTCAATGGAGTTGATCTCCATGTAAGCTGGAACGGCCAATCCGAGCTTGGTTCCTTGCAGGTTCGGACCGAGGTCCTCCACGTCTTTCCCCAGCTTTTCCATGTAGTCTGCGTGCGTGGTTGGCAGCCACGCTGCTACCATCCCATCCACATCGCCGTTCGATACACCGACCCACATTGGGCCAGCTTCTACTTGGCTCAGCTCTACTTTATATTTCAGCTTTTGCTCTAATACAGTCTTCACCACATTCGTGCTGGCGATCTCAGAATCCCACGCGACGTAGGCGAGCGTCAATTTTTTGCCTTCAGCAGGCTGAATGCCTTCTACCCACTTGTTGACGGTAGCTTCATTGTTTTTCACCCATTCGGCTGCTGCCTCTTCCGGCTTTTTGCCGCTCTCGATATCGAGCATCACTTTTTCCATGTCCGCAGGTGTCCACGAAAACTTGTCAAGGAATGCATATGCGCTTGGGTGCTCCTCCTTCAGTCCTTTGCGCACGATGGTATGAATCTGTTCATCCTTACCGAAAGTGCCTTTCGGGTCTTCGAGGTATTTCATCTCAAACTTGGAGAACATCCAGTGAGGTGTCCAGCCAGTCACGATAATCGGCTTTTTGTCTTTGTAGGCTTGTGTCAGAGCTGCCGTCATCGCTGCACTGGAGCCCTCCACCAGTTCCCAATCTTTCAGATCGTAGTCTTTCATGGCTTTTTCCGTTGCTTTCATCAGACCAGCGCCAGGATCGATTCCGATAATTTTATGATCCACTTGTGCTCCAACGCTATTTGGTGCAGACGTACCCGTGTTACCCTCGGCAGGCTGATTTCCCTGCGGTGTTCCCGCGTTTGAACATCCTGCCATCACCATACTGAGTCCGAGTGCGACTGCCAGCCCTTTCAAGGCGCCTTTTTTCATTTTCATGAAAACCCCTCCTACGCGTTTTTTCTCTTTCCAACACTTTGCGTGAGACGATCCAGTAGAATCGCTAAAATAACGATGGCCAGCCCCGCCTCAAAACCTTCACCGATCTTGATCTGTGTTACAGCACGATACACGTCCGCCCCCAAACCTTTCGCCCCAATCATGGAGGCAATCACGACCATGGACAGTGCAAGCATAATGCTCTGGTTAATCCCTGCCATCATTGTCGTCTTGGCAATCGGCAGCTGTACCTTCGTCAGTTTTTGCCAGTAGGTAGAACCGAACGCTTCAGAAGCCTCGATCAGATCGGCAGGAACTTGACGAATTCCCAGGTTGGTCAGACGGATCGTCGGTGGCATCGCAAAAATGACAGAAGCGATAACCCCCGGTACTTTACCGAGTCCGAAGAAAAAGATAGCGGGAATCAAGTACACAAACGCCGGCATCGTCTGCATGAAATCAAGCAGCGGTGTAACGACCTTTTGCACCGAATCATTCTTTGCGCACCAGACACCGACCGGAATCCCGATAATCACCGAGATCAACCCTGCCGTCAATACCAGTGCAAGTGTTTCCATTGAATGCTCCCAATAACCCAGATTCTGAATCAGAAGAAGTCCAATGAAGGTAAAAAGAGCAATTGCCACTTTGCCAGCACGATACGCCAGCAGCGTAAACAAAATGATTAAGGCCCAAAACGGGATTCCTGTTAGAATCCACGAAAACAAGTCAACGGTTCCACCGATTCCAGCTGATATGAAGTCGAACAAGAAACCCAAATTCTCTTCCAGTCCATCCACAATCGTTTCTACCCAACTGTCGAGCGGCAGCTTCGGAAAAAGTTGGTTTTGACTCATGATGGATTCACCTGCCCCTCTTCATTCGTTGGCTCTGGAACTTGTTGATTAACTTTTCCTGCCAACCCACCCAAGACGGCTCCTTTAACGATCACGCCGAGGAGACGGTTTTGTCCTCCTATAACCGCCACAGGAATATCCGAAAACGCAACAAGGTCAAACATCTCATTGAGAAGCGTCTGCGGTCCGACAGTCGGTACCTCGGTTCGCAGCACGGATTCCAGCGACTGTCCTGCTTCTTTAGCTCCGTTTACTGCGTCTGCCGTCAGCACACCCAGCAATGTTTTTCGTTTATCCACCACGTACAGACTGGATACGCCGCGGTCTCGCATCAGTTGCAATGCGACGCGAGGTCCTTTGTCCAGTGTGATCGTTTCCGCACGCTTCATGACATTTTCAGCGGATAACACCTTGGAACGATCCACATCCTCTACAAATCGCTCTACGTATTCATTTGCCGGATTGGTCATGATTTCTTCCGGCGAGCCGATCTGCACGATCGCACCGTCTTTCATCAGCGCGATTCGATCCCCGATCTTCAATGCTTCGTCCAGATCATGCGTAATGAAAATAATGGTCTTCTGCATGGTGCTTTGCAGTTCCAACAGTTCATCCTGCATGTCCTTGCGAATCAACGGGTCCAAGGCACTGAAGGCCTCATCCATCAACAGCACATCGGGTTCATTCGCGAGTGCCCGAGCCAGCCCCACACGTTGCTGCATCCCGCCACTCAACTGATCCGGGTAGCTTGCTTCCCAACCACCGAGTCCGACGAGTTCGAGTGACTTTTTCGCTTTGGCCTCTCTCTCAGCTTTTGGCATCCCTTGAATCTCCAGACCGTACTCCGCATTTTCAAGCACCGTCCTGTGAGGGAACAAGGCAAACTTTTGAAATACCATACCCAGCTTCTTTCTTCTTACTTCCTGTAACTGCTCCGTGTTCATACTGACGATATCCGTACCGTCAATCAGGATTCTGCCTTCTGTTGGCTCAATCAACCGGTTCAACAATCGAACCAAGGTCGACTTCCCGCTTCCCGAAAGCCCCATGATGACGAATATCTCGCCTGCATGCACCTCAAAACTCGCTTGATTCACCCCAAGGGTAAGACCCGTTTCCTTCAAGATTTCTTGCTTGGTCTTCCCCTGCTTCACCTGGGACAATGCGCGTTGGGGTTGGCGTCCAAAGATTTTGGTCAAATTCTCTACTTTGATCTTGGGCATATGGTCACCTCCAACTTTTACGCCCGGCATCCGGACTGTTCTTTACCCTTACAATTGTAACCAGCCAATTTTTTTACCTCAAACTGGATGAGGCAGGATAATCGGGCATTTTCAGCGTTCAGAAAAAACTTTACGTACTTTACTTCCTGTATTCTCAGTTTATCACGTATATACTGTACAATATCTCCATTTACTTTTTGCTTTTGGAGACGTACAATTCTAGTCAGGTTACTATGACTAGAGGAGCTGCTTTTTTCAAAATGGATACCAATCAAGAAAAAATCCTCGAAAAAGCTCAGGAACGCGTGATTGAAACGCTAGCTCGCAACATGGATCTGTATGGAATTACCATGTCAACGGGACTGCTGTATGGCACGTTGCTCTTTCAGGACAAGTCAATGACACTCGATGAGATGGGCGAAGCACTGGGCATGAGCAAAACCAGCATGAGTACTGGCGTCCGCACATTGATGGACTTAAATATGGTAGAAAAGATATGGAAAAAAGGGACACGGAAGGATCATTACGAGGTCAATCTGGATTGGTACCAGAACTTCATCGACCTCTTTTCCGTGAAGTGGCGACACGCCTGTGAACATAATGTACACGCCTTGAAAAAGTCGCTCCTTGAGCTTCGCGCTCTCCAGCAATCAGAAGAGCTTACGGAAGAAGTTAAGGAACAAGTTGACCTTAGTATCAAGCGCATTGAAAATGGGTTGGAGTATTATCTGTGGCTGTCCCGTTTGATCGACTCCTTCGAATCACATGATATCTTTCAGTTTGTACCGAAAAAGGAAAATGAATCATAAGAAGTTCGCAATCGAAAAAGACTTGTTCCTTACCTGCCGATATGTAAGGAATGAGTCTTTTTTTGTGGTACAATTATCCAGAGCAGTTTTCATGCTCTTCTATGATGAAAGGAGTGGTCAGTTATGAAAAAGGACATGAATCGACGTTCTTATAAAGCTGTGCGTGTACCAAACAACCAAAAAGGGGAACACCAACACTAACCCCCTTTCACCTAGGAGGAATTGGATTGATTCGAAAAACAGCTCTACTGATTATTGATGCGCAAGTGGGAATTATAGAGGGACAATTTGGTCCTGTTTATCAGCCGGCTACACTTGTCCAAACATTGAAAAAAGTAAGGGAAGACGCCTACAGCAAGGATATTCCTGTTCTGTACGTTAAGGATGATGATGTCGGAGAAGTCGGTTCAGACGACAATGCCATCCACCCTGAGATCGCACCTCTGCCATCAGAAACGGTGATTCGAAAACTAGCGACAGACTCGTTTCACGGAACTGACCTGCACGAAAAACTACAAGCACTCGGGATTAACCATCTTGTCATCACGGGGTGCAAAACTGAATATTGTATCGACAGTGCCTGCCGCAAAGCGACGACACTCGGCTATGATGTGACGCTCGTCAAAGACGGACACTCTACGTCGGACAATAAAGTGCTGTCTGCGGAACAGATCATCGCCCATCACAATACATGCCTGCATGGATTGGGAAATATTGAGCCATTTATTTTGGTACGGGAATCAACGGAGGATGTCTTCGTCCCTACCCATGATTCTTACCGATAAAACGTTTTGCTGAACTTCTCGAAACCGTCTTTTCAGGCGGTTTCTTGTTTTGTCCTTGTCTTACCCACGATTCGTCCATGCTATTATGGAAGAAACGAATTTGCCGTTCGTGAAGGAGAAAATCATGTCGACTACTATCGCTATACCAAGATTGGGCGTAGGAGCTGTCATCTTAAATGACAAGAATGAGATTTTACTGGTTTTACGAAACAGAGATCCAGAGAAGAATACGTGGAGCATTCCCGGGGGAAAAGTTGATCCCTATGAACAACTGGAGACGAGTGTCATCCGTGAAATCAAAGAAGAGGTCAATCTCGATGTTGAGATAAAGGCCCTCTTATGCACCGCAGAAACCATCCGCCCGGAAAATGGCGAGCATTGGGTTTCGGTCATTTACGAAGTCACGATCCTGAGTGGAGAAGCACGTAATTTAGAGGAAGACGGGGCGATTGGGGACATGCGTTGGTTTTCGCTCGATGCACTTCCGTCGAATCTGGCTTGCTTCGCCGTACCAGCTATCGAACATTTGCAGAACAGGAACCGTTCATGAAAAGCAAAACGGACAGTTGCCCATGTGGCCTGTCCGTTTTTTCGTAAAGAAGATTACTTTCCTTTTTGGATAATTTCTTGCACTCTCCCTACTTGTCCATCCGTCAAACGAACCTTGATTCCATGCGGATGTGTGCTGGAGTTCGTCAGGATATCCTTGACGATCCCACGGGTGCGCTTGCCAGTGCGTTGGTCCTGTTTCAATACAATCTCGACTTCAAGACCTGCTGCGATATCTTTTCGGTTTTTTCCGTTCATTTTTCCCTTCTCCTTTTTTCGTTCTATGTCCCACCTGTGATATAATCGACAAACAAATCCATCTCACCGGAGGAATCCATGCTTACTTTTGAAGAAAAACTAGCGATTATTGAATCTTTTCCACAACTGACTCGGAATGACGTCTCCCTGAAACGGGTTAATTTTCATTATGAGGAAAGCCTTCATGACAAAAAGACCGTGGTCTATCATCTGCATCCGAACGGCAACGGGTTTGTGTTTGCCGCGTTTTTGAAGGGCTACCAAAAAGACGACAAGGGCTATGTCAACATCCGTGATTTCTCGGCGGACGAGCTGCGCAAGGTAGTCGAGGCTTCGATCCAATCCCTCTCTATCAAGCGTGAACCAGCGCCAAAAGCTACTGGTGAAGCTGAACAATTGGAGCAAACATGGGTCGACAAGCAAAACCGCACGCTCTTGCTGCAACAGGAAGACGCGCTGTGGAACGTATACCACGGGATGAACCTGGAAGCTTCCTTTGAGTCGTACGTGGAAGCAGAGCAATATCTGATTGAAGAAGGATTTTCCCTACAACAATAAGCCCTTCCTTCTCCCTGCTACATGTACCATACCAAATTGTAGATGTTTTGATCAAACTGGCGCAAGCGACCGACTGCTTGCGCCATCCCAACACAGGGGGACGGTACGACATGATCAAGTACAGAGATACGCTTCTTACGAATATCCATAAACAGATTGAGACGTGGTACGACCAGGAGGTTCCCGTCTCTCATGATGATCTGTATCGCTTTCTCCATTCGTTAAAGGGGACCGCCGGGACGATTGGATTGATCGACTTGTCTGATCTGTCTCAGCTTCTCTTGGAACAAATGGACGACATGCCTGCCAAGAATTGGCCAACGAGTGAATGGCGAGCGTTTTTGCAAGAGCTGATCACCTTATGCTGCGAGAAGCGACCCGAACAGGAAGTTTTTATCGAGAACCCCGCTCTTCACCGGGAATCCCCTTGTGAGCAACAACCTTTGCTCCTCATCCTGGATGATGACGTCACCCTGCTTATGTATCTAAAAGAATATTTAGAAAAACGCAATTGGTCTGTCATCGCAACGGTCTATCCTCATAAGGCTCTCGACTATTTTCACGACATGAACCCTGACTGCTTCATTCTGGATTTGAACATCCCGGAAACGGACGGCTTCCAAGTGATGCAGACAATTAGCGAAAAAATAAAGAAGCAATACGTGCCTACGACCATTATCAGCATCGATTGCGAACGGGAGACCCGTCTGAACGCCTATCGTTTGGGCGCAGATGACGTCATGTGCAAACCGCTTGATATGGAAGAGCTGGTCGTACGCCTCGAACGCCAGCTTCGCCGGAAGCGCTGGATGAACAGCATCTTGTTTTTGGACGAGCTCACGGGTGTCAACAATCGCAATTCTTTTGTTGATACGTACCAACGGCTTCTTTCTGATGCCCATCGGACCAACACCCCCTTCTCACTGGCATTTTTAGATATCGATTTTTTCAAAGGGGTCAATGATACATACGGTCATCTGATTGGCGACGAGGTCCTGACTCGTTTTGCTGCTTTCATCGGGCAGAGCGCCGAAAAACATGATGTATTATTCCGGTACGGCGGAGAGGAATTTATCCTGCTGATGCCGCGTACGACTGTACAGACAGGAAAGATGCGCCTAGAGCAGATACTCTCTGCTTTTTGTTCGCTCACGTTCGAAGCTCCTGAAGGAACGTTTTCATTGAGCTTTTCCGGTGGAATCGTACAAGTAGAAGATCCTCATAAACCGCATACGTATTGGGTAGAAGCTGCGGACACTGCTTTGTACGCTGCCAAAAATGCAGGGCGGCGCCGGATTGAAACCGCTCAAATCACAGAAACGCATGACTCCCCTAAGGTAAAACTGAAGGTCGCCATTATTGATGACGATCCGATGATTCGCGTGATGCTTGCCGATTCCATCAAAACCAGTTTTGACGGTTGGATACACGTCGATATCCAGACTTACGAAGAAGGAGCAGCTTTTTTTGACTCCACCTGGCATCAGGGACACGAACCCTATCTCGTTATTTTAGACGGGATGATGCCACAGATGGATGGCCTCGAGGTTCTCCAGAAAATCCGGAATTTGCCGAATGCCAAGAAATATACGGTGATTATGCTAACAGGTCGTACAGAAGAGCAAGACATTGTCCGTGCCCTTCAGCTCGGTGCTGACGACTATATGACCAAGCCATTCCGTACACGCGAACTGGAGGCTCGCATCAAGCGACTGGTTAAGCGAATGTTGTAAGGAGGTAGTGAGATGGCAACGATTATGCTGGCCGAAGACGAAGCCGTGTTGCGCATGTTGATTGGCGACACGCTCGAGGATGAGGGACATGAGCTCGATATCGCTTGCGATGGAGAGGAAGCCCTGCAAAAAATCGGTCAAAATGAGTACGACTTGATCATTTTAGATTATATGATGCCTAAGCTGACAGGCTATGAAGTATTGCAGCAGCTCAAACAGATGGACGACAAAAAGGCAGTTAAGGTCCTGATCCTCTCGGCAAAAAGTCAACATGCCGAACAGGAGAAAATGCGTGCAGCTGGTGCCGATGACTTTATGCCGAAGCCCTTTAGCCCGATGGATCTTGTCCGGAAAGTGGAGGAAATGCTCGCATGACGGGGTTCTGGGCGTTTATCAGAAAAAGCATCACACGTCGCTTCATGGCGATGATGCTTCTTTTTCTGTCACTGCTGATTGCCGGCGCTGGCATCGTTCAAGATTTGAATAGCAACGCATTAACCCATTATCAGACGGAGATATACAATACCAAGGAAAAACAAAATTTGGTCGCAGACATCGCTGAGCACACGAACCAGATCTTTTTTCGCGCAAGGGGTTATTACGCTTTCTTGAGCCCATCTGAGTACAATGAGCTATTTCTTGAGAAAAAGAAGCTGGAACAAGCGCTGGATAAATTTAAGAAGCTTCCGCTCAATGATGAGGAGCAAGCGCTTGTCGCTTCGATCGAATCTTTCTTCACGAACTTTTTCGCCAATGTGTTTCCTACTTTTTCGAGTTATGCAAAGAACGGAGACTTTGAATCCCTGCGAAAAGCTTCGGCCAGTGGCGTGAATCAGGAAGTGAACAACCTACTTAAATACGCCGGGCGGTATCAGGAAGAGCACGATCAGCTTTTATATACGAAAAACCAACTACTGTTCGAAGAGTTGTCACAGCTAAGCACCTGGTTTCTCGTGTACTCGCTGATGGTGCTGGTGATCATGGTAATAGTCACCATTCAAACTACGCGGGATATCGGCAGGCCGTTGGTTCGTCTATCCCAAAATGCTGAACAGTTCGCTAATGGCGGTACACCTCTTTTGCAGGATTTGAACAGAATTGACGAAATCGGTAGACTCTCCCGCTCCCTCGACTATTTGATCAGGCAAATTCAAGCCAAAGAAGAAGTGCTCATGGCGCAAAACGAAGAGCTGCAAGCCCAGCAGGATGAACTGATGATGCAGCAAGAAGAGTTGCAAGAAGCATTGGGCAAGATGGAGGAAAACGAACGGTACTTGGAAAAGAAAAACCGTTTCATCCTCTCTTTGTCGAATACGCTGGATAAAAGCGAGCTACTGTCCAGTATCATTCGCAATATAACTGAAGTCATGGATGCCGATAAAGGTGTTATCGTCATGTTGAACACTGACAGGGACGCAGCTAGCTTTGGCGTTTCGCAGAATGGTCTGGAGCAATTGCGCAATGGATTGGATGATGGTCCGTTCGTACGAATCAGGGAAACGGGCCTGCCATATGTCCTGATGCGTGAAAGCACTGACGCTGAGCGCGGCTACACGGAAGAAATGTCACAAACATTTGAGCTTTACCTCCCAGTGCTAGATGCCCAACAGACAATCGTTGCATGTATCATCTGCTCCCGTATCGGTCGAAAATTCACGAATCAGGAGCTACAAGTCATCATCGGCATCGCCAAGCAGATTTCCTTGGCACTCGACAAGCTCGCGATGTATGAGGAGACAGAGCGGCAGCGTAAAATGACGCAGGATATGCTCGATTCTGTTCAAGAAGGCATTCAGCTTATTGATCTGAGTGGAGAAACACTTCAGGTGAACTGGAATTTTTGTGAGCTCTTGTGTTACGACCATCAGCTCGCTTCGCAAGGATTTGACTTGGAACAGTTCCTTTCCCATCTACAGAGTCGAACCGATGAGCCTGATCGGCTGATTCAGTATGTCAGATCTGTCGTTTTAGACGAAGGTGCTATTCCTTCTGGCAGTATTGTGTTTCAGATGACCGGACCGCAAGTACGCTATATTCAGCTCTATGCAGAGCCACTGTACCGGAACCAAGAGAAATGGAGTACCTTGCTCGTTTACCGTGACTTCACCAAGGAATACGAGATCGACCAAATGAAATCGGAATTCGTCAGTACGGTCAGCCATGAGCTGCGTACTCCTCTCGCCAGTGTGCTCGGCTTTGCGGAGCTACTGTTAACGAAAGAACTCAAGCCCGAACGTCAACAGCGATACATAGCGACCATTTATCAAGAAGCGACTCGCCTGACTGCGCTCATCAACGATTTCTTGGATTTGCAACGCATGGAATCCGGCAAACAGACGTATGAGCCAGAGAATGTTGCGATTGATCAAGTGATTCGAGATATTTTCGGACTTTATCGAGTCCAGTCCCCTCTCCATCGATTTGAACTCGATTTGCAAACGGAGCAAACCGTTGTTTATGGAGACCAAGCCAAGCTGCGTCAAGTATTTATGAATCTGATCAGTAATGCCGTCAAATACTCCCCGCATGGTGGCCATGTCCGGGTGAGCTGTCGACAAGATGGGAATCGCTTGCTCGTGGTGGTCCAGGATGAAGGACTAGGCATTCCTTCCGAAGCCATCCCTCACCTGTTTACCAAATTTTACCGTGTAGATAATTCCGATCGCCGCGAGATCGGCGGTACAGGACTGGGTCTCGCTATTGTTCGGGAGATCGTCCATATGCACCATGGTGAAGTTGCCGTTACGTCCGAATCGGGCAAAGGTAGTACATTTACAGTTACCCTTCCGCTGGCTGAGCACAATTTGTCCCCCAGCTATCTAGCGGGGACGGAGGAGGTAGTCTCTCCAACTAGTCAATGCAATGGAAACGTTGTGATCATCGAAGACGATTTGAACTTAACCGAGCTGTTGCGTGATGAGTTGACGAGCTCTGGATTCCGTGTCAATTCCTTCTCTACGGCGACTGAAGCAGTAACTGCAATCGAGGAGCTGCGACCGGATGCTGTCGTACTTGACCTTATCTTGAAGGACGGCGAGAGTGGTTGGAAGGTCATTGAGGAAATACGGAAAAACCCGGATTTACGGACCATTCCGATCGTGATCTCCAGTGCTTTTGAGGAAAAGAAAAAGGCATTTGATCTGGGAGCAACCGGTTATCTCATCAAGCCTTATCATCCAGATACCTTGTCTAAAGCGATTTTGCTGGCCATCACGAATCAAGAAGCAACGGGACAAATCTTCATTCCCGATGAACAATAAAGATGGCAATGGACAAAAGAGGCTGCGGCTATGCATGCGCGGCCTGTTTATTTTTACCTTCTAGCAAAGAAAATCTTGGTATATTCATGCGCTTTCCATCACACATTAATAGAGGTTACTTTGTGCACTTTTGCCCTGCAAAGGAGGAGTTCATGTGTATTTCTCAAAAAAAGCAGTCGTTCCAGTCGAAGAAGAGGAAACAGATGTATGGACGTGCAGTAATGAGGGCTGTACGTGCTGGATGAGAGATAACTTTTCCTTTGATAAGAGCCCGAGCTGCCCCTTTTGCCATTCTAGTATGGTAAAAGATACGCGCATGCTGCCGGTCCTAACCAATCACAGCAGCAGGCGGAACTCTTGAGTCGTTCTTTTCTTTTTTCTTGCGGGTATTCTTCCTCTTCTCTACAATAAATTCATGACGTACGAATGTTAGAGGAGTATGCCCATGAACCGAAAAGAGATGGAAGATCAAGTGATTCAAGCCTATCAGCGCGACGAGGGCATGATGATTCTCGTTTTTGCCCAATGGTGTGTGAATCACGGTCTAGATGCACGCGAATTATACCGCCGCGCTTACCCCGCTCAAGGGGAAAATATGTTACTCGCTCAAATGCTGGACAATACCGTACCCAAAGAAGAAGCAGAGGACATTCCTGATGCGACTCTCCTTGGTGTATTGTCGCTGTTTGGCAATGACGATTTGGCGATTGTGGTCAGTGAGACCATCGATGAAATGAAAAAGAATCCGAAATAATGTATGAAAGCCATACTCGTGCGAAAGCTACGCGCGCGGGTGTGGCTTTCTTTCTTTTTTCCCTTTCCAAAAACTCCCCTCCCCTGTCCAAATACGAATCAAAGAAAACTTTATTATCATAAAAACCATTCACAGTTTATTGTTTGAGCGACAACGTCAGCCGACAAACGATGAAATGGAGAATATCGAAATGTATACAGATTCAAAAATCTTGAAATCTCTGTTTTACATCCAGCTCTTCTCAAGTTTTCTCGTTGTAGTCGGTCATTTCACGGCTTCTGCCCTTTCTTTTACAGATCCGTTTTGGATCGTGGCCCTCAATCAGATCAGTCGCTACGGCACTGTCCTGTTGACGATCGCCACCGGTTATTTGACTGCTTATTCTTTAGAAGCCAAGAGCCCTACTGCTCGCGAGTTTTTTTCAGGGAAACTTCTGTATATTTTTGTTCCCTATTTAGTCTCTGGTGTCCTGTACCATTACTTGTTGAAAAAAGGGATGCCTCATACTGCCCAGGACTTTACGAACATTGTTTTAGGCAAAACGGGTGACCATCTGTACTTTGTGTTTATGATTTGCCAGTATTATATTTTTGCTTATCTGTTTCGCCGTGTGATCACCAAGCGCAACATTTTGTATGTCATTTGGATTTTGCTCGGTATTCAGTACGTGTACATCAACTTTATCCATCAGGGCTGGTTCGGGCTTACCACGCGCCATATGCTCCCGAGCTGGATTTTTACCCTGTACATGGGGCACGTGTTGTATTGGTACCGTGAATCGATCCTTTCCTTTTTGCGAAACAACCGCTCCATCTTGACGCTGATGACGGGTGTTTCCACTGCGGCTGCGATGTTTTTTGTTGTCTCAAACAAGCTGTATGTGGCTGTCCATTTGACTTTTGTCTTCGCCACGCTTCTGTCATTTCTCGTGCTCATGGTCTTCTTTCTGGAACGCGTCGATCGTTTGCACATCAAGTTTCGAAAAGGGCTGACGTATTTTATTTTCTTGTTCCACTCTGCTTTTTTGATCATGTTCAAAGATTATCTGTTTGAAAAATACGGCGAGGTCGCTTGGCTGTTTGAAAACACGTGGTACTCGCTGCTGTACTTGCTCGTCATTATCGGGTGCAGTTGTTTGTTGGCGCTCATGCTGGTCTGGCTGGTAAACAAACTGGAGCGTATCTCCAAAACCATACGACAAACACACAGGCAGCTTCACGCTAGCAAATAAACAGCTTTTTCACAAAAAAATGACCTATTCATGCTGCACGTCTGTTAACGATCGTGCCTTCATGGATAGGTCGCTTTTTTTTGTGGCATTAGATGTGCTGACTCATCGACATCAAGCCACTTGTACATGTGTCACAGGGCTTGAACTGCATAGAAAAATTCGTCTGCTGATCAGTAGACTCGCACGCAATCGTTCCTCCGTGCCGCTCAATGATTTCTTTGCAGACGTATAAGCCAATTCCAGTACCGAGCTCCTTCGTTGTGAAAAACGGTTCAAAAATAACCGAGAGCAGGTCAGGTGGAATTGGTGATCCATTGTTGGAAACGGTAATCAAGGACCTGTCAGGCGTTTGGGACACCTCAATGACAATCTCCTTATCGCCTGTTTTTTTATGTAACGCATCCAGCGCATTGGAAATGATGTTGATAAACACCTGCTTCATCTCATCCTTGTAGCCTTTTAGTTGAAAGGTAGGATCGATACTGCATTTGATATCCACATTCACGTCAACGATATTCGGATAGAGGAAGGAAAGAATCTCATCGAACAACTCCCAAACGCTAAAAACCTCCATTTGCTTATAGACCGCTCCTTTTTTCGAGACCAGCAAAAACTGCGAAACCCGGTAGTTCAATTGTCGCAGCTCATTTTCAATAATCTCTACGTAAGGGAGATTCGGATAATCTTCTTTCAACAAACGAGAGAATCCCATAATGGAAGTAAGCGGATTTCGGAATTCATGGACGAAGCTGGACGCCATTTGCCCCAGGATCGTGAGCCTGTCTTTGTGAGAACGCTCGATAAATAGCTTCTTCTCTTCTAAATCGTTGTCTTTGAGGTCGGTGTATTTGAAAACAGCGTGAACCAAAAAGACATCAAAGCATTCGTTTATTTTCAATAAGGCAGGCATTAAAGCGGCAGGCGTAAACGGACCTTTTTGGAGAAGATCGATAACCATTTCTCGGCCCATGCACACGTTGGAAACGAAATCGCCAATGTTGGTCTCTGCCCGGTTTCGTTCATATGCGACCTTGTAAGCCAATTCTTTAATATCCTCAAGAGTGATTTCCGAACGAAAATATTCAATAACCATACGATACAGTGCTCGCCCATTCAGATGGATCAATCCCTTGTATTGATCACTGTCCGAAACGGCAATTCGTCGCTTGAATTCTTTTACGATCGTTGCCTCGTGCTCGTCCAAATATACTGCCAAGTCATCCATCGGCATCTATCCCCACTCCGAATAATAGGCAAATCCCCTTCCAACCTATTATACTATTATTGTTGTTAATTAACTAAATATTTTTACTATTTTAACGAAAAAGAAATAACAAAGGGAAAGGAGCTACTTGTCATCGTAGCTCCTTTTGCATACTACGTATTACTTATTTTTATAATCGTCAAGGTCGCTCCAGCCCCTGTCAGAAGGGTAGCTGATCCCAATAATCCAAACAGTTGCAGCGTGATTGTGGCTCCAGCGGTGAGAGGGGCGATGACGGTATTATTGAACGATGAAAGTGATACAGCTGGTGCGATGATAGTTGGCGTGTATGGCGTCCCATTTATCAAGATCCTCGAGCTAACCAGTAAGGCAGCTGTTGTATTAATGGAATACGAAATTAAATAGTTGCCTGCAGACGGAACTGTAAATACCGTATTGGCCATATTCACCGTAATGCCACCTGCTAACACCTGGTTGTTCGGTAGAGGGATATTCGTTCCTCCTAGGACTACTGCTATGAGAGCTCCTGAGGTGTTGGCCCCGAAGGCGTTGATGTTGGTGAAGACTGTACCTGTCGCTCCTGTGGGGCCGGTCTCTCCGGTGGCTCCGGTCGTTCCAGTCGTTCCAGTCGTTCCAGTCGTTCCAGTCGTTCCCGTGGCTCCGGTCGCTCCGGTGGCTCCGGTCGCTCCAGTCGTTCCGGTCGTTCCAGTCGTTCCAGTCGCTCCTGTTGTCCCAGTCGTTCCCGTCGTTCCGGTTGATCCAGTTGCTCCAGTCGCTCCAGTGGTTCCTGTTGTTCCTGTTGTTCCTGTTGTTCCTGTTGTTCCTGTTGTTCCTGTTGTTCCCGTGACTCCCGTTGACCCGGTCTCTCCGGTTGCTCCAGTTAACCCGGTTGCTCCGGTCGCTCCCGAGGTTCCAGTGGCTCCGGTTGATCCGGTCTCTCCCATTGCTCCGGTGGTTCCCGTGGCTCCCGTGGCTCCCGTGGCTCCCGTGGCTCCAGTGGCTCCGGTGGTTCCAGTGGCTCCGGTCGTTCCGGTTGATCCGGTGGCTCCAGTTGTTCCCGTGGCTCCTGTTGGTCCGGTCTCTCCGGTTGATCCAGTCTCTCCAGTGGCTCCGGTCTCTCCCGTGGCTCCAGTCTCTCCCGTTGATCCGGTGGTTCCAGTGGATCCAGTTACCCCAGTTGCTCCGGTGGCTCCTGTCGCTCCGGTCGCTCCGGTTGTTCCAGTCACTCCAGTCGTTCCAGTCGTCCCAGTCGCTCCAGTGGCTCCAGTCGTCCCAGTCGCTCCAGTGGCTCCAGTCGCTCCAGTTGCTCCTGTGGCTGCCGTCTCTCCAGTTGTTCCCGTGGCTCCGGTTGGTCCGGTCTCTCCGGTTAATCCAGTCTCTCCAGTGACTCCGGTCTCTCCCGTAGTTCCTGTTGCTCCAGTCACTCCGGTGGCTCCAGTCGCTCCCGTGGTTCCGGTCTCTCCAGTGGATCCAGTCGCTCCGGTTACTCCGGTCTCTCCCGTTGATCCTGTCGTTCCTGTGGCTGCCGTCTCTCCAGTTGTTCCCGTGGCTCCGGTTGGTCCGATCTCTCCGGTTAATCCAGTCTCTCCAGTGACTCCGGTCTCTCCCGTGGTTCCGGTCTTTCCAGTTGATCCAGTCGCTCCGGTTACTCCGGTCTCTCCCGTGGCTCCGGTGGTTCCAGTTGCTCCGGTGGCTCCAGTTGCTCCGGTGGCTCCGGTGGCTCCAGTCTCTCCCGTTGCTCCTGTCGTTCCTGTGGCTCCTGTGGCTCCTGTTGCTCCTGTCGTTCCTGTGGCTCCTGTTGGTCCGGTCGCTCCGGTTAATCCAGTCTCTCCAGTTGTTCCCGTGGCTCCGGTGGTTCCGGTGGCTCCAGTCGATCCGATCTCTCCGGTTATTCCCGTCGCTCCAGTCGCTCCAGTCGTTCCGGTTGTTCCGGTTGTTCCAGTGGTTCCGGTCTCTCCCGTGGTTCCGGTCTCTCCTGTTGATCCGGTTGATCCCGTGGTTCCCGTGGTTCCCGTTGCTCCAGTTGTTCCTGTGGCTCCTGTTGGACCAGTCTCTCCCGTTGATCCGGTGGCACCAGTCGCTCCAGTGGCTCCTGTCGTTCCTGTGGCTGCCGTCTCTCCAGTTGTTCCCGTGGCTCCGGTTGGTCCGGTCTCTCCACTTGATCCAGTTACCCCGGTTGCTCCGGTTGCTCCGGTCTCTCCGGTGGTTCCAGTCTCTCCAGTGGATCCAGTCGTTCCAGTCGTTCCAGTCGTTCCAGTCGTTCCAGTCGTTCCAGTCGTTCCAGTCGTTCCGGTCGTTCCAAGCTCTCCTGTGGTTCCGGTCTCTCCCGTTGATCCGGTGGTTCCAGTCGTTCCGGTGGCTCCGGTTGTTCCAGTCGTTCCGGTCGTTCCGGTCTCTCCAGTGGATCCAGTAGCTCCGATCTCTCCCGTTGATCCGGTGGCTCCGGTTGTTCCAGTTGCTCCCGTGGATCCTGTAGCTCCGGTGGTTCCGGTCGCTCCCGTTACTCCGGTCTCTCCCCTTGCTCCGGTTGGTCCGATCTCTCCGGTTGATCCGGTGGTTCCTGTTGTTCCTGTTGTTCCTGTTGTTCCTGTTGTTCCTGTTGTTCCTGTTGTTCCTGTTGATCCTGTTGATCCTGTTGATCCAGTCTCTCCCGTGGTTCCAGTGGCTCCTGTTGATCCTGTTGATCCAGTCTCTCCCGTGGTTCCAGTGGCTCCTGTTGATCCTGTTGATCCGGTCTCTCCTGTTGCTCCAGTGGTTCCAGTCGCTCCGGTTGATCCGGTTACTCCGGTGGATCCAGTGGTTCCCGTCTCTCCTGTTGCTCCAGTCGTTCCACTTGATCCGGTCTCTCCTGTTGATCCGGTGGCTCCGGTCGCTCCCGCTGTTCCCGTTTCTCCAGTTGTTCCAGTCGCTCCAGTCGCTCCAGTTACTCCGGTCTCTCCGGTGGATCCAGTGGTTCCCGTTGGTCCGGTGGCACCAGTTGATCCGGTAGCTCCGGTCTCTCCTGTTGCCCCCGTCACTCCAGTTGTCCCAGTCGCTCCCGTTGTTCCAGTTGCACCAGTTGCACCAGTCTCTCCAGTGGCTCCAGTCTCTCCAGTGGCTCCGGTTGATCCAGTCTCTCCCGTTGCTCCGGTGGTTCCAGTTGCTCCAGTTACTCCGGTCTCTCCCGTTGCCCCAGTCACTCCGGTTGATCCCGTAGTTCCAGTTGCTCCTGTTGATCCCGGTGATCCCGGTGATCCAGTCACTCCGGTTGATCCGGTTGCTCCGGTCGTTCCAGTCGCTCCAGTCGCTCCAGTCGTTCCAGTCGTTCCGGTTGTTCCAGTGGTTCCAGTGGTTCCAGTGGTTCCAGTGGTTCCAGTGGTTCCAGTGGTTCCAGTGGTTCCAGTGGTTCCAGTGGTTCCAGTGGTTCCGGTTACTCCGGTCGCTCCCGTGGTTCCGGTCTCTCCTGTTGATCCGGTTGATCCCGTGGTTCCCGTTGCTCCAGTTGTTCCTGTGGCTCCTGTTGGACCGGTCTCTCCAGTGGATCCGGTCTCTCCAGTGGATCCGGTCTCTCCAGTGGCTCCAGTGGCTCCGGTGGCTCCAGTCGATCCGGTGGATCCGGTCTCTCCGGTGGCTCCAGTCTCTCCGGTGGTTCCAGTCGATCCAGTCTCTCCAGTCGCTCCAGTCTCTCCAGTCGCTCCAGTCATTCCAGTCGTTCCAATCATTCCAGTCGTTCCGGTCGTTCCGGTCGTTCCGGTCATTCCGGTGGTTCCAGTGGTTCCAGTGGTTCCAGTTAATCCGGTCTCTCCCGTGGATCCAGTTGCTCCGGTTGATCCAGTCGATCCGGTGGTTCCGGTGGTTCCGGTCTCTCCCGTTGCTCCGGTGGCTCCAGTCGCTCCCGTTGCTCCTGTCGTTCCTGTGGCTCCTGTTGGTCCGGTCTCTCCGGTTAATCCAGTCTCTCCAGTGGATCCAGTCGCGCCTGTGACTCCGGTCTCTCCGGTTGATCCAGTCGCTCCCGTTGCTCCGGTGGTGCCAGTGGATCCCGTGGATCCTGTAGCTCCGATGGTTCCGGTCTCTCCCGTTACTCCGGTGGTTCCAGTCGATCCAGTGGATCCAGTGGATCCAGTCGCTCCGGTTACTCCGGTCTCTCCCGTTGATCCTGTCGTTCCTGTGGCTGCCGTCTCTCCAGTTGTTCCCGTTGCTCCGGTTGGTCCGATCTCTCCGGTTGATCCAGTCACTCCGGTGGTTCCGGTGGTTCCGGTCTCTCCAGTTGCTCCAGTTGATCCGGTGGCTCCAGTCGCTCCAGTGGCTCCGGTGGTTCCAGTTGATCCCGTTGATCCGGTAGCTCCAGTGGTTCCGGTTTCTCCAGTCGCTCCCGTTGCTCCGGTGGTTCCGGTTTCTCCAGTCGCTCCCGTTGCTCCGGTTGATCCGGTCGCTCCGGTCGCTCCCGTCTCTCCTGTTGCTCCAGTCGTTCCACTTGATCCGGTCTCTCCTGTTGATCCGGTGGCTCCGGTCGCTCCCGTTGTTCCCGTTTCTCCAGTGGCTCCGGTCTCTCCGGTCACTCCCGCTGTTCCCGTTGCTCCAGTCGCTCCAGTTACTCCGGTCTCTCCGGTTGATCCAGTGGTTCCCGTTGGTCCGGTGGCACCAGTTGATCCGGTAGCTCCTGTTGCTCCAGTCGTTCCACTTGATCCGGTCTCTCCTGTTGATCCGATGGCTCCGGTCTCTCCCGTTGTTCCCGTTTCTCCAGTGGCTCCGGTCTCTCCGGTCACTCCCGCTGTTCCCGTTGCTCCAGTCGCTCCAGTTACTCCGGTCTCTCCAGTTGTTCCGGTCTCTCCGGTCTCTCCCCTTGATCCGGTTGATCCGGTCGCTCCCGCTGTTCCCGTTTCTCCTGTTGTTCCAGTCGCTCCGGTGGATCCAGTCGTTCCAGTTGCTCCGGTCTCTCCCGTTGCCCCAGTCGATCCAGTCGATCCCGTCGGTCCAGTTGATCCGGTTTCTCCAGTCGCTCCGGTGGTTCCAGTGGCTCCAGTACCTCCCGTTGATCCGGTGGTTCCAGTTGATCCCGTTACTCCAGTCGCTCCCGTGGTTCCAGTGGCTCCGGTTGATCCAGTTGAACCGGACGCTCCCGTTGCCCCCGTCTCTCCTGTTGCTCCGGTGGCTCCTGTCTCTCCGGCTGCCCCGGTCTCTCCAGTTACTCCCGTGGTTCCGGTGGTTCCAGTCTCTCCCGTCGGACCTCTCGCCCCGGTAGCTCCGCTTGGTCCCCTCGGTCCACTAACTCCTGTTGCTCCAGTTGCTCCAGTTGCTCCCGTCGGTCCAGTTGGCCCTGTTGGCCCCGTAACCCTCTTTACCGGACATTCAGAAGCATCCAGCACCGCTTCCAGCTTCTGTTGCAAAAGCAGGTCTTGCTTTGTCGTTGCTTCGAGCATGTCCCGCACACTCTTGTTTAACGCGAGCAAATCCGAAATGGTGGCTCCTGGTCCAGATAGCCCGGGAATTGTCCCGAGTGCATACTGAATTTTTTCAGCTTCCGCATTTAAAATATGACTAAGCCCCAACTCTTCCATAGCTAAAGAAGACAACATTAAATTGAGCGCATCGTCACGCCCTATCTGAATAGTCGGGGTGATATTCGGTATATTTGGAAATGACATGATTCTCCTCCTCTTTGAAAAGGATGTTTCCCCTCCCTCATGAGTTGTTACACAAGAAGCCGTGGCATACTGTTTTCCCAATCACCTGAAAAAGTATTGGACAAAAAGAACGTCACTTACAGACAACTACGAGAAAATAGAAGGAGAAAGGAAACCGTTGCTCATTCATTAGAGGAATCAATACGAGGAGTAATCGTTATTGAAGTGCTTTACGAAACCATAAACGGGGTCTTTGTTTTCATTCATCCTCTTCCTCCAAAAAAGAAGCCATCCCCCTTAATCTAAAAAGGGATTCCAACAAACTGACATGCAGCTCTTACCAGTAACGGATGGAGAATCTCCTTCTTTAATCAACGGGGATCGATTCCATTTTTGTAGAGAAGACCCGTGCAAATAACAATTTTCCAAATACAATACCTACAACCAAGAAGGAGTATAGCCATCTACTGTTCTACCCAATCCAGTTGCTCCAGTTTTGCAAAATAAGCTTCGTTGTACGCTACACTTGGATGCGTCGGGTAATACAGCTTTGCCATGTCGTGATGAATTTTTGCCTTTCGTTGATCCCCGATCCGATCGTAGCAGTAGCATAGTTGTATATGCGGCAGCCACGTCCATGCTGATTCATCTACCTTCCCCATGGAACCTTGTGGCCGCTCCAATAATGTCGCTTGCCGGTACCAATAAATGGCCTTCGGGAAATCCTGCTTCTCCACAAAAAAAGCCCCCATCCTGCAGCAAATCTCCGCACGCGGAAGGTCAATCGCGAGTGTCTTGGTCAAAGATTGAATCTGTTTTTCAGGTTGCTTCAAGTGAGCGTAACACTCTGACTGCTTCTGACACGCCCATATTTGATCCTCGATCCAACCCAAACCTCCGTCCAAAAACAACTGATACTGCTCAGCCGCCTCTTCGTACCTCGCATGATCGAACAATTCATTTGCAAAATAAAATTGGTCACGCGGATCAAAAACTTCGCCTTCTTCCTTGCGCCTTACATAGATTTGCAAATTCCGGTCTGTATACGGCTTATTTTTTTCGTGAGTAATGGCGATTTCACTGTGCAGAATTTCCCCCGCGACAGCCAAATACTCATGGACCGCCCCATGCCAAACAAAGTTACACTTCCGTCTGACGAGGCGATTTCTTCGCAAATAGTGAACGGGCTTCCCTCGCTCATCTACCATTAAGTGGTACGGCATCGAGACACTGTCGTAATCAAAATTGTCCAAGGCCTTCAGTGCTGCAAATCGTTCCCGATCCACTTCCAAAAGCACATCATCCGCATCCAGCCAAAAAATGTACGTCATCTTGGCTTGCGCAAAAGCAAAGTTACGAGCTGCTGAAAAATCGTCCACCCAGGTAAAATCAAACAGATGTGCACCATAGGTCAATGCAATTTCTTTGGTTCGATCGGTCGACCCTGTATCCACAATGATGATTTCATCCACCAAATCGTAGACCGTCGACAAGCATCGACCGAGTGATTCTTCCTCATCCCGAACGATCATGCACAAGCTAACCGTGAACATGCAGATCGCCCCCTCCCCAGAAAATCATTTTCTCAACATCCTATTTCCTTCCTTCCCCCTTTATGTATCCGTACTTTCATAACCATCACCTCGCACGAATATGGTGTAACAATATGTTCTGACAACACCGAAAAGAAGGTGATCATCCGAATGAGCCCGCCTCTCCTTTCCCTATGCATGATCGTCAAAGACGAAGCAGACCAGATCGAAGCTTGTCTGTCCAGCGTGCATATGGTGGTAGACGAGATCATTGTTGTCGATACAGGATCAACCGATGGTACACAGGATATTTGTCGGAAATACGGAGCGAAAGTTCTGGAGATTCCTTGGGAAAACAGCTTTGCGAAAGCGAGAAACGCCGGAATGCAGGTTGCCAAGGGAGAGTGGATTTTATGGCTGGATGCGGATGAAATCGTACAGGAAGAAAAAACGGGGGTGCTTCGTCAGGCTGTGAGCGCGAGCAAAGGCGACGCCTTTTTTATGAAAATGATCCATTACACTGGATCGCAAAAGGTGCAAGCTTCGCACCACTCCGCCTTCCTCTCCGGGCAAATCCGCTTATTTCGTAACAAAAAAGGGTTCCGATTTGTGCGAGACATTCACGAAGTGCTTCAATGGCCGACCACCGTTTCTAGGGATCTCGCCGTCCCTTTGCTACCTGTACATATCCACCATCTCGGATATACGGAAGCTGCCGTTCAACGAAAACAAAAAGCTTTGCGCAACTTGAGGCTCTTACGTCACGAAAGAAAGCAATCCAAACAAGACCCATGGTGCGATTACCATCTTGCAAACGAATTTTTTCGCGCTAAACAATTGGAGCATGCATTTACACTAGTGAATCAAGCAATAAAAGGCTTTTTGACCACCAAACAACCTCCCCCGTCTATTTGCTACAAGCTGAAATTCGATATTCTTTTCCAGCATGGCAGTATGCGCGGAGCATGGCCGGGGATTGCACGAGCTATTCAAATCTACCCCAATTACGTAGACCTTCATTTTTACAAAGGCGTTTTCCTGATGGAGCATGGTCTGTATGCCGAGGCGATAAAGGCTTTCGAGTATTGCTTAGAGATCGGGGACAATCAGTGGGAGCATTTTAGTGAGCAAGGAATGGGGAGCTTTTACGCTTTTCACTTTTTGGGACGATGCATGGAGCGCATGGGCAAGGCACATGAATCCCTTGTCTACGATTACACAGCAAGCTCCCTGCATGCTTCGCACTTCGCACAAAAGCGAGAGGTGGTGCTATGAGCGTGAAAACAAGTGTGCTAATCGGAAGTCCAGTTTGTCAGAAACCAGATGTTCTCCGGATGTTTTTGTTTTCGTTAGAAAGGCTATCGACCTCAAACTTGACGTTGCACTATTTGTTCGTAGATGACAATACCGATCCACTATCGAGCAAAATTCTTCAAAACTTTGCAGAAAAACACACGGGACAGGTCGACATTATCCCCGCTGCTGGTAGCCTGCATCCTTACACATGCGATGAAACGACCCACTACTGGAGCGACGCACTCGTCTGGAAGGTCGGTGGATTCAAGGACGAAATCATCTCCCGCGCCAAACTCCATGATTACGACGCCCTCTTCCTCATTGATTCGGATTTGCTTCTCCAGCCAACTACTTTGGAAGTTTTGCTCGCTTCTGAAAAAGAGATCATATCTGAAATCTTCTGGACGAGCTGGACACCAGATACTGTCCCCGTCCCACAGGTGTGGCTCAAAGACGAATACACCCAATTCGAATGCGCACGCCATGAACAAATTTCCTTAGAAGAACAATACTTGCGGAAGTACGCTTTCTACGGACAACTCCGTGTCCCCGGCGTATATGAGGTAGGTGGTTTAGGGGCTTGCACCCTCATTCGCAGAAAAGCGCTGCAGGCTGGTGTCAGCTTTAAGCAAATTCCAAATCTGAGCTTCTGGGGCGAGGACCGTCATTTCTGCATCCGGGCTCAGGCTTTGGGTTTGTCCCTTTTTGTGGATACACACCATCCCGCTTTTCATCTCTATCGGGAGAGTGACTTTGCGGAAGCGCGAACCTGGATGAAGCAAATCTACGGCTCCGCTCCTTTACGCGTCAAAACCACTCGCTCGCCTGTCGTCAACAATACAATCCCCCTTGGAAACTGAACCATTATATGGTATATTCTTTCCACGTCTATTTGGATGGAAAGGTACGGTAACTACGTATGCCAACAACTACTTTGTAATGGCCTAAAAAACTGGATAGCTGGCCCTTCGGAAAACAAACTGTTTTTCGCACAGGTGCAGTCTGCCCTTTTTTCCCATTACAAAGGAACGTAACGAAATCTGTAGGTGTTTATCCTAACGGAGGTTCGCTATGGGGAATCTCCGTTTTTTTGTGTCCAAAAAACAGGCCTGCCCTACAGGACATCCAAATAGCAGGTGCGTTCCTTTCACTTTTTACACGAGGTGAAGGACCATGCATATCATCGAGCATACGTGGGTTTTACGTGAAAATCATGAAAATCAGCCAGTGCGGCGACATTGCAGCAATTGCGGGCGAATCGTTCTCTTTTTCGATACCAACATCCGCCGCCACAACGCTAACGGCAAAAACATCTATCGCTTCGCTATCTATAAATGCGAAAAAAATCATACATGGAACGAAAAGCTAGCCATCTACAAAGCCTTTACGGATCATCGGGAGGTGCCAGATACGGAGTTTAGTGAAGAAATCGCGCCGCTGCCTACTCTCCCCTTGCATGAATACCAGGAAAAGGGCGTTCAGGAAGTGACGATTCGGATTGAGCGCGCAGAAGCTCGGTTCAGACTCGACAAGCTGCTGTCTGAACAGATAGAAGGCTGGAGCCGCAGTGAGATTGTCCGCAAGATCAAGGACGGGCATATTCGTCTGAATGAGCAGGAGACGAAGCCAAGCGCTGTATTGAGTGCAGCGGATATCGTTCAAATTTTGATTGAGTAAAAGTATGTATAGAAAAGTCGCAGACGGGATCTGCGGCTTTTTCTTTTATTTCTTTAATACGACCATTTTTCTCGACTCGTCCCACTCCACTTGCAATCCAAGTAAGGCAGCCAGCTCTCTTGTTTTCGCAAAAGTAGTTCCCTGGTCGTTTACATAGGAGACTTCCTGTCCGTTCACGGTCACTTTTTGCGTGGAAGGCTCCCATTCCACTGCTCCACCCACTGCCTCCGCAATCATTCGGATGGGTACATAGGATACATCATCGATTAATTTTCCAGTGGAAGTAAGTCTCAGCTCAACTGCGCACTTATCCACATCAGGCTGTGGTTTTTGTGGATAAGCTGTGAGAAACCTGTGGACATCCTGTTGAAACTTTGCCCATGCGTCCTTCGCTGACATTCCCGTATATGTTTGAGCGGTCGTATTGACGACAAAAAAGGCCGGACAGTTTTTCCCCGTAATGTCGTAATGACGCCACAGGTGCTCGACTCCCCAGCCATGTCGTTTCAAGATATCCGCAGTCAGTGCCACTGTTTGCTCGTACATTTTCTCATAGCTTCCATCTGCATTGACGCACATTTCAATCCCAATCGTGCAGTTGTTCGGGTAGTTGCTCAATTTGGTCAAGGCGGCCTGTGAATAAGTTTTCGCCCCGACGTGGTAGCCCATCTCGTCCTCGGGCAGACAGCGAATGATTTGTTTGTCGTCTACAATGTAGTGTGCGCTCGCGACTGTCGTTGGTCTGTTGAAGTAGTTTCGGTTGGCGGCGGCATTTGCACCGCTGCGTTCGTTAGCCGTCCAGTGGATGACGACTCCTTTTGGGACGATTTTCTTTTTCGGGCGGGAATTTTCGTTGGTCAGAAGCATCTCGGTGATTTTCATAGTTTACTAGGACTCCTTTCGTTTGGCTCGCTCAGCCTTTGCCTTGATTTCGGCACTGACTAATTTCTCGACGGATTTGGGCATCGGCCAGCCTGCGCGGTGGGCATTGGCGGTCAGGCTTGTCCAGGTGTGGTAGATGAGGCCGAAGGTGACGCCGTAGAATAAGAAGCCTGGTGTACCCATGACGCGGTCTAGGAGGTTGGCTACGGCTGGTAGGGCCATGAGGAATAGAGTGCGTGGGATTCGGGATAGGCCGTAGTCGGATGAGTAGGATTGGTCTTTTTTGGCGGCGGAGATGCCTGTGATCCAGTCGAGAGCGATTAGGAAGAAGAGGACAATTAGGATGTCTTGGCGGTTGATGCCGTATAGATAGTGAAAGGCGGGCGACACGATTGCACCGGTTGTTGTCGCCCAGGCGTTTGCTGGGGTTGCGATGCTTTCTAGGTTGTGTAGGGGTTTCATAAGTTCGTACCTCCTCGCCCCTTGGGGGAACAAAAATAGCCCCGTTAGTTACGGGGCTGACTCAAATTCTCTGTGTATTAAATTTTTGTAGTTTAATAATCTTGGTTGGTAATTTGCTTGAATTCCTCTGGCGTGATTTCTCCAAAAGGATTGGATGTAGTCTTTACAGCAAATCGCAGCTTATCTGCTGTGACCCACTTCATGCTAAATGCCAACTCCCAAAATGCCATCACTTAGCACCTCCTTTTAATTGGATGAGCTCAAGCTTAACTTGGGCTAGCTGTTCGCCCATTGTTTGGATTAACTCATCCTTTTGGATGTTGCTAATTTTGATTGAGGAGAGCTCCTGTCCCATTGTCATAACAGGGTCTCGCTCTTGTTTTTGCCTGATTTGCGATATCGGAGCTATGTTCTGTGTTTTGATCAATCGAATGCACCCCCGTAACCATTTAATCTGACGCGCTCTGTTGCTGTTCCTTTAGCAATTACTACCCATAAATTGATCGCCCAATTTGCAGCAGTCTTCGTTTTATTCGTAAAAAGATAACCACGGTTCCCCTTTACAGCGCCCGTGCAATCTTCCCATGTCGGCACATCATCCAATGCATTGTTGCAGACCTTTACACTTTCGATGGAGGCACCTTCCGGGATGTACTTCTCCAGCGTTACGAGTACCCGCTGCGGCATACCGTCCAGAATGAAATGCCCCTGTACATCTGGGCTGTTGAAGTTGAGCTTGAATTCGATATGTGATTCTGTTCGGGTAAATGTGTAAATCCGTTCAGAAGAGATTCCCGCTCTATCAGTAGCAACTATCTTGATTTGATGTTGCACGTCTAATTTAAGGCGAAGCCACGCGTCATAGCTGATTTCAAAAGTGTACTGCTGCCCTGGCACACCCGTAAACGACCTGATTTGTTTCCCGTTCAGATACTCGCTAAAAGTGAAAGTATTACCCTCTGGATCGGTGGCAGAATAGTTCACCGTTGGAGGCTGTATGAAAACGCCGAGTTCTTTGTCTTCGCCATCGATTACCGGAGGACGATTCCAAACGACCTTGAAGTTCCGAATGACCTCCAAGCTCTCACCCTGTTTGTTGTCCTCGGCCCACACAATTAGGTGATGGTCAGTGTTCTCGGCAAGATCAACGCCTGTGATGTCTGTATCTACGAGGTAAATCCGCTTGTTGCGATAAGTCAAACTTTTGTCAAACAAAATAGGTGTGCTACCATCCGATATGCTTGATGCAGCCGCCTGAACAGGTCCTTTATTGATTTTGTACCATACAGTGATTACGTTTCCTGCGTCCTCGTCTTTTGACTGACCCACTACTTGGAGAGTTGAGTTTTCGGTCAAAGTCTGATTGTCAGGCGTGTCCAGTGTAACGACAGGACGTTTGTTGAGGTTCAGGACACCCCGATATTTTACCTCGCCAGCCGCTTGATAAAACGTCGATGGAATGCTGAAATCTGTTTGGAAGGACTGGTCATAGCACGTTGCTGGATTGGTGCCTTTACCGTCCACAAACGGACCGCTGAATGATGTGAACTCGTTGCTGGACTCAATCCGCTTGATGTAACCGCCATCTTCGTAGGTAATGATCAGCTTGCCGTTTTTATCGCTGGTGATACTCGCGTTTCTACCTGTAACGAGCTTCTTGGGTGTTGGTAGCCAGTTTGCGCCGTCTACTGAGTTACTGTACCTGATCCATGGGTTAACGGTGTCGCTGGAGTCTGTTCCGTGCCATGAAACGTGCAGCTTGCCATTTGGTGTAGTACATACATCTGGACTTGACTGAGTTTGGGGTACGTTTGTAGTAAAAATAGATTTACTTCCGAATGCGGTTCCATTCCAGTAATATCCAAAGATTAATGATGTTGAAGCGTTAGTCCAGTCAACAATGATACATGGACTTCCGTTTGGTAAAGTTGCTACGGTTGGATTTTTTAAATTTGAGGAAGAATTGTTTTGAATCCCAAGTTGATGAACAGTACTCGGCTTCCCCAGCGTTCCGTCCTGCAAAATTGGCACAGAACCAGCACGAATGTTATTACTGTATGGATAAATAGCGGTTGTACCCGACGTTGCCCACCATAAGTTGGTGCCGTCTGGGGTGGTGAAAATAGAACCACCACCGGAAGGACCTTGCATAGTGTCGACAGTAGTGACAAGTTGATTGTGCGGTGCTATGACGTCGAAATGAACAATGGACGTGTATGAGTTATATAACGTCAGTACATAAACTCTGGTCCCCTTGCATGTTAGTGCAAACTTCACTGGGTTCGCGTTAGTAACGTCAGTCAACGATAACCATGTATTACCATTATTCTGCGACTTGTATACTCTTATCGCTGTTCCACTTTGATGTACCGCTCCTACCAACCATCCGTTGCTCAACCGGACAGGCCGAGCCATTTTCGAAACTAAGAAAGCCGACGATACTACGTTCACTGGAACATATAGTTTGCCATCTTCTTGCTGGATCGTGAAGTTCCGTTTCACCATGGCAGAATCATCCAAACCATCGTATGCCCACACTTGGATAGATGTTGTCTCCGTTGGCAATAAACCCGAAACCTCTTTCTGCCCTTCCCAGAAACGCCCCTGGGAGTATGTCAGCGTCTTGGAAAACGACAGTAGATTCACGCCGTCAGTCGTGCCTACAGGTATACTCTGCGTTGGCCCTCCAGCTATGGAATATTTGACAGACAGAACGTTTCCAACGTCTGCATCGGATACGGTGCCCTCCAGCTTGTAAGTGCTACCTTCCACCAATGTCTGATTATCAGAAGGAAACGTAAGCGTGACAGTTGGAGGAGTGTTGGACATTGGCTCCAAGACCAAAGAAAAATATGACCCTTGTGTATTCGTGCCTGTAGTCATTCCTGCAGAACCAGCATTTAAGTTTCTCGTTTGATACAAGTACCTTCCTGCTAAGTTCACCGAATATCCATTTAAGAAATTCTTGTAAAACATTTGACTAGCGTACATAGGATTGAATGTATAACTGTTGCTACTAGCCATAACAAGCCCGGTCATTAGGTTATTGTCCGTGTCCGTTACAATGTCAAACTCTGGGTAGAACACATGTGTGCCAGTGTAGTAAGCAATCGAGAAATGTTTTATAGACTTTACATTTCTATATACCATACCGATATCCGTCGTGCTCGCTGGCGCTCCGGTCGTATACTTCAAGGGTAAGTCGTTTCCAGTCAACTTTTTATAAAAGACATAAATAGAAAAACCCATGTTTGTTTTTTTCGATGTGAGTATAGACCAACCGTTTTCAGGTGTTGCTGTAGCGTCGGAATAATTAATAGAACTGTATACGAATACGTAGTCGCCGGCAATTGCTCCGTCAGGCATTTTTGTAGCGTGTTCATGAAATCCCGATACTCCCTGAGAAACATAATCGGTTGTAATGTGCTCAACTTGTTTCTTGTTCGTCGAAGGGATTGTGTAGTCAACGACCAAGGTTGGTCGATAGTGGGACTGCGGGTCGTTGGGTCTGTAAATTACCCGACTGTTAGTTTGTATTTCACTCTCGTTCTTGAGCATGATTCCGTAATTCGGATATCTATTGTCCACGAACTCTTGGACAATTGGCGTAACGTCAACCTCTTGATACACATAACTCCCTGCTATTCCCGCGGTTCTGGTTGCCGGAGTTGGGTTATACCGTGGGGACGTGTCCCAAGTTACCCTTTGTGGAATAGCTTGGTCTAATCTGTGCGCGGCTATATGACCTCCGGCGTATCCGTTGTATTGCATCAACTTAATTGTCGCTTTGTCAATTATCGCGTTGTTAGGAACCTTGCCGAAATTGCTATTAAACAATATCCTACGGATGTCAGGTCCGCCATCTAATAACATGTTGCTGCGGTCAACCATCGTAGTAGTAGGCTCTTTGCTACTTATGTCGGCAGCGAACAAATAGTCATTCCAGTTTATTTCTACGCGAGGCACTAAATATCACTCCTTTGTAAGTCACCAACAAGATTTCTGACCTCTATCGTGTCGCAATATCGCGTCAGAAGGAACTGGTACGTATGTCCGTTATTGCGACACGTTCCTGTATCTCCCATCTAAACCTCCAACCGACTCTGTGCCTCGTTGTAGTAGCCCCGAATAATCCTAATTGAGCTGATAGTGGACAAATCATCGTTAAAATTGTTGTGTACAAATCCGTCCGGCAAGGTGGATTCGATCGTATTCACCCGCACTTTCAAGTTCGAGACATCCGCTTTGAGCACAGCGAGCTCTGCGTCAGCATCAGCAATCCCACATTCCCAACGGTTTATATCGTGTTCGGTAACTGGATCATCGTGTTTCCAATCGGTCTTGGCGTTGTACGACACTTACATCCCTCCTCGTGCTTCAATAACAAAGGTAAGGTTTACAAACTGCGCCTCATTCATTTCAAAGGCTCCTGTCTTTTCGGCAACCACGGCTCCAGTTTTTGTCCGCAATTTCACATCCGTGATGACTGGCACGCTGGTTACATGCTGGGCAGATACCTGTAATGCAATTCCGTCTTGTGTGCCCGTAGTCGGATGCGAAGCAATCTCCACGGCCTGTACAGGCACTGAAACTGAGCCGTTTATCAAAATGTCGCCGCCCGACACCCTAGCCAGCAAGTCATTCCGAACAGTTTGAAGATAGCTTGGCAGGATCATTTCACGACCTCCTCGTAGCGCTTTATTGGTGTCATCCCTACACGAAATTCACTGACCTTGTGGTACTCCTTAATCCCAACCACTAAGACATCTCGCAGCTCGATCTTCTCCGACACAACAGGTTCAAAGGCAACACCATTACAATGTACTGGTCTGATCCTCTCCACTGCTTGAACAGCGTTCTTTGTATCAAATCGATCCTCCATCGGATAAACGTAGCGAATGACTTTCTTCTCGAAATCTTCGACCATCTGGACTTGTTGAAATGCGGATGAACTCAAACCAATTGCACGCAGCACGCTTGGAGTAAATCCAAGATACGACCAGTGCTTTTGCATGATATTCTTTCTCCGTTCCTCAACACTCAGCAATTGCTTTCTCCCGAAATAAATCCAATCCCAGACATCCAGCCCCCAGGTAGCTGACCATGGGCTAAACTGCTGTAGGATGTCTTCGCGTTGCGTATCAAAAGAGTCGATTGCTGCTGCGGAACCTTCGAAATGGTACTCTGCCATGTCATTCTCGTACCACTGCGGTGGTAACATGCGTCTATAACGCTCAGGTATCATGTGGTCACCACCATGGTTAGTGTCGATACAGAGTCAGCAGGCACCGACAAATTCAATTCCGCACCGTTTAAGGTGTAGCCTGTAAAATCCGTCACGCCATCCACGAAAAAGAGCGCACCGATCTGCTGGTATACGATCTGCGAACGCCCTTTTAAATAGGTTTGGATTTGCTTGATGATCTGTTCTTGAATCTTTGCCAAATCTCCATCTGGACGCGTAATTACTTTCACATTTACGGCTACCGGAAACACTTTTGCAGGATGGATTTGGAGATCGTGCAGCGCGCGTCGCTTGTCTTCCAGCTTCGTCCGTACTTGTTGTGCCAGCGCAGGTGTAGCTGGCTGACCAGCCAAGTCCGTAATGTACACATCAATAGACAAATCGTGTCGTGCTTTCTCGACGGCGACTGCTCCCCCTACACCCTCAACATTTCGGGTCCAGCGTTCATAGTCTTGCCTGCGTCCGTCCCCTTCTTCTGTTCGAGCCCTGTCGATCAGCCTTTGTCTGTAGACATCGTCCTCTTCTGCCACATTCCTTTGCAGTCCAAAGAATACGCCGATTGCATCCAAAAACTCTCCGTCCGCCCAAGGAAGGAATCTCTGTAGAAATCCATATTCCAAAAGCTGCTGCTGATCGCTGATTTCCTCCGCAATCGGGTAGCCCAGATCATAGTAGATTTCCCCTTCCTCCGTAGCAGGCGGCGTATTCCCGCGCTGCTCAGCCAATTTTTCCATCCGGTTCGCCATCCGTTGATAAATCTGGTCCGGCGTCTCCCGAAGTATCGGCATCTCCGGCTTCTCTAACGTTGCCATGCATCCACCTCCATTCTCGTCGAACCACGCATCCCGGTAATCTCCACATGCAAAATAACCCGATTTCCCTCAAAGCAGATATCGAGCACCTCCGCATGCTCAATCTCACTGTGCGCCTCCAACGCTTCTTGCACCTGTGCCTTAATCACAGACAAGGACAGCGCAGACTGCATTCGCCCTTTGCCAGACAAAAAATCCACACCATACCGCTCCGAATAGATCGCATAGCGAAACCGCCGTGTATGGAGGATCTTTTTCACCGTCTCCTCCAAGTACTCCACGTATGTCTTGGTGCGCAAATATCTGCCGTCTGGTCCCTGCCTCAACTGCTTCGTTTCCCAATCGAACCGATATGTCCACGGAATCGGCAGTTCGGTTCCTTGCGCCAATATCTCTTCTCTCCCTTGCAACTGCGGAAACATCATTCCACCACCCCAAGCAGGAGGTATTGCTCGTTGGTGCATCGCAACAGGGCTACTTTTTTGCCCACATCTTCTGGCTTTAATTGGGCAGAACGCAATGCCGACAGCTCATACGGCTCCAAGGGTGTCGGGTCCTCGTCGAGCTTTACAGACAAGGGCGAGAACGACAAAAGTTTGCCGAATTCCCCTTGCGTATTCTCGATGCCGTCCTGTGCGTGCCCTCGCAGTTTTGCGATAACCGAATGCATCTCTTACGTCCTCCTTTCCAATTGGAGATCCATTGTGTATTGACCGCCCTGCCAACGCGCTTGGCAGCTAGTGACGATCCAATCTGTAATAGTTTTATTGTCTTTTTCCATAATCTTGATGAGCCAGCCCGCACGCAGCCTTGCTGCATTTTCATCCTCGTGCCTAACCGAAATGGACCTTGTCTTGGGGATTTTGGACAACTCCGCGAGTTGCTTGGCTGCCAATCCGGCCACGTTTTTGTCCTCTCCTGCATCGATGACTTTTTGCATGCGTCCTATTTGTTTGACCAGGCTATCATTTGATTTCGTTGCACTGCTCACGACCCGATCATCCCGGTAACGCTCCACTGTCACAACGGTGTATACATCCTCGATACTCTCTCCCGTCGAGCTGCTTGTGAGCAAGCTCGCCTTGAACATCGGGATGATGCTGTTTTTCCCCTCGGGGAGTACCGTCAGTTTGTCTCGCTGGTATTGCACGAAATAGCGGATGCCTGTCTTTTCGTACGCTTGCTCGGTTAGCGAAGTAAAGAGAGACGTGTATGATTGGGACGAGATTCTCTCCTTCACCGTAAAGCCGAACGCCGGGCAGCTAAAATGGATACCTGCCGACTTGATGATTCGTGCAAGCTCTGTCCCTGCATCTCCATCCAGCTTGAGTCTGGAGATTTCGTTTTTTTGCAAATACCAGCCAAGTTCGTATGCTGTGGCCGATAGATCGCCTGTTCGATCGTCTCGGTCAAAACGAACGAGTGGACCATGGAAAAGCTGCTGGGATTCCTTGAGCTCTGCACCCGTAAAGAGCATCAAAAAACCCGCCGATTGCAACGGCGGGCCTTCCTTGATTCTCACATCACAATTTTGGGCGATTTGTCCTCTGGCCGAGGACCAGGAAAGCTCGGTAACGGCTGGGGTCAGGTCATAGCGGGTCTGTTCTTTTCCGTAAATGACTTTCATTTCGTCTGCCCTCCGTTACATTCTATTTTCTCTTTCTAGCTTTTCGTGAATCTCTCTTTTCCTGTCTTCCAACCTTTTACTGTCTATCCGTGGGGCCGCTTGCTGCTTCTGCGTCTTCTTTGCTACCTTCCCGCTCGTATTCGGACGAGCTGGCTGCTGTCGCGTGATGACCGCACCCGGGGATAGAAGCTGCGTCTGATTGCTCCACGTAATGAATTCATCTTTGACAAACAACGGTAGCTCAATCGAGCCGTGAAAATCGACGTTTTTTCCAAGAAATTTGCCGTCGCAAGGCCCAATGAGCACATTCCAAGCCAAATCAAGCTCATCTATAGTCAAAAGTGCTTCAGAGCCCGTTAAGCGATCCAATCCAGCAAGCCACTGTCTAGGCCCTTGGTAGCCTTGCACCTCGACATAGGGAGCCGTACTGTCTCCAGGTAAGATGAAGTCAAAAGAGATGGACTTTGGACGTCTGGAAGAGATGCGATTGCCGGACAATAACGTAATCGATGTCGAGCTTTCGATGTCGTTGCCATAGCCGCGAAACTGGATTTCCGCAGGAGTTACCGGAAACGTCAGCCTGTATTTGCCTTGTAGACGGATCATGTCGTTACCCCTCCCCTCGTCTCTATTGCATCCAGCAGGGAGCGCTCGATGATGTCCTTGATCCTCTGCGCGACAGATGGATCGCTGAGCATTTTTAACATGGTCGGGATATCTTGCAGTACGCCTTGTACGTGCAGTGGAATCGAAACTTGCGGAATAGCAATGGAGACAGGCTGCGGATTCCCAGTTGAGTTACCAACAGGCGAGTGATTCGGAGCAGGAGGACCTGCTTGAATTGCTGGTTTCATAGCTGCAGATGGCGCAGGAGTCTTGTTCTGCCACCACGACTTGATCCCATCGTATAGGGCTCCACCCGCCGCTGATCCACCCATGCCACCAATAAGACCACCAACTATCCCCCCGATTGCTGTACCAATCCCAGGTAACACCGAACCAATAACTGCTCCAGTAGCCGCTCCCGCTGCTGCCCCTCCCCAGCCACCAAGTGCTTCTGCCCCTACTTGTGCTGCAGTATCCAGCTTGTTCGCTGAGCCTGCAATAGCTGTGACGCCTAAGAAAGTTCCCAGAAGAGGAACCCTTCTGAGTCCTCCTTTCAGCAATTGTTTCCAGCCACCTTTGCTGGCAGCTTTACCAGCCTCAGCATGATTGCCGCCACTATCTGATCCGGGTTGATTTCCTGCAGAAGAGGGAGTTGGCGCACTATTTTGATTTTTGTTTTTGCCGTCAGTTTTCTCTGCTTCTTTTTGCGAATTACCGCCACCAGCGTCCGGTTGTTTTTTTCCTGCCGTAGAAGTTGTTGGAGCATTGTTTTTTGTTTTCCCGGCTTGTCCTTGGGGACCACCACTATTCGAAGCAGATTTTTCTCCTGTTGGAGGGCGGCGATCCGGAGAACCTTTTTTCTTTGATTTCTTTTTAGAAGAAGGGCTTTGTGTGCCATCGCAACAACAGCAGCAGTCTTTTCCACCAGTCGCTTCTTGAGGAAACTTTTCTTTGGTTGTCCGAAGATCTTTGATTTTTCTCAGTTGAGATATTATATGGTACAGAGCACTGCCAAGGATTAGTAATCCTCCGGTAAAAATCGCAGTACTTTTTATCGACTCGTCCAAAGAGTTAAACGAGCCCATTACTCCTTCAGCTGCTTTCGAAATCCCTGTATTTATCCCAGACATTTGTTCTGCGTACAGAGTCGCGATCTCCATGGCCTCGTTTCTCGCCATCGCTTGTGCCTGCCCGGGTTTGAAATAAACATCGTTCTGTGCAGACAGTTGATGTGCATTCACCGCTGCATTTCCGACTTTATATTCGCTCTCTTTCCCCTGTTCCGGCACAAAATCCCCTGTAGTCATATCTCTTACTTCTCGCAGAACCTTCGCCATGTCATCTCCGGCATCGCCTGTCAAAGTATCGAATGCACGTTGTTGTAAAGTCTTATCCTGGATGCTAGAAAAAGTCATCAGGAGTTTTCCGAGGGCGAT
The DNA here is from genome assembly GCF_013284285.1 of Brevibacillus sp. HB1.4B. Lineage (NCBI taxonomy): Bacteria > Bacillati > Bacillota > Bacilli > Caryophanales > Paenibacillaceae > Brevibacillus > Brevibacillus sp. HB1.4B. The sequence goes on from NZ_JABSUT010000011.1 coordinate 71,570, forward strand.
ATTTATTGTTTCTTTCTCCCCCGTTGCGAGACTTCGATTCAGCGTTGCTATATCTTGGGCGGCCTTAGCCTTTGCATCCTTCTTATTTTGAGCCTTGTAATGCTTCTCAAGGATTGTGGCAAGATCACCACTGTCTGCCATCTTCATTGCATTCTCTTGTAAAGCGCCATACGTTTTAAAATCATTCAAAAGCTTTCCCATTGAGACAAAAGTAGCGGCCATTTTTTCAGGCGTATTCAGTAATTTGCCATTCTGAAGGTTGAAGTGAGCCATGGATTCCACAAATTTTCCGGTCGCGGCTCCCCCTCCCAAGTTGCTTAAATGCTGAACGGCGTTTGACTGCCTAACGGTACTATCAACTCCAGTAGAAAACTCAATGGAGCTCATCATTTTCATGATTTCATCTTCCGTAAACCTCGTCGTGTTTTTCAGCATGCCTGCTTTTTCTGCATACTTTAAACCATTGGTTGCATGCACAAGTTCGGCTTTGGCGATGAGGACGTATGCTTGATCTTTCTTTATATCAGGATTGAGCTCACGTATGGTTATGGAAGTCTCTTCTACCTTCAGGAGTTGCTCATTACCTTTGCCACCAATTTCAAAAAGCGTCTTTTCTCTTTCAGTTGCCTGAGCTTCTTGGGCAACCGAACTCAGCGTTGTTCCAAGAGACTTTTCGATCATGGGAGTTAGTGAGCCCAGGAGTCCTTTTGCGAAACCGTCATATTTACCTACTAAATCAAACGTTTCCATCATTGTTCCTGCCATTCTTTCACCTCCTTGTCCTCCCAGATGTCTACACCCAGCAGAACCCGAAAAAAGCCGGGAGACCTACCCCCCAGCCCTTTCCTCATCCTCTGCCTCAATCATCTGACAAGCAAAAATAAACAGCTTCTGCTTGTACAAATCGACTTCGTACTCGAGTAGATCCGACGGGCGGCCTCTGCCTTTTAAAAAGGCACGGCAAATATGCCAGGCCTCGCCGTCAGATCGGATTAGTTTTTTGCTTCTTCAATAGCTTCTTCTTCCGTCTGGGTTGCATTGACTTCACGGACCGCATTGAGCAGCTTGGTGTATCCCTCTGGATTGTCGCGGAAAATTTTCTCGACGAGCTCATACTTGGTGCCAACCTTGTACGCTTTCTTGAGCTCTTCCTGATTCCAAGGAAAATCGTGCTCAGTGGCCTTCACCAATCGGGCATCGTTGTACAGGAACCAATCCGTTTTCTCGCCTTTGTCAGCCATTCGTTCGCACTCGCGCAGCTCGGACAAATTCAGTTGGCGAACCTTCCATTCGTCACCGTCGATGGTTACGGTGATTTCTTTTCGCGAAGTTTGTTCATTGGCTTTGGCCAAAAATTTCTCGAGTTTGTTTTTGTTCATATGCAAGCACTCTCCTATTCGGTGTAAGTTGGCAATTCATCCAGGTAGTCTGGCTTTTCGATGGACATCCCTTTCAGGTCGTAGGTCGCGTGATCGTTGCCGTCTGCTTTTGCTTCCCACAGCGTAATTTCGTCTGGGTTCAGCACGATATTGGAAATGCGGACGCGTTCGGAGTTGCCTGCTTCCTTGTCCAGCGTCTCGCCGATCAGGAATGGGAGGACTGGGGTCTTGCCTTGCGTCAATTGATCGACGCAGTAGTATTTCAGCGCAGCGTTGGTTGCGGTAATTTTCAATGTCACTTCTACATGCCAGTCGTTGACGGTCTGGATTTTTCCTTTTTGCAGACGATTCGTATCGCCGTACTCTACCTTGAGGACCATTTTTCCTTCCAAGGTACCGAAGATCGGGTCTCCGTTTTCATCGTAAATTTGGCAGTTCTTCAGTTTAATATCGCGTGCAATAGCCAATTACAGCACCTCCCAGTCAATGTCAAAGTATTCGATGGCATCAAGCGGTTTCGCAGACAAGAGGAAGCCACGGCGATCACCGATGCCGTTCTTTTGATCCGTAAACGTCCAGCCTGTATCAATCGCGCCCTGCTGTTCGCGGACGGTCATGTACGCGTTGACGGCAGAGACAAACACTGCGCCGCCCAAATCGTTGTTGCCGAGCTTGCCTTTGTATTTCTTGCCGACTTGGCTAATGTCGTTGACGATCTGATCCAGCGTCATGCTGACGCGGATTTTGCCGTAGTCCTCGCGCTCATGCGTACCCAGAACAGCCAGCGTATTGACGGCGCTCTCGATAATGTACACATCTCCGTCGCGAGTTGCGATCAGCGTACCAGAGCCGAGCGCACTCAAAATATCGGTGTGGCCCCAATCCTTGTGCGCTTTTTTCAACGGAACGACGACGGCTGTCAGCGATTCATGCGCAGGAGTTGCTGCAATCATACCCGCTACCCATGCGGCCCACTCCAGGCTGCCGTATACTTTTCCGTTGTTGTGTTGACCAGCAATGGCACTATTCACGACAAAACGGGCATTTTGTGCCACAGAACGCTCGATGTGCTTCGCCATGTTCTCGTCATCCGCTGCCTTGCCGCCGATCACCAGCGTGCTGAGCTTCTTGTTTTGCGTGCGACGATCGTTCATGAATTGCTTCGCTGCCGCTTGTACAGCCGCATCGTCAAAAGGCAGATACATCGTGTCAAAATCAGCACCGGAAACCGCCATGAACAGCTTAGTCGAGTCAGCTGGTGTCAGCGCTACTGTGCCACTTTTCGCTCCTGTCAGCGCTGTTTCTGGCACGATTGTAACGGCAGTCTCGCCCAGCTTTTTCACACGCACATAGTTTGATTGGCTCGTTTTCGCTACCAGCTCATTCGCATCCGCAAACGAAAACTTCTCGGTTTGCAGCGGGCCTGATACTTGGAGTTCTTTTTTGCCTGGCTCGGACGTTGAGGCCGTAATGACAACCTTCAGCTCGTTACCCACCAAGCCTGGATACAGAGCCTCGACTCTGATCGCATCGGCTTGCTCATACGCTGCTTTTGTGGCCGTGCCATTCGTCATGCGGTACGCGAGAATCGTCGCGCCGCCTTCTGCTGCCAGCTCCACGGTATCGACCTTGCCAAATGTCTGAGCAAGTCGCTCCTCAAAGCTACCCAGCTTCACCAGCTCATCTGGAGCACCCCACTCTGCTTGATACGGCACCAGTACGACACCGCTCTTCGGTACTACACGTTCTTTTGCTTTTGCGATTAATTCGACCGTTACACCCGGACGTTCACGTTGAATGGTCATGCTTACACCCCGCCTTTGTATTTGGTCAGTCGGCTCTTCACTTGTCCTTCTGCCAGTAGTTGATCATCTGCTTCAGAAAAAAGAGCACCTGCTACCTCGAACCGTTCGGCTCCAAGGTAAGCGGCGCTCTTGATCCACTCTTGTTTGGTTTGCACAAGCTCTGGGGCCTGTGCTTGTTGTTCTTTTCGTGCCACTATGATCGGACCCCCTCTACATCAAATTCGTTGATTTTGTCTGTGACTGCTCTCTGCACCGCCACGTTGTAGGTGAACTGAAACGCGATTTCCGTCCGGTCCTTTTTATCCCGCCAAATACGCAAGGTGGAGCTGTCGATCTCGATGGACAATCCAGACCTCTTGCCTTGATAGCTAAATTGATTTTGGCGAAGGAGCTCACGCAGCGGTTCTGCTGAAAGCGGCTGGTAAACACCTGCTACCTTTGGATAGTGGAGGACGATGGCTGCTTCTGAGACCACCTGATAGGAAGTGAGGCTTCTTCCTTCTTCACGGACTCCTTGCGTCAACAGAAACGCGATTGGCGGTTGGAATCTCTGCGCCATCCAATCGTCCACGTTTACAACTGTAGCGAGCTTTGGATACGCTTCATTCACCAGTTCAATGAGAACGGCTAGCTCACGATCCATCCAGCTTCACCTCCCATACTTGCGGTATCTCTTCTGTCTTCGTCACATGACTCTTCCCCCCACTATTTCACTTCATTTGGCAAGGCATTCACGGCAAATGCCCGCCGAGCAGGGAGCGAGTAGCCTATAGCTTTGAACTCGCCATCGTGTGGCGCCAATCGCCGTTTTCCCCGCTCGCCGAACATTTGAGTCGTCGGCGTACATAAAAAGCCACCCGACAGCTTCATCGGATGGCTCGTATCTCTCTTACTTGTTTCGCTTGACTCAAGTATAACCGAACTGGATGAAAAACTGGGAAAATGACCCGATGTGTCAGGAAGTGTCAACCTTTGTCAGATTCAGCATGCTTGTGAAAATGAAAAGAAGCTGTCTTTATCAGACAGCTTCTCGTTTAGTAAGCCAGGTTCTGTTTTTCATTATCCAGTCTGCAGAGCCTGATCGCCATACATCGCCCATGCCATCTTCATCACGGCACTGCGCTTGATTTCATAATACCGCTGTCGGGACACGCCGATTTCTTTAGCAATCAGATTGTTCTTATCGCCATCCAGCAAAGCTTCGACTATCAAGCGTTCCTGCTCCCCCGGAATCGTCTCGACCGCTTGGTTGATCCGCTCGATTTTATCCTGCAGATTTTGTAGCCTCTTCCATTTCCGCTCCCGGCGTGCAACCTCTGCGTGCGTCTTATCTCCATTGCTGCCTTTTCCTTTCGGCATCCCTGCATCCAGTCCGTACTGTGCGACCATTCCTTCCCCTGCTTCACGCAAAAACCGCTGGATGCGCACGATCTCGATTTGCATATAATTGTAGTCGCGAATTTCTTCTTCGGCCTTTTGTAGAAAATCTACGATGGGTGCTTGCTCACTCAGCCGGACGACGCCTTCTTTTCTAGCGGATACTGTCTTTTTCTGCCCCTTTGCCTCTTGATCCCGCATGTACTTGTCCCACTCCGGGCAAGAATCGATTTTTCCTACGTGCTTATCATGAACCTGGCAATGTGATTTCTTTCCCCAGCACGTCGCCGGACACACCTCGCATACTGCTTCCATGAAAACATCTTTGCTGATCAAGGCACTATTCCCCCTCGGTCATATATATGAAGTCCAAATGATTGCTTAACGGTTTTCGTTGACTCTTGCGCCTTTTCTTAATCTTTGAGACAAACCGATCTGTCCGATAATGACTCCGATCAATAAGACAGCTGCCCCGATTAATGCTGCTTCTATCATTTCGTACGTATCTCCTTTGCATAGACATTTTCTTGTATAATGAAAGAGGGCAAAGAGGATACTCACCAGTTGTATTCTTTGCCCCAAGCCTTTAATGGGGATTCCGATCGTCAGTCGGAGTCTTTTTTTTTTGTTCCAGTTGCTCTTTCTTTTTCTCTTTGTTTGCCTTTAATTGCAGGTTGAACAGATTATTAATCCGAATCTGCAAATCTACCTGCTTAAACGTGACGATTAAAGCAAGGAAGCACACGACAACCGCGAGAACCTGAACGTAATCAATCGTCATCATAGCATCACTTCTCCACTGCGGATCGCTTCGAGCATCGCGGTTTTCATTTCTTGCATGCTCTCTTCGCGAGGTAGTTTGATAAAGGAAGCAAGGTACTCCATGTCGGGAAGCAGAAAGTCGAGGATCGTCAGTACAGCCCGATTATCCCCTGACTGTGCTTTTTGGAGGGTCAGGCTGAACGAGTCAGCTTCTCGGCCAATTGGCGCAAATATTTGTTTTTGCATTTACTCACTCCTTGTCTGGTCATATTCAGTTTTTTGGCTACCTGTTCTTCTGTCATTCCTTGAAGGACGACATGCTTGATAATGATTCGGGCTTTTTCTGGGAGTTGCATCAACACCTCCTGAACATACAGGTGCGACAGGTTGTCCTCGATCGCTTCCGTTCCCCGCATCCCCTCTTTGATCACCGTCTCCCTGTACAAACGCTTCTTGGCAGCGTACTGCAATCGCCAAGCAATCCTCTTGAGCACTTTTCTGCAATGCTCTTTCAACTGCTCATCTGTCACATGCTTCACCTTCTGTCTTTTTCATCCGGAAATAGGAACGTTCGTTCTCTTTGTAGTACAAGTATCTCATACTACGGTAATAAGTTCAAGTTCTTTCCACCAGATTTTTGGAGATAATTTTTTGGTCGATTCTCTGCAAAAACTTCAAAGAAGGCATCAAAAAACACGATCTCAAGTGGAGATCGTGCCTGTGTAGAAGTATGAAATTATCCTTACACAACTGATGTCCCTACTCTTCAAAAGTACATAATTCTCATACTTTTTGAGTTTTATCTGCCCATCACGCAAGAAACACCTTAAATGAAGAAGGACCTTTTTTTATAAATAAAAAAGCAAGCCCCTCTCGCATTCACAACAGAAGAGCTTGCCTGCTTTTCTATCTTTCGCACTCATTTAATCCCATATATTCGGACGTTCAACACCCATCGTTCGCATATAATCTAACAGTTGACCGGTATGTACCGACTCATGATAGGCGATTCGCAGCAGCATGTCTCCAAGCGTGCGGACATAGCCTACATCGGATCGATCGATGCGGACACTCTCTAGATCGCTCTTGGACAACCCTCTGACGAAGCGGAGAAATTCTTCTCGATACGGCTTCGCAAAGGCCAAATCTTCTTCTACGGTCGAAAACTCTTTGGTTTCATACGGATTGGGGATAGTAGACAAAGCGGCGCTTCCCCGTTGGATCAAAATCTGGTGATACAAAAACTCACCCTCGATGACATGGCGAATCATTTCCCCGCACGTGAACGCTTTATCGTCAGGCTTCCAGTTCAGCATTTCTTTAGGAATTGCCTTCCAAACTTTGATGCTTCTACGTCTTACTTCCTCAAAGTTTAAGAGTAAGAGATCATTTTCGTTCATGCCATTCTCCCTCTCCGTAAGCTCGTCCTAGTTTTTTTGATAGAGATCACATGTCGCTGCGTGATCATTGACCATGCCGACTGCTTGCATAAAGGCGTAGCAAATGGTTGAACCGACAAACGTAAAACCCCGCTTCTTCAAGTCCTTGCTCATCTTGTCGCTGATTTCGGTAGAAGCAGGTACATCCTTCATTTCTTGAAAATGATTATGAATCGGCTTCCCGCCTACAAACGACCAAATATAACTGCTAAAGGACCCAAACTCCTCCACAACCCGCAAATACGCGTGGGCGTTCTTCACGACGCCGCGAATCTTCAGCCTGTTTCGAACGATGCCTTCGTCTGTCAGCAATTGCTCGATCTTGGCTTCATCGTATTGAACGATTTTCTCCGCTTCAAAATTATCAAACGCTCTTCGATAATTTTCCCGCTTCTTCAAGATCGTGTACCAGCTCAGTCCGGCTTGAGCGCCTTCCAAATTCAAATATTCAAAGAGCAAACGATCTTCATAGACAGGAACTCCCCACTCGTGATCGTGATAATCCATATAGATAGGGTCTTGATTCACCCAGCCGCACCGATTCATGGAAAGCAACCTCCTTCACATAATGCGAACATATATTCCTATATAAAGAATATACAATCATTGGCTATTCTGCAAGTTTTTCTTCACAAAAAAAGACCTCATCAATCTGAGGTCTCCCTGCAATCAAGCTGTTAAAATAATTGGCTTCCCCTTCGTTATAACGATGGTGTGCTCGTATTGAGCTACATAACTCTTATCAGGCGTAATGATCGCCCAACCGTCCCTGCCATCCTCCACATATTCCGTCCCCGTTGAAATAAATGTTTCAACCGCCAACACGAGACCTTCTGTGAGCAAGCGTCTATCCTTTTTGTCATAGTAATTCAAAATGTAAGCAGGCTCTTCATGCAAGCTTTTGCCGATGCCATGACCCGTAAGGTTTTTGACGACTGTAAAGCCTTTTTTCCTGGCCTCCTGGTGAACAACGCGACCAATCTGGCTTAGCTTCGATCCCGCCTTTACCGCATCCAATGCTTTATACAGCGACTCCTCGGCGCATTGGCATAAGGATTGCTTTTCAGGCTCGCCTTCTCCTACCACGATAGAAGCACCTGTATCGGCAAAGTATCCATCCAGCTCTCCCGAGACATCAATATTGATGATATCGCCATTTTGCAGGACGGTATCATCAGGGATGCCATGCGCAACAATGTGATTGACGCTGATGCATGTATGCCCTGGAAAATCATAGGTGATATTCGGTGCAGACCGTGCTCCGTACTTTGCCAAGATCTCTCCGCCAATCTGGTCGAGTTCTTTTGTAGTCACACCTGCTCGCACGGCCCTAATCATCGTCTCTCTTGCCTCTGCCACAATACTACCGATCCGTTTCAAGCACAGCAAATCATGTTCATTTTGAATCGACATGTGTCTCCCTCCTGTCTACAAATATAATTATTTCCCATATTCATACTCACATTGGAACATTTTTCTTCGCCAATCGCAACCGAAGAAAAAACAAAGAACCCCAGAAGCATCCTCTGCGGCTCTTATCTTACGAAGTTATGCTGGATTCCATACATACATTCCTTGCGCTATTGTCGACTGCTTTTGAATAAACCCAATAGAAATTCGGTTAAATTCTTCCGGCTGATCGACATTGACGACATGACCGCAGTCAGCGACTAGACTCAACTGTGCAAATTGTCTTTTTTTCACACGCATCTGGACGAACGGCAAAAACATATGGTCTTCGTCACCCATAATGAACAAGGTAGGGATGGGAGGCTCTTTATCAAAGAGGGTTCCTAGGAAGCGATTAATGCCTTTTGTCAACTTGAACCATCTCTTGAATTCTTTTTGACAAAGCTTTTTGGCTTCGCGGATAAACAAGGAGCGCGATTCTTTATGACGCTTGCTCGGCATAATCACCCATGCAAACAGTCGATACAGCCACATGTACGGGATGAAATGTTTGACCATATTCCCCAGTGTGATTAGCACCCGCGACCGCACGTTCATGTGCGTCACAGCTCCTGCCAAAACCATTGAGCGCATTCTCTCTGGGGCCTGCTCCGAAATAATCTGCACAATGATCGTCCCCAAGGAAATCCCCACAAAATGGGTGGAAGTGATTTTTACATGATCCAAAACCTCAATGATATCTCTGCTGACATCATCAAAGGTGTATGTTTTGAACAGCTTGCCTGGGATGTCTTTAGATTTTCCGTGACCACGCATATCTACTAGAAGAACATTGAAATTCTCTTTGTATGCCTTCAGTTGTTTATACCAAATCGATGAGCTGCCCCCTGCCCCATGGACAAAAGTCACCCATTCGCAATCTTCACCACGTATGTATGTCTTATAATGGATCACTAATATCCCCCCACCAGTATTATATAGGAGGGATGTCTCAGGTGAAAGGATTACCATAATATTGAAATTCAATCACCTGAGTCTCTCAACCAAAAACCAAACGAGATTGGAAATGAGTAACGACTGTCCGACACCAAAACTAAACCCTGTTAAAAATCGGAGCTTGTTATTGCTTGTCCGCCACTTCCATTGTTGGGTAAAGCCGTCAATGAGCATTGGCAGTAAAAGCAATCCAATCAAATAGTAAGAGGTCACGAGATGCATCCCTGCAAAAACTGGCGCGATCAAGTATCCAGCCAATATCGAAACACATCTGGCACATAGCGGCATTTTTTTACCCGCTATATAGAAGGATCGATCTGCGCGCCGATGACATGGAATCCACTGCGTATTGATCTTCATTAGCCACCTCAATGTGAGCAATCTGGCTTGCAATCACAATCAGGTATACCGCAAATCACCTTGGTATAGAAATACGCCTCCCTCTATCCATGCGATCATGCAAACCGTTAATCCAAGAAAAAACAGATACATCCTCTTCCTTCTTTTCTTTCTACGTGAAAGAGTATCAGCCGTTTCACTTTGCATTACGTCCGGGTCCGGGGCTTAAATTGATTGGTTACGGCATCCAAATATTGATATCGCTCTGTGCGTGCGTATTTGAGCTGATAGACCGGGAACGGAACAGGAGACTTTTCCCTTCTACTTGTATTTCTGTCCTCCACTTGCACATATTCCAGCTCCACGTCATACAAGCTCATGAAGCTCTCCGCAGCTTCCCTGGTAGACACACACGAGCCCGGATCGGGAATTATTTTATTTTTACGTACATCATGCTTGTAAAAACCCGTTACTTGGCCCGTCCAAGGATTAACTTTCACGGAGTACATCCGATTTGTTAAAACGATCCCATTTCGTCGCTCATAGAAGTAATACGTATTTCCCGTGCCACGTAAATAACATAATTCATAATAGTGCAACTCGGTAATCCCCTGCTCGATGTATGTTTCCAAATAGCGCGTGGCTATTCGCAGAGCATCGCGGTCCGACATCCGTGGCGTTATATACTCCATTTTTTGATTAAACGTAAAGGCAAGTAGCTCGTTGGTCTGGCGATTGAGAGTCACACATACAAAATCAGGATCGTAGACGGTTTCCGCGTCTTCTGCTTCTGGCAGCGACCAGAAGTAATGGATCGTAGAAGGCCAGTCCGGCTTTTTCGCAGCATCAATATGTTTGAAATAACCGCTCCTAGGATTATAAGTGACCCCATCCTCGTTCGGTGTCACAAGCGTTTCTCTTTTGATATCCGCTTCGATTACATCAATTTGAAAAGATTCCTTCACCCACAACTCAATCTCTTGCACGTTTGAAAAAATTAGAGATTTTCCTTGGGTTACTACTGGAATAATCTCTGAGTGTTTTTCCTTAGGGTGTCTACCTCCTATCACGGTCTTGGTGATTTGCCCTGTCTCGGCATGAACAACCGCATAGGCCATCGGTGGCTCATCAGGGAGATACTGGAGTATCCCTTCTTCCTGTTCGTCGCAGGCGAGCATCAAATTTTCCTGATACAAAGTAAGATACGCTTGTTTCGCCTCCTCTTTTGTTATCACTTCTGGCTTGGAGGGCTTGTTTTTCGGATCAAAATCATGAAATCCTCGGTAGTAGATGTCAGTCAAGTTCCCCCACTCGTCTAACGTAATAAACAGATACACGCTGGCAAGCGGATTGTCGTGAAAACAATAACGATAAGAAAGCTTCCAATTCTTTTCTTCACGATACTCCGACAAGCTCGCCATACCATCTCTCACCATCCCACTCAGATGGTCGCCATACAGTGCTTCCGCCACTTCTTTGATACGCTGCGTTGCTGTCTTGGCATCGATTGGCTCTCCAGAAGCAACCCAATCTTGATGAATTTCATCCTCCAAACGAAACTCCGTTATATAACCCGTTTTTTTGTCGATTTCTAACTTTGTACGCTCATGACCTAATTTTATCTCCCAAGTTCTCCAGTTATCGCGCGTTTTGATTCGCTGCTGAGACAATTCACGCATACCAGGAAAAATAGCAAACCATTTCTCCATCGTCTCGCGAACCGCTTCTGTCGGATATGTCACCATCTCTTTTCCTCCCGAACGAAAAAACCGTCAATGCAGACACTGACGGCTTTCTCTATTTGAATGCTAAATGCTAAATCTTAATCATCATCACCATCATCCAGTTCATCGTCGTCGGTATCGATGGTGCTCGTGTCATCACTTGAAGAGGTATCCGCCGGAGCACTACCATTTTTATCGGCTGGTGTCGGATCATCATCGTCATCATCATCGGTAGAGCTATTATCGATGGTGGTCGTCGAAAGCACCTTTCCGGTAATAGCATGTACGCGTACATCTACCGTTTTGGAGTCTTTTTTCGTGATCACCCGATAGACTGCTCCACTCTTTGTCTCGATTAAATCAACATCATCGATCTTGCCGCCACTTGTTCTTTCCGTCGCAATCTGTTTCGCTTGCTGCTCGGTAATTTTGGTCTGTGGCTGCGCTGGTGGTTTCACGCTTTGATTCGGTTTCGGCTGCTGTGTTTGGGTTTGGGTTGTAGCTGGCTGTTGTTTACCTGACGCAACAGTCCCCACCGTCCCCGTCCCTGCTGGCTTGGTCGCGCTGCCTGAAGCATCCTTCCCGCCGTTATTCGGTTGCGGCGCTGTGCTAGCTGTCGGATTTGAACCCGGCTGCGTTGGTTTCGTCGCCGTTTCGTTTGCCTTCGGCTGCGCAGTGGCTGCGACCAAGGAGAGCTCCTTCAAATCAATAATTTCGCCCGTATATGCATTTACCATCACACTATATGTTCCGCGCTCATTAAGGAGTTGGAGATTGTAAATACTGTTTTCCCCTACATCCGTCATGGAGATCGATTCAATCTTTCCCGGGTAGCGGGTCGTCACGATCTGTTTGACTTCCTCCTCTGACAAGGACTGCAAATCCATACTCGCGAAGATCCGTTGCATGCCAAATGCCGTAGTGACCAACAGAAAACTCGCCAGCAGCCCTATTTTCCATTTTTTATTCATACGTACCTCCTGCTATTTCTTAGCCTGCCCCGGCAGAAAAACGGTCACGAGCGTCCATTTCCCTTCTTCACTATCGAGTGCAATATCGCCTTGATGGGCATCGACGATCTGTTTGGCAATGGAAAGACCGAGTCCTACACCCCCTGTTTCGCGGCTGCGGGCTTTGTCTACACGGAAGAAACGATCAAAAACATGCTGCAAATCTTCCTCGGGAATCCCCATTCCGTAATCCTTCACTGAGAAAAATGGACGATCTCCTTGAATCCCTACATCCACTTCCATTTCATTCGAGCTGTATTTCATCGCATTGTCGAGTAAAACGACGAGCACTTGTTTTAGTTTTTGTTCATCGGCCATGACAGGAACCGATTCATGGTTTGCGCTCAGTTGAAAGGACCTACCATACGCATTGGTCAATTGTGCAATGGTCGTTTGGCACATTGGGATCAAGTCGATTTCTTTGACATCCAGATTCCATTCGGCGCTATTGTTGGCGAGAAGAAGCATTTGATTGGTCATATCCTTCATGCGCACGGCTTCCGAATAGATCGCTTCCACCGACTCTGCCAGAACCTCCGGCTTTTTCGTTCCCCAACGCTTCAATAGCTTCGCATAGCTTTCTACTACAGTCAGCGGCGTTTTCAATTCATGGGAAGCATCTGAGACGAACTGCTGCTGCTTCTCGAAGTTTTGCTGTAATAAATCCATCATCTTGTTAAAGGTACTTCCTAACGCGTGCAATTCATCTTTGGATGTGTGCTCAAGCGGTATTTTCTTAAAAATACTGCGCGCTTGAATGTCTTCCATCGTTTGAATCATCGAGTTGACTGGTCGCAAAATCAGATTGCTCAACATGCGTCCGGCAAAAAAAGCAGGAATCAGCACAACCAGCGAAGCAAATAGCAGGACGTTTTGCAGCAGGCTCAAATTTTCTTGCAAACCCGCAATACTTTCCATGACTTCTAACGTGACAATTTTTCCATTCGTCCAAATGATCGGGACCTTAACGTACGCGTATTTCGCTCCGTTGACATCGAAGACACCGTCACTCGCTTTTCTATCAAAGATGGGCTGCGGTGCCGGGATTGGCTGCGTGTTGTCTACTTCCTGCGTGACGATGGCCCGCGATTGCTGGTCGATAATCCGGATCATCCCGTTCGACGGCAAATACGGCTGCAGCAGCGTGGCAGGGTCGAAACTTTCTACACCGATCTGATTGAGTCCACTCTGGATATGCAGAACTTCTCGCTGCAAACGGTCCAGCTCTCCGTCTGTTGTCACTTTGTAGAACATGAAGTAAATGAAGCTATTGACCATGAGCAACAGGAGCAAGAGTGCGACCGTGGAGAACAAATGAATTTTATTTTTGATTTTCATAATCTACCCCTTCAGCATATAACCAACGCCTCGTACTGTATGCAAAAGTGGGGTTTCATACCCTTGGTCCACCTTTTTACGCAAGTATCGGATATACACGTCAACGACATTTGTGTCTCCGAAATAATCAAATCCCCATACGTGTGTTAGAATCTGTTCACGATTCAGAACTTGGTTTTTATTCTGCATCAGATAAAACAACAAATCGAATTCACGCGGCGTCAGCTCGATCTGACCGGAACCTCTCGTCACTTCCCGGGATTTTTCATCCAGGCTTAAATCCGCTACTTCTACTTTGGAGCTGGCTTCTACTTTCCTCGTCATTTGGGACAAGCGGAGGCAGGAACGGATGCGAGCCAGCAGCTCTTCGATTTCAAAAGGTTTCGTGATGTAGTCGTTCGCGCCTTGATCGAGTCCATTTACTTTGTCCACGACAGCATTTCGGGCCGTCAACAAAATGACTGGCGTCGCGGAGTCCTTTACCCGAATCCGACGAAGCACTTCTATACCTGACAAACCTGGCAGCAGTACATCAAGCAAAATCAAGTTCCATCCGCCTTGATTGTATTGTTCCAGCGCCTCGAGCCCTGTTTTGGCGATCTCGCTTTCGTATCCTTCGTATTCCAGCTCTAATTGAATCACACGAGCAATTTTCTCTTCATCTTCCACAATTAATATTCGCTCCGACATGTAATCCTCCTAAGCCTTGCATCCATTATCCAGTTGAGTTTAGCAAATATTGGCTGTGGATCAAAGAGCAATCCGTACGAAAGATATAATTTTTTACTTATATCGATAACCCCACCCACTGCCAGTACGCGTAATAAAAGACGACCATCAGGATCGCGTGGGCCGCACCTGCGTACAAGCTCAATCGCAGCAAATCCTTAGGCAAAAAGGTCTCCTTGCCGCTTTCCTGGAACATGAGCAATGCTTTGGAGCTGACAGGGAAGGTCAGGCAATAGTTCATGCCGACGATTCCTACGAACAACACGGTCACTTCATTTAAATCGAGGCTACTCGCAAAGTAGAGAAGCGGCGGAACCAGAATGACGGCTCTCGTTGTATGCGATGTAATGTACAGATGGGAGGTCAGTGTCAGCAAAGTAATGACCACAATGATCAACAGCGACGATTCCCCTTCCAACTGCTCGGTGATCGTGAACAGCTTCTTCATGATCCACTCTGCTGCGCCGCTCTCCAACAACGACTTTCCGAGTGCAATGGCTGCTCCTACAAACAGAATCAGGTTCCATGAGACAGACTGAACGCCATCCTTCCACTTCATGACGCCCACATTGGGGAGTGTCAAAAGAAAGGCGCCGATGACTGTCGTGGTAGCAATCTCGATTCCGTGAAAACGCTCTGTCAGCCAGAAAATGACCATCGCCCCAATCACAGCAACCGTATACTTTTCATTGCGGGACAAGGTGAGGGAAAGCTTTTTACTCGCGAGTGGGC
Organism: Brevibacillus sp. HB1.4B; assembly: GCF_013284285.1. Classification (NCBI taxonomy): domain Bacteria; kingdom Bacillati; phylum Bacillota; class Bacilli; order Caryophanales; family Paenibacillaceae; genus Brevibacillus; species Brevibacillus sp. HB1.4B. Next base: position 86,610 of record NZ_JABSUT010000011.1, read on the forward strand.
GCTTCATCTCTTCTTTGGTGAGAAATAGAGCCAGAACAATCCGACAAGTAACGATGCTGGCCACTACCCCGAACGGCAGTCCCCACAGCAGCCACTCCGCGAAGCTAATTCCTTCCCCATTGAACTCCTTGAGCATATCGAGTGCGATAAAATGGGAGCCGGCTCCGATCATAGTGGAGCTCGTCGATACTAAAATAATCGTCGGAATCAGGATCGCCATGGCTTTCGTGATTTGCTTATTCTCGATTTCTGAGGTCAGCGAGTGGAAAACAGGCAGTAGCACCGCTGCGCGTCCAGAAGTAGATGGGATAAAGAAAGCGAGAAATTGAACGACGATCGTCAAGAGCCAAAACAAGCTTTTGACGTTCTTTGCCTTGCTCACGACGAGATCTGTGAGTTTGCCTGCCAAGCCTGTCACTTGAAGAGCACCGCCGAGAATGAACGAGCCAATCATTAACCAAATGACATCGGAGGCGAGCGAGTCGAACAATATTTCCTGGTCAGCCGTTCCTGTCACGACGAGGAGTAATACGGAGCCTATCGCTACATAGGCAGAGTTCAGCGAGGTTGTCGTCCACAGGATCACAGCGACACAGAAACAGAACAAGCTCCATTTGGCTTCAAATGTCAGGGAAGACGGCAGCATGAGCAATAATTCAACGAACATAATTAGGACAATTGGAAGGACCCAGGCAGGTCTTTCCTTTGCAACAGTTTGTGCAATCACGATACTTGCTCCTTCGCCATTAAACGATTTGCGAGCTGCAGGCCCACCATGATGGTTCTCATGGAGCTTTCCGAGCAATCAGTCAGCCATTTCTGCGCATGCATGAACGCTTCCTCCAACGTAGACGGCATCGGCAAAATACTCGTGTACGCATCAATTCCGTGCTCATAATTGAGTCGGGCACCTTTGCCAACAGTCCCCACCAAAGCCACTACCGGCAGGGCATGCTTTTTCGCTCGCTTTGCCACTTCCACAGGAATTTTTCCTCGCGGTGTTTGAAAATCAATGCTGCCTTCCGCCGTAAACACAAGGTCTGTCTCTTGAAGCATCCGATCCAAATCAATGTACTTCATGATGATGTCGTAGCGTGGATACAGATTCGCACCCGTCAGCGCATGCAGACCGGTACCCAAGCCACCCGATGCACCACTGCCCGGCCTCTCTCTGACGTCGATACCGAAGTCTCGCTCGATGATAGCCGCGAATTGTTCGAGTGCTTCTTCCAGCTCAACCACTTGCTCCGGTGTTGCTCCCTTTTGCGGGCCAAACACGCGAGCGACTCCGTTTTCCCCACACAGCTTGTTAAACCAATTGCAAGCCACATCGATTTGCACCTGCTTGAGTCTTTTGTCCATGCCGGAAACTTCGATTTTCGTTACTTTTGCCAGCGAGATTCCGCCTTCAATACGGATTTCTTGACCACTTGCATCCAAAAATTTCGCGCCAAGTGCTTGCGCCATGCCTGCCCCGCCATCAGAAGTACCGGAATCGCCGCAGCCTAGCAAAATACGATCTGCCCCCATGTCCAGCGCCGCTTTGATCAATTCACCGACGCCATGTGTCGTCGTTTTGCGCGGATCACGCAAGCTTCTTGGAACCAGTCGCAGTCCCGCTGCTGCCGCCATCTCAATCACAGCCGTTTGACCTGTCGTCTTTGATCCGAATATCCCGAAATGGGAAGGAACCTTTTCTCCTACGGGGCCAGTTACTTCCCTATCGATAATCGAGCCATTCGAAATTTTCACAATCGCCTTTGTAAAGCCTTCTCCTCCGTCCACCATCGGCAGTGTCTGTACTTGGGAGAGCGGGAGTACGCGCAGAATTCCTTCTTTCATGCACTCAGCTGCCTGCTCGGCATCTAAACTTTCCTTAAAGCCCGAAGGCACAACGAGTATACGCATAAAAACAACATCCCTTCTCTTTATTTGAATTTGCTTTCGCATTGGTCTCACTTGAGTAAGACCAATACTAAGCTTCAAAAAAGAGAAGGGAATAATAGGAAGATGAGAAATTGATGAGAGAAAAGTAAGAAGAACGTTACGATCCTAAGCGTTTCGTTTTCTGCGCAGTTGATAATAGGTCACAGCCAAGGCGAGCGCCAAAACCGTCCCCTTAATAATATCGTAAGCGTAATACGGCAGATTGAGCATCGTCATGCCGTTGAGCAGCACCCCGATCAGGATGGCTCCCACAAATGTACCGAATACGTTTGGCTTTCCTGCACCGAATACGGAGAATCCTACGAAAGCAGCCGCTACTGCATCCATCAGCATAGAGCCGCCACTACTCACCTGCCCGGTACCGATCCGCGCTGCCAAGAGCATCCCACCCAAGCCTGCAAAAAGAGCGGAGAGCACATAAGCCAAGGTACGATAGCGATTCACAGGAATCCCCGACAGACGGGCTGCTTCCAAATTGCCGCCTGTCATGTACAGCATCCGTCCCTGTCTCGTATAGGTCAAGTACACATGCGTGATCGCGACAAGTAAAAAGGTCAGGATAACGGGAACCGGTACAGAGAGAATTTCCCCTTGGCCCAGCCAGAGGAACCATTCCTGGAATTTTCCCGGAGCCTGTGAGCCGTCCTGCATCGGCATGTTTGCGTAGATCGAGTAGCCTTGGGAATACGTCATATGAATACCGTTGACGATGTAGAGCATCGCCAGCGTAGCCAGCAAATCAGGAATGCGGATTTTCACGACCAGGAAGGCGTTGACCAGCCCGACGAGCAGGCTGAGTACAATCGGAACCACCAGTGTCGTAAAGACTCCTTGTTCGTACCAAACCATCATCGAAGCAGAAACGACTGTGGTCAATGAAACTGTCGATCCTACAGACAAGTCAAAGCCTCCGACAATCAGCGAGAACGTAACGCCAATCGCGACAAATGTCACAATCGAGATGGAGCGAAGAATGTCCGTCAAGTTGTCGTACGTGAAGAAATACGGGTTGGTCAAACTGAATAACAACATGACAATGACAATGACGGCAACCGTTCCGTATTTATAAACAAAATCAAATAAGCTAAACTTTTTATCTGCCACGTTATTCACCTCCGCTTGTGTAGTACATAATCAGCTCTTGTGTTGCTTCCTCGCGACTCAATTCCTTCACGATTTTGCCCTCGAACATGACGAGAATCCGGTCTGCGATCCCGATGACTTCCTGAAACTCACAGGAGAAATACAGAACGCCCTTTTTCTGCTCGGCGAGATTTCCGATCAGACGGTAAATATCGCTTTTCGCGCCGATATCCACCCCTTTTGTCGGCTCGTCAAACATAAAGAGGTGAGCGTTTGTATCCAGCCATTTGCCGATAGCGACTTTTTGCTGGTTTCCGCCGCTGAGAAAACCGACCAGCTGCTTGATATCGGCTGTTTTTACACCAAGGCGCTGCACCAGCTCTCTTGCGTTAGCCGCTTCCGTCCCTCTTTTGATAAAACCGAGCCAGGACTTCTTTTTCAACGAGGCGACAGACAGGTTGTTCTGTACCGACTCCTCTACGAAAATTCCTTCTTTTCGCCTTTCCTCCGGGACGAGTACGATCCCTGCATCGACGGCGTCTTTTGGCGAGCGCAGTTGGATACGTGTTCCATGCAATCGAATGGCACCGGCCTTTGCCTCATCCGCACCGAAGAGCAATCGGGCGAGCTCAGTCTTCCCTGCCCCAACCAGACCGACGACACCCACGATCTCTCCCTCGTGAACTCGCAGGTCGACTCCTCGTACTTTGCCACCAGCCACACCTGCCGCCTCAAAAATCGTTTCGCCAATCGGCACTTCCATCTTCGGGAACTCCTCGTCAAAGCTTTTGCCCAGCATGTTCGCGATCACTTCGTCCATATTGGTCTTCGCCGTGTCTGTGGTCACGACATGTTGTCCATCGCGCATGATGGTGATCCGATCACAGATTTCAAAGATTTCCGGCAACCTGTGGGAGATATAAATGATCCCGACTCCAGCATTTTTCAACTGCGCAATGATTTGAAACAGACGTTCGCTCTCCTTTGTGCTCAACGGCGCTGTCGGTTCATCGAAAATGACGTACTTCGCCTTTTGAACGGTAGCCCGTGCAATCAAAATCAATTGCTTTTCCGACAGCGTACATTCTTCGACGAGCATCCTCACCGGAATAGAGAAGCCGAAGTTTTTTAAAATCTGCTCCGATTCGTTGTACAAGCTCTGCCAGTTGATTAGTCCCTTGGTTTTCGCCTGGACGAGCTGGCCCGCCAATATGTTTTCAGCAACGCTCAAATACGGGATCAAGGCGGTGTCCACTTCCTGATATACACATTGAATGCCCTGTGCTTTGGCGTCCTGCGGAGATTGAATCGACACGGCCTGTCCATCGATGGTGATCGTACCTCCATCTGCCTGATACGCTCCCGTGAGAATTTTCATCAGGGTACTCTTTCCCGCACCATTAGCACCGAGAAGTGCATGAACCTCTCCAGCGCGCACCTCAAAATCGACGGATCGCAGGGCAGGAACCCCAGAAAACTGCTTCGCCATCCCTTTCATCTGCAATGTGGACATTTTTCACACCTCCTGTTTACCTGCGTGTTCCAACCTCTATAAGGAAAAATCCCGTTGACGGATACAGATCAACGGGAAAAGCCAATTTGGTTCTTACTTGCCCCAATCTTGTACGTATTGGGACAGGTCGCCCATCGTTACTTTCTTATCCTTCGGCAGGTCTTCCTGTTTCACCAGCACTGGATTCAGCTTCACGTTGTCTGGCACTTGCTCGCCTTTGATTTTTTGGAACACGGTTTGGGCATGGATGCGCCCGATATTGGATGGGTCTACCGCTGCCGTCGCTGTCCAAGGAGAGTTTTCCGCCTGGATCATTTGCAGATCCTCATCGCTCAAATCGATGGAGTATACTTTGATTTCCGTACGGCCTGCTTGCTGGATGGCACGTGTCGCCCCTTTGGCAAATTCATCCCATGCCGCCCATACTGCTGTGATGTCGCCTTTGTTGGGATACTTTTTCAAGATCGCTTCCATCTGCGTTTGTGTATCGAGTGCCGTATTATTGGTAGCAGAACCGAATGCAGCAATCTCTTTGATGTCCGGGTATTTCTTCTGGAAAGCTTCATACGTCACTTGGCGTTTTTCCATAGGCGCAAAGCCAGCTACCCAAATTTTTACGATGCTGCCTTTGCCATTTGTATCTGCAGCCAGCTTCTCCAGGCTCAGCTCTGCCAACTTGTTGTCATCCTGCGCCACAACTGGCACACCCGGAATGTTGATGTCTGTATCAAACAGGACAACCGGAATTTTTTTATCCACGGCCTTTTGCGTACCCTGCTGCAACGCTTCTGCCGTACCATGGTCGATCAGAATGCCATCAAACTTTTGGTTCACAGCCGCATCGAGGTTGGACGCCATTTTTGCCAGATCGGTATCCGCGTTGAATACGGTCAACTCACCGCCGTTTTTCTCCACCTCTGTCTTCACGCCATTGATGTATTGTGCGGAGAACGTTCCTACGTTTTGACGCATGATTAATGCGATTCTCTTCGCGTTCTCCCCACCTGACTGGTTCGTGCTACCGGTTCCGGTGCTTGTTCCTCCGCCGCATGCCGTAACGAGAACGGACGCAGCCACAATAAGTGAAGTCAGTAATCCCAGTTTCTTTTTCATCGCAAATGTTCCCCCTTTTTCTCTTTGAAAACAAATGATAAAAGCAAAAAATCCTCTTTCACAGAGAAAGAGGACAAAAATCGACAAGATTCTCGCCTCTTATCTGTCAGGTATTCTACCTGTTGGAGTTAGCACCTTGGCTCGAAAGAACACAATCTCTCGTGCTAGGTTGCCGGGCTTCATAGGGCCATTCCCTCAGCCATCTCTTGATAAGAGTAGTTTCTATTTTCGGAACGTTTGTATAAGTATATACAGAATATAATCTGGCAATTACCTATCTGTCAACTAGGTTTACCGAAAGAATTTTCTTGATAAATATTCCAGTTTCTTCTGTAACAACGAGAGGGATTTTGTTGTGTCTTGTCGAATTATCGTAGATTGATACAAGCCTAGCAAATATTTGCGATGGGGATGCTACATGAGTCTATTAAAAGAAGTTATTCTTCAATGGTTTTTCGCCATTATCCCGTTTGTGTTTTTCAACATCTATTACCGTGACAAAATGAGGAACTACAGCCGTTCCTTTATTGTCTTCACCAGCTCAGCCTGCATGTTTCTCGCGATGACCTTCGCCCCGAGCGTCACCAATGGCATGTTCTTTGATATCCGACATGTCATCATTCTTTTCGGACTGGTTTATGGCGGAATCGAGATTGCCTTGCTCCTTCTGATTGAAGCCTTGGTTTATCGGTACTACCTAGGTGGAGAAGGAACATGGGTTGCGCTGCTGATCCTTACAGTCAATTTTGTCTTGTCACTCTTTTTGTATCGACACTACAAAGCCAGTTATCGGAAAACACTGTATCTTTTTATGACGAGTGCGATTTTTTCTACGGTTGCTTTAGGGACTACTTATTACTTTTTTCCCACGTATGTAACTCAACACCTCGTTTACTACACCATAGTGATTCCTATTCAGAACTTTTTCGGCCTCTGGTTGTTAATGTCGCTTTTCAGCAAATGTGTTTCGGATAAGGAGCTGTTTATTCGCCACGCGCAAAACGAAAAAATCCAGACGATGAGCCATGTTGCTGCATCGCTCGCACACGAGGTCCGCAATCCGCTGACAGCTGTCAAAGGCTTTTTGAAATTAATACAGGAATCCCCGGAAAATTTGGTGAAAATCGATCAATACATTCGCATCAGTCTCGACGAGATCCAACGGACAGAAGCCATTTTGACCGAATACCTTGCGATTTCCAAGCCGCTCAAGGAACGACATGAGATCATTAATGTTAGCGAGCATCTGCATGCCATCCGCGAAGTGATGCTCCCTTTTGCCAATATGCACAACGTAGAGCTTACGCTGCAAGACTTTGAGAGACCTGTGACGATCAAGGCCAATCCAGACGAGTTCAAGCAAGTGTTGGTGAATTTCATCAAAAATGCCATCGAGGCGTGCTCGGATATTTCGGACGGAAAAGTCTCCCTAGACTTGCTCATCGAGCGAAACAAAGCACTGTTGGTCATCAAGGATAACGGTGTCGGCATGGATGCAGGACAGATCAGCCGTCTTGGAACGATTTACTTTTCTACGAAAACAACTGGAACTGGTCTTGGTTTGACGTATTCCTATCATGTCATTCATGCGATTGGCGGAACGGTCAATGTATCAAGCAAGCCACGAGTAGGAACCAAGTTCACCATTATGCTCCCATATAAGGCACAGTAACTTCTTGCAGGTTTTGCAGAGGGACTGTGCCTTTTTCCATTCGAGCGCTTGCCCATGAACAAGGTGACCAGCAGTAATAAAGGAATAATCGTACATACGCGCCCGATGACGAGCATGCTTTCTCCGAATCCTTCCACGTTTGTCCCTCCCCTCACGCTTTACTATGCAATTTCTGGGAGGGCATTATGCCAAAACAAAACACCAGGAGTCTCCCCCTGGTGTCTCTCTTTATTCGTATGGCAGCCATTCTCCCGTAATGGCATCCACATCCCCATTGCTCTTCAGTATCTCTGCCGAATAGACCAAGAGCGGTTGCTCTTGAATCCTATTGTTTTCAAGCGGGAATAGATAGCGGGGACTGAGCCGTTTATGTTGAAGATAAACCTGCGCCGCCTCTTCCGCTGAAATCACCTTGGACGCATCTGGGAAGGCATCCTGCTCATGCGGGAATGTCAACCTTGCCCCGATAATTTCTCCTGTCTGCCCGTCGAGCATGACCTTATAATACTGATCACGCACCAAAACGCCGTTTACTTCCCGGAAAAAGTTCAGTTCAACCTGTCTGCCCATCACGTAAATTTGCTCCTGCATCCGAACAGACTTCACCCTCGTATCCAAATACGGCTCCAAAAAGAAGATCGCACGCTCCTGCAATTCTGCGACGGTGAGTGTCGTATCACCTTCTTTCAGCTCAGGATAAGAAATCTTGAACGCTGTCGCCCGACTATCAACGGTAGTCAGCTGCATGATTCGCTGACCTTTTTTGGCAACGTATTCCCGTTCGTTGTCTCCCATCATATAAGCGGGCACATTGCTCCCCGTAAACGGATAGCCCTCTACCTTCTGACCGAAAAACTCCATGGCAGCCGCAGCCTCTTTTGCCGACGCAGCCATTGCCTTCTTGCCCCCTGGCTTGACGGCGATACTGTCGCTAAAGGACTCCCCACCCCACAAGGTGGTTTTCACTTCCTTGCCTGTCTGCGCGTCAAGATACCCGGAGAAGTTTTCTTCATAGCGAAGGACGTAGTCCACATCCTTCTTTCCAACTCTTTGATACGTCAACTGCATGACTTCTGCAAGCCCACTCTCGGCTTTTTTCGGCGAAGGTAACTCATCTATGGCTTGAAACTGCCCGATGTCCAGATTGATTCCCGTTGTATCGCCTGAATTGATGTAGCCAATCTGACCCACATCGTTCATGCCGATCACATAGGAATCGCCTTCTACCTGTACATCATTTACGTAACGTTGCAATCGGACGGCGGCGTGCGAAACGGCATCTGCTCCCTCTTGCGTATCTAATGGTTCGAACCGATACTGCTCCATATTTTTACCCAGGAATGATTCCATGAATGCCTTCGCCTGTTGTTCTGTTCTCTCCTTGGAAGGCGCTCCCTCGATTTTCTCTTGCCCTGGAATTTTCTCTGCATCGAATCCAAGCAAGGCCCCGCTTTTGGCGTCTAGCTTCGCTCTGGCATATAGTGACACTTCTGTTCGTTCCTTATTGCTGAACGTGCGAAAATCTATGTTGTATACCTCTCGGGGGGCTTTCGTTACATAGACCGATTTTTCCGCTTCCCGAAATGGAGGATATTTCTCGTAAAGCTTTTCCAGCGTTCTGATCGCCGCTTGGCTTAACTCGCCTTCTTTTATTTCTGTCGATAAGAAAGAGCGGGGAACCAATTGCGCTTGTGATTCAAAACGAGATTGTGTGAACAACTCCGGAGTTACACCCAGCATCCATACTGCTGCTGCCACCGTTGCAGCGGAAACCGTCCATGTCGCCAGCTTGATGCCGACTCTATTCGGACGATTCATTTTTTTGCGCGCCCGTTGCACCAGCTTGGCTTCCAGCGCTTCTACGAATTCGCTCCTCGGCTCCGCATCCTTTGACTGGGGAAGAGCCGCGAAGAATTGCTCGTCATTTGGAGTATTCATTGGCCAACCCTCCTATCCAGTCGACATGCAAAACTTTTTTGAGTTCTTTTGTCGCTCGGTGAAAATCTACACGGACTTTGGCTTCGCTGGTGCCGAGGATTTCTGCTGTTTCCCGGATACTGTAAGCCTTGATGCCGCGTAAAATCAGTACATTCCGATGATGTGGCTTCATTTTCTGCATCGCCTGCTCAATTTCCAGCTGTTCTTCCTTGGAAGCCAGCTCCGCTTCCGGCCTACCTAGAAGAGAAGGCAGCCCTTTTAACAATTCCATGCCAAAGAGCGTTTGCACCCGCCTCTTCCGGTAATCATCGATGGCGACATGCTTGGCAATATGCAAAATCCACGTCTTCACACTGGAACGCTCCTCATATCTGCCCAAGGCATCCAAGACCCGGATAAACACTTCCTGCGTCAAATCCTCCGCATGCTCGCGCTTCCCTGTGAAGTAGTAGAGGTATTGATAGACATCTCGGTAGTGCTCGCGATAGATCGCTTTGATCCGCGACTCGTAATCGATTGTGTCCTGCACTGGATTTCCTCTCCCTGCTCCCTACTTGATGGATTGACCCGTAACTGCGTCAACCTTTCCGCCTCTTTCTTTCTGTTCATAGACAAGGACAGGTGTTGCCTGGTACCGTCCGTTAGAGGAAGGAAATACGTAGCTCAGTGTAAGCGGATTGGCTGTCAGCAATGCTTGTACGGCTTGCGCGGGCCCTACGACATTGGAGGCATCATCATAGGATAATTTACCAGTAGCTTCTGGAAAACCGGCGGATACAATGTCTCCCGTATGCATGTCAACTTTTACCGAATAGGTCTGGCCCTCTACCATAATACCTTGGTGTACGGGGAAAAATAGAAACGTTTGCTTGCCTTCTTCTTTGTTAATCATTTGTGGTACCAGCTCCGTTACTTCTGCGTCTACAAACGGTTGCAGAAACGCCACTGCTTTTTCCTCGGCAGCTGCCTCTGTAAGCACCTTCTGCTTTGGCGGGTTTTCTAATACATGAAAGTACGTGATCTGATCATTCATTGTCCTCACCAAGAACCTTTTGTTGCCAACCACGGCATCATACTCCTTTTCCCCTTCGAGAACTAGAGCACCTTTGGTCATTTTAAACACAATTCCTTCAGGCAATGGAATAAAAGTGGAGAGTGCGGTGACTATCTCCTCATTTGTTTTGGCGAAGACCCGCTGGTTTCCAGGCGTTACCGTGATTGGTTTCCCATACTTATTTTTCTTGGTCCATCCGGACTCTACCTCGGCTCCTGATCGTGCATCCAAATAGCCTGTGAAAATTGGGCTGTAGACAGGGCGAAAGCCAGCGGTAATGTCCTTTGCTTTTTGCTCATAGCTGAGGTGCAGCAGGTCTCCTACATGCTTGCCGATTTCATCTGGTTGCTTAACCCCTGACGGAGCGGCGAATTTGCTCGTGTCCATCTGCAATCCTGTTGCTTCGCCTGCGTTTATATAGTCCAGCTTTCCTGCGCCATTGATCGCCACTACGTACCAATCTTCTTTTACCGGAATCTGATTCACGACACGGACGAAGCGTACGTTTGCTACGGCCTCTGTGCCCTCACCATCAACGGTTACCTCTTCTATCCGGTATTGCTTGATGGCGTCACCGATGAAATCCTTCAGGATTTTCTGCGCTTTTTCTTTTCCCATCGCTTCCGTAGGCCGCGCAGTAGGTTTCTTTCCGGGAATATCCCGGGCAGAGAAGGACAGTAGTGCACCGCTGTTTACATCGATTCTGGCATCCGCATACAGGGATACCTTCGTCCGCTCCTTGTTGCTGAAGATGCGGAATTGGATGTGGATGACATCTCGCATCTGATTGTTTCGCGAAATGGTTTTTTCCGCGTTTTTCAATTCCGGGTAGTGTTTGTTTAGCTTGTCTACGGTTTTCTGGACTGCTTTGCTCAACTGGAGTTGCGTTGATGTGGCTGTCGCGGCTTGTACGGTTACTTGTGGTTGCGTAACCCACAATGGGCTTGAGAAGAGCAAAGCAGCAGCTCCTACTGTGATCATCAGCTTTTTGGTTGCGTATGGTTTCATTTTGAATATCCTCCTGGCTTCCTCTTTTTACGTTCTTAGCCCAATAGTCGAAAGCGAAAGGGAAATGTTACAAATGAACCCAAAATTTTTATAGGGAACAAATGGATTTTTTCTCTGAGTTGAATGTCCAGAATCGAGGTTTTCGTACTTCGTTCTTTCTTTTGGAGTTTCTTTTGCTGCAAGGGAGGTCGGTCCTAGTGATTGGCCCGGAAGCAAGAAAAACTCGATTTCCCCGGACTGTTGGGTAGATCGAGTTTTTGCTTTATGTCGTTTGATGATTAAAAAACCCACGCACATATGAGATCGAAAGCCACAAGAGCTGTTACCACCATGAATATTTTCGAAAAGCTAATCTTGCCTCCTGTTTCAGCATGTTTTCCATAATCTGATTGAAATCCCAATAGGTTTAAAAACCCATTTATATAGGAAAACAATATCGTAAATACCCCTCCGAGGATTGATTCCAACAGGTTAGCCCCTCCCGTTACTTCTTGTTGCACTCCCTTTGAAGAAATGTCATTTTTTTCTACGTACGATCTTCACGATTGGTTTCATCAAAATAAAAAAAGGCCAGTCAAGCCTTTGACAGGCAGCCTAGCCGTTGCGAGGTTTTGTGAGCGACATCCTTTACCCGTTCAATCAAATACTGGAGTCGTTCCTCCTTCAAATCATACGTAACAATTCCAATGCTTAACGCCCCGATTACCTTTTGGGTGTAATCAATCACCGGTGCTGCGACGGACGCCGTATTTTCCGTCCGCTCCGCAAAACTGACCGCATGACCAGCTGCTCTGATCTCCTGGAGCTTGTCCATAAAAGCAGACACCTGCTCTTCACCCACCAGCTGCACTACGGTTTGTCGTGCTTCTTCCATAGACATATGTGCCAGCACGACTTTATTGGCCGCACCAATATGCATCGGAATCCGTAAGCCTAATTGGTCGTAGATACGGATATTGTGCTGACTGTCTACGCGATCGACAACAATGGATTCGAGTCCGCTAGGCTGACTGAAGTAAACACTTTCGTTTACTTCTCTGGCGAGCTCCTCGATCATCGGCTTGATCACCTTCCGATAATCGATCCGATCGAGCACGCGTAAGCCGAACTCCATCCATTTAATCCCCAATGTATATTGCTTGGTCGCAGCATCCTGCTCTACCAGTCCATGCTTCATCAACGTGTACAACAGTCGATAAATGGTGCTGACCGGGAGCTGGCATTCCTTCGCTAAATCATTGATCGTCCACCATTTTCTATGCTCATCCGACGAAAGTGCCGTTGCAATCGCCATCGCTCGATCAAACGATTGAATCACGGTCATCCCCCCTTTTCTATCTATCTTCTCACATGAAACTATGTTAAACCATTTGCTCTAATTTTGTGAATCGCAAAAAAACTCCATTGTGGAATCACAGATTGACAGTCAGAAATCAGAATGTGTAAACTAATGGTGAACATTTCGAAATATGAATAATATTCTGTAATGTGGAAAAAGGGAGGCAACTATGTTCCAAGGCAGCCAATCCATGGTCAAAAAGATGAAAACCGTCATCATCAAGCATCCCCATCAAGCATTTATCAGTCAAGAACATCTCGATCAATCGTGGAAAACCTTCAACTATACAGACCGCCCTGACTGGGACCGCGCTCTGCATGAATACGCCAAATTCGAATCGATTTTGCGCGAGCATGTAGAAAACGTCCTGCACTTGCCACAATCCGATAAAACAGGACTGGATTCCATTTACGCCCATGACCCGGTGAAAATTACTTCCAAAGGGGCAATCATCCTCAAATCTGGCAAGGAGCTCCGTCAGGGAGAAGCCGAAGTATACAAAGCCTTTTTAGTAGAAAACAACATCCCAATTCTGGGACAGCTCACAGGCGACGCGTTGTCAGATGGCGGCGATCTCGTATGGCTGGATGACAAAACACTCGCGATTGGCCTTGGCTTCCGTACGAACGAAGCGGCTATTGCTCAAATTACGGAAATGGTCAAGGATTTTACAGATGAAATCATCGTGGTACAGCTCCCGTATGATCGCGGTCCTGCGGAATGTCTGCATCTGATGTCGATTATCAGCATGGTCGATCATGATTTGGCAGTCGTCTACTCCAAGCTGATGCCAGTATTTTTCCGCCAACTGCTCATCGACAGAGGCATTCAGTTAATTGAAGTACCGGATGATGAGTACGATAATCTGGGCAGCAATGTTCTCGCCCTCGCTCCACGAGTGTGCATGGTCGTGGCAGGCAACCCGATTACCAAACAACGCCTTCTCGATGCAGGTGCGACTGTGTACGACTATGAGGGCGAGGAGATTTCTTATAAGGGAACAGGTGGACCTACTTGCCTGACAAGCCCGGTGGAACGCATTTAGCGGGTAGATATACTTGATAGTAGACCATCAAGGTCAAACTGTACCCCCATTGTTAGAGCATTAACGATTGGAGGTGCAGTTTTTTATGACGAAAAAGTTTCCTTAAGCAAAAACTTTGTTGCCTGAGAAAGAATCTTACCTTAAACTAAAATCATGAACATAACGACTACTACGTGCACTTTTTTTTACCTTCATTTTTGCCCTAAGCCAACAGTTTGTCCTTAACGAAAAAGGAGAGTGAACATCATGCCATCTATCAGCATTCCTTTGTCTGATGCCTTGATGGGTAGCCACATCTGTCTGGATCGTATTGACGTTCAGGGTATACTGCGCAGGCGATTGCTGGATCTCGGCTTCGTCCCCGGCAACATCGTGGAAGTCATGCAAAAAAGTCCGCTAGGCGATCCCATCGCCTTTCGGGTAAATAACACGATCATCGCCCTGCGCAAAGAAGAAAGCTCCCTCATATTCGGGGAGTACGTGGGAAGTGACGAAAAATGAATTCTTACACGATTGCCTTAGCAGGAAATCCGAATACTGGTAAGAGTACGTTGTTCAATACATTGACGGGGCTTCGCCAGCATACGGGAAACTGGGCAGGAAAGACAGTCGTAATGGCTGAGGGAGAATTCTCTCGGGGAAATACGACTTTTCGGATCATCGATTTGCCAGGTACGTATTCCTTGTATTCCAACTCGGCGGATGAAGAAGTGGCGAGAGATTACATTATCTTCGAGCAACCTGACGTCACCATTGTGGTACTGGATGCAACTTCATTGGAACGGAATCTCAATTTGGCCTTGCAGGTATTGGAAATGACCCCTCGTGTTGTCGTATGCATCAATTTGATCGATGAGGCGAAAAGGCTTGGCATTCGTATTGATCTGGAAAAAATCTCGCAAAGATTAGGCGTTCCCTGTGTATCTATTTCCGCCAGAAATCATATCGGGATCGAGAATTTGCTCGATCAGGTGGAGAAAGTAGCGAACGGAACCATCGTGCCCAATCCTGTACAGATAACCTACAGTGATCAGATTGAATCCAAGCTGGCACAGTTGGAGCCGCTCATCGAGAAAACCTTGGGTAGCCGTTTTCCGACAAGATGGATCGCTCTGCGATTGTTAGATGGAGATGAAAGCTTGTTGCGAACCTTGAGAGAGCGCATGCAAGATCCGGCTACAACTGCAAGAAAGGAGCCTTTGACCCATGGCCGAACCGTTTGCCACTAATGCTTCTGATTCCCTTGATGCGCTTCTTTCCGCATCCCGGAGCTCAGTGGAAGGAAGTGCGATTCGAGACACGATTGTGAGTGACATTTACCGCACCAGTCGCAGTATTTGTAAGGAAGCTGTGACATACGAAGACAAGCAAAAGCTTTCTAGTGCATATAAGCTGGATAAAATTGTGACGTCCAAAATATGGGGCTACCCCATCATGCTGGCGATTTTAGGCGCGGTATTCTGGATCACGATCGCCGCTGCCAATGTTCCATCCGGAATGCTTGCGGACATGTTCGGTGTTGTCGAGGGTTATCTAACTGCTGGCTTTCAAGCTGTACATGCACCTGATTGGCTGCACGGGATTCTGGTTCTCGGATTCTTTCGCGGTACCTCATGGGTTGTCAGCGTCATGCTCCCTCCGATGGCTATCTTTTTCCCAGTCTTTGCCCTGCTCGAGAACTTCGGATATCTGCCGCGTGTCGCGTTCAACATGGATCGTCTGTTTAAAAATGCAGGAGGACACGGAAAACAGGCATTAACCATGTCGATGGGGTTTGGCTGTAACGCAGCTGCCATCCTTTCAACCAGGATTATCGAATCTCCTCGGGAGCGAATGCTGGCGATTCTGACCAATAATTTCGTCCCGTGTAACGGTCGCTGGCCTACCTTGATCTTATTGGCGTCTCTATCTATGGCGACCAGCACGACCAGCGGATGGCAATCTCTGATTACTGCTCTTATCGTCATGGGTATGGTACTTTTTGGAATCGTTATCACTCTTACCGTTTCCTGGACGCTATCCAAAACAGCTTTGCGCGGAGTACCGACACACTATACGTTGGAGCTGCCCCCTTACCGCCGTCCGCAGATTTGGAAAACGATCCTCATCGCAAGTAAAGATAAATCGTGGAGCGTACTGAAAAGGGCCGTCATTGTAGCCGCCCCTGCTGGTATCATCACTTGGGTATTGGGCAATATCTTTGTCGGTGGGGATAGCATCCTTGCCCATATGGCTGCTTTTTTTGATCCATTTGCGCAAATCATTGGTCTCGATGGCTATATTCTCATGGCCTTTATTCTCGGCTTGCCCGCTAATGAAATCGTGCTGCCGATCCTTCTGATGGGGTATATGTCCTCCGGTGCCATGGTGGATGTGGAAGGGATCTACAATATCAAGGATGTCTTCTTACAGCACGGGTGGACTTGGTTGACAGCACTCAACATGATGCTGTTCTCTCTGCTTCATTACCCTTGCGGCACAACCTTGTTTAATATTTACAAAGAGACGAAAAGTGTGAAATGGACAGTGCTTTCTGCACTCATTCCGCTCGCCATTGCGATTGGAGTAACGTTCTTGACTGCCCAGGTGACAAGGGCACTCGGTTGGGTGTAAAAAACAGTAAAAAGCCTTTGCACAATACCAGACCTCCTGGTTCGTGCAAAGGCTTTCTTATTTTGTAATAGGTATTACACCTTTAAGGGGAAATCTCTCAAACTCCAGTCCGCTCATCTCCAGCTGATACGTATCCTGTTTCGGTACCTTGTAAGTAAGCGAAACGGTCTCCAGATTCTCTGCGACAATAAAATCCTTGTAGTACTGACCATCTACACGCAAGTTAATCTCTTCCGGTCCCTTGTTCGGGATGACGATGAAAAGCTTGCCTTTGTCATAATACACCTTTTCTATGTTCAGCTTTTTCTTGTTGCCAAATGGAATGCTTTGCGGATATTTGGTATTCCGATCCAGCACGATGTTTTCTCTAATGGACTTATTCGCAGATACCTCGTCAAATCGAAGCTCGAGTTTTTCCGGTACGTCTTCAAAGAAGAGCGATGGGAAAAACTGCATGGTATACTTGTCGCTGCCCTGAACCCGGGTAGCATCGCCACCTCGAACCCGTTCCAGATTCTCATTGATTCGGTCATCCATTGCCGGATATTCCTTTCCATTCCCATCTACCAGCTTCACATTCTCCAAGCGATACAGCTCGAATCCATCCTGCAAAGCAGCTTCCAGCTCCGCTTCCATCACCGTCGGAGAAGCTACTATCTGGTTTACCTTCAGACTCGTCAACAGGCTGTCTGTTTCTAGCACAGCCTCTACTTCTGCGTCCGGTTGAATTACTTTTTCCGCTACGGTGACAGACTTTGGAAGAGGCAACAATAATTCTGCCACCACTGCATCATCTTTTCGCATATCTACAATTTGCACAGGCAAGACGGGCTTCGTCTGATTCATGAACTCCCGCATTTTTTTCTCGTCAATTCGGTAATTCGGTGTGATGATAAGATAATGCACACCATCGATTAATTGAAATTCTTTCGGAGCATGCCCTGTTTCTATCAGCCCCCCCAAATCTACACGAAGACTCCCATAGAGCATCTCGCTTCTTGTCGATTCATCCGGAATTCGCGCGATCTCCTCCATTTTTTCACCGGAGATTAACAGCGTAAACGTAATCCGTCTGTGATCGACCATGGCATCCCTGATCTGATAAACAAAACCGTCCTTCTCCAATTTCACCTCAGGCAGAATCGGATAGCCATTTTTCAAAGCATGCATGAAACCTTCATCTGGTGTGATCCATTCAAAGGATTCCTGTCCTCTCTCTGCCCCCGTCAGTCCCCACGAGCTTCCCTCAAAGGGCTGAACAATCTGGAAGAACAAAGTAGCAGCAACAGCTACTCCAGCTGCCCAAGAGGTTACCTGCCAGCGACGGCGACGCTTCTCACGCTGAATTTTTGTGAGTACTTCCTGCTCGAATTTTTCCAAATGAAACGGATATTTTTCACGAACGGATTGCTTTGCTGATTGGCTCCATTCTTTCCACATGCGATCGTCGCTCATCCTTTTACCTCCTTCGACATGGTCTCCTTCAATTGCTTCCTGGCTCGATGCAAACGCGTACGGACGACCTCCTGCGAAACCGCGAGAATGTCCGCCACTTCCGCAATCGACAGGTCTTCGTAATAATGCAGGAGAATGACTTGCCTGTACTTCGGTGCAAGGGATTGAATGTACGTGACGACTTCTTCCCGCTTCACCCGGTTTATAATCTCTTCCTCTACCTGATTGTTTGCCTGCCGATCCATCAGGTCGCCCAAATGATCATCCATCGTCGGAAAAATGTTGCGAAACGACCACGACCGAAAATGCTTTTTGCTTTCATTCATCGCAATCTTGTAGAGCCAATGCTTGATCTGTCCGTCCCCGCGGAACTGATCGAGATGCCGATACGCTTTGATAAACACGTTTTGGGTAATATCGTCCGCCAAGGCATGATTCTTTACCGTGAGACTCACCAGATGAAAAATCTTCTCCCCGTATTGCTGCATCAGCCATTTCAGTCTGGCTTCCCGTGTAACCTCCAGACTCGCTGGCATTATTTCTGCTTCGTTCAACCCGTTCACCTCATCCGTTGATTGCTTGCTATTAGGTATGATCCGTCTCACGGCAAAAAGGTGACAGAAAATGCAAAAAGAAACCGCTGTGGTTTCCACAACGGCTACTTCGCTGTTTATTCTTCCTTTTCCAAAAACCAGACCTTTTGGATCGCTCTATAAAAAATGCTGCATCCAAATATTCGGCTCGATATATACGACTTCTTTCTTTTCTACGTCAACCTGCACGGGAACTAATGCGTCTGGAATGATGTACGAACCGGACTCCGGGAATTTCATCCCTGTCCAGCCTTCCCATTGCGTCAAGCTTCCTCTGATCAGCATGGATTCCGGCGCCACCTGCATGATCGTCGCTCCCAGTTTCCAATGTGTGCGCACCCACGGATCAAACGGAGCGGCATCGGTCGTTTTCCACTGAACATACTTGTCCATTGGCGTGAGCGGGTACTTGTGCTTGAGTGATGGACGTACAGGCGCTACCAAGTACGCCAAACCATTTTCCTTGGCGATATCCTTCATCGCCGTAACCATCTGCTTGCTGAGACCGAGGCCGCGATAGTGGGGATCGATGGAGATAGAGAGTGCCGATAACGCGTTTGGCTGTTTTTCTTGGCGATAGTCTTCAATCCCTTGCAGAAAGACATCATCCCAGCCTTTTGGCAGCCCTTCCGCAGTGCCATCCCAGTAAAATGGAATCGCATTTCCTACAGCCATCAGCTTGTCAGCCTCGTCCGTCAGCATGAATTGATAAGGAGAGAACCAGTCATACAGATGACCGTAATATTCGTTAGCCACTTCGTCATTCAGCATGAAGGCAGACCAGCTTGCTTCGATTAGTGCATCAGCTTGATCGTTTAGATCCGATCTTTGTGCGAAAGTGTAGATGTTGTATGACATGCTTAGAATCCTCCTACGAACTCAGATGTCTATCTTCCCATCTATTCCCTATTCGTTTTTTTTCGACATTTTCCTCTTGCGGTGTGTCACACAATCGCTCCCATGATCGTTATATGGTCAAACCAAATGAGGAGCTGATTGGCATGAAAGAACGAACATGTGTGATTGTCGGAGGCGGGTACGCAGGTATCAACGCGCTAAAAGCCGTTCGCGATACGTGCAAAGGACGCCCGATCCGCTTCATCTTAATCGATAAAGAGCCTCATCACCTTCGCAAAGTCCTGTTGTTCAAACCAGCTGCTGCCAAAACGGATATCTCGATTCCGCTAAAAAGCCTGTTTCCAGAGGGCGTCGAATTCGTACAAGGTACAGTCACATCGATCAAAGGGCAAGAGAAAACCCTCTTATTTCGGAACAAAAATGGTCAAGAGCACGCATTACCCTACGACATGCTCATCCTGGCAGTAGGAAGCATCATTCGCCAACCGGAGCCAGAACAAGGCGGCATCGCTTTGACGGGCGTCGAGACGGCCGAGGCGGTTCGGGAAAAGTGGCTTGCCAACATGCGCCAAGCCGTCCATGAGAAGCAGCCGTCCGAACGCGAGCGATTGTTGACCATCGCCGTTGCAGGAGCGGGCATCAGCGGGATGGAAACCTCCGCGGAGCTGGCTTTCGCTATGCACGAGGAAGCGAAGAACCTCGGCATCCATCCTGATGAAGTCAAAGTCTATCTCATCAACGCACAAGATCGTTTGTTTACCGAAGGCCCTCCCAAAATGGGGCGCAAGCTGGAGAGTGCACTCACGGATGGCGGTGTAACCATTTTGCATGGTCAAAAGGCACTTCATGAGCAGAATGGACTCGTAACACTATCTGGAGGCCGCACGCTTGCTGTCGGACTATGCTTCTGGTCGCTCGGATTGCAACCCAATCCCGCATTGCGCAGCATGGGCGTGCCACTGACCACACACGGCCAGGTGGTCGTCGATGAATCCTATCGTGTAGCGGAAACGCCGGGGGTGTACAGTATTGGCGATTGTGCACGCATCGTAGATCCAGCCAGCGGGCAAGCAGATACGATGACATGCAAGGAAGCCTCCGGACAGGCGATGCGTTTGGGCAAAATTGTGCTGGCCGACTTGGATGGCACCCCTGCCCCCGCACACAAAAGCTACATGGACATTTACTGCGTCGGACTCGGCCCTGAACGCGGAATGGTTTGGACGAGAAAATGGGGACTCGATATCATTTTGACAGGGAAATTGGGGTGGAAGCTTCGCCAGTTCACCTGGAATGTTGCCAGCATGATAAAATAGGAAAAAATAGGGACGTACGAAGACACAAGAGGAAGTGACACAGCCATGGAGGCTCTGTACAAACAATATAAGGGGCTCATGTTCCACCTCGCCTATCAGATGCTCGGCTCGGCCACGGATGCGGAGGATATCGTGCAGGACGTATTCGTGAAGGCCCATGCTGTCTCGCTGGAACAGATGCCCGAACCGAAGGCTTACCTGTGCAAAATGACCACAAACCGATGCCTCGATTTGTTAAAATCGGCCCGTAAAAAACGGGAGCTGTATACTGGACCATGGCTACCAGAGCCCATCTCTACCCCTGATGCAGACGGCTATGATTCTGTCATTACCAAAGAGTTGCTATCCTACGCAATGCTCGTCCTGTTGGAGCGGCTATCTCCCCCAGAACGAGCGGTGTTCGTCCTGCGAGAAGCCTTTGATTTCCAATATGATGAGATTGCCGAGCTGGTTGGAAAAAGCGAAGCGAATTGCCGCAAGATCGTTAGTCGGGCGAAAAAGAAAATGGGGATGGACCCTGAGGCACCTCATTTCACCCCAGAAAAAGAGCTCGGCGAAGAATGGATCGGCCGTTTTCTGTCTGCGCTGGAGCACGGAAATGTTGAGACATTGCTCACTCTGCTTGCCACAGATGCCGTATTGCTCTCCGACGGCGGCGGCAAGGTCACCGCAGCCCTGCATCCGATCTTGTCTGGCAAACGCGTGGCTTCCTTCTTACTCGGCTTGATGCGCAGCTTCTCGAAGCGTCCAGATTTCTCTGTAGAGCTCGCACCTTTGAACAACGAGACCGGGTTTGTGATCAGACAAGACGGCAAGATCGACACCGTGGTGTTTTTGCATATCGAACACGGAGTTATTCGTAACCTCTACTTTGTCAGAAATCCTGATAAGCTAAGATTCATCGTGTCGTAGTCATCAAAACGAAAAGCCACCATGATCAGGTGGCTTTTTTTGTATGTGTATCGATCGGTCTTATTCGACGTTTACCTCAATCGTCACTTCTTTTCCGTCGTAGCTGGCTGTCAGTGTTGTATTACCAGTAGAAACTGCCGTCACTTCACCATTGTCTACAGTTGCAACCTCAGGATTTTCCGATACCCATTCTACCCCTTCGGAAACCAATTCTGTATACCCTCTCTCATATTCGGCATGAACTTGGAGGGTAAAGGTCTCTTCTGGAGAAAGACCTAGTATATAACGATTCAGCTTTAACTGTTTCGTCTCTTTTTCATCGACCACCAAAACTTTTGCTCGCATGTACTTATTGTCGTACTTGGCAGTCACATAAGCTTTTCCGTTCTTTCCTGCTCTGACCTCACCGTTACCAAACACTTCTAGTACATCTGGATCGCTAGAAGTCCAAGTGGCTTTTTCTGTTACATCCCTACTACTCTTGTCCCGGAAGAAAGCTGTTAGGGTTAACTGCTTCTCCTGTTCTGGTTCCAACACAAGCGTTTGCTCGGACAATTCGATAGACTTGACAGTCAATCCCGAAATGCTCACCGGAATCGTAAGCTCCTCCCCTTGATACTGGACGGTAATGATAGATTCGCCTTCTGTTTTCCCAGCAGTAATACGTCCTTTTTTCAAAGAGATCAGATCATTGTCGATGTTGTACGTAGTTTCTTTGTCTTTCGAAATATCCTTGCGCTTTTTGCCGTCTACCACATACACCTTGAGGTTTTTAGACTGATTTGGCTTTATCGTCAGTTCCTCAGGGGACGCTTCCAGGGTAAAGGTTACTTTTCGCTTCACGGTCACTTCTGTAGTTGCTGTCTTGTTCCCGTCGAGGGCTCTTACGGTAATCACTGTCTTCCCTGCGCTTTTTGCTGTTACGTTGCCTTCCTTGTCTACCTCTGCGACTTCAGGGTTGCTACTGGTCCACTCTACAGCTTTGTAGGAAGCGTACGTTGGCTGGATCGTAGCATGCAGCTGGACAGGCTCATCCCCGAGTGTCATAGTGAATGCCTCTTCCTCCAGTGTTACTTCAGAAACCGGATAGTATGAAGGCTGCGGTGGTGGCGTCGGCTTATTCACGACGTTCACGATGCGTGTGACAACGTCAGCATTGTTCCCAGCCGAATCTTTTGCGTGATACTTCAGTGTGTACGTCCCTGTTTGGATAGGATCGATGTGACCTTGGACCTCAGCCTCCAAGCCACTTTCTCGGTCTGTGATGGTTACGCCAGGATCAGTGAATGGGGTTCCTTTGTACAGCGTCATCGTCGCATCGCCCTTTAAGGTAATGACCGGTGCTGTCTTGTCGATGCGAACCTCCACTTTTTCCTCTTCACTCATTTTTTGCGAACCGTTAACCTGAACAGCGACAAGCTCTGTGATTCCTTCGGTCGACACTTTTATTTTGTCGGTGTATGTTTGCCAGGAGCCATTGTTCAGCTTGTACTGAATGGTATTTCCCAGCTCACCCACCATGGTTACTTCCACATCCTGATTCGTCCAGTCGTTATGGCTAAGGGTCATGACTGGCTTGGATGGAGTAGCTTCGACAGGCGTAATGGCGTTGGAAGGTGCAGAAGGAACGGATTCCCCTATTTCATTTGTTGCGGTGACTGTAAATGTGTACTCCGTGCCATCGCTCAATCCTTCAACGGTAATCGGGCTGTTTGTCCCGGTAGCCGTCAAGTTTCCAGGATGGGAGGTAACCGTGTAGCTCGTGATTCGTTTTCCATTTGGATTACCAGACTGGAAACTTACAATGGCACTGTTTTTTTCGAGCGTTGCCTCCACATTTAATGGGGCCTCAGGCTCTTTGAAGTTGAATAAGCCAAATTCCATAATATTTGGATTGTAACCATCATTCGTATCTGTAAAATTGACTCTGACATAACGACTCTTAACAGGAGCAGACAATAATAGAGATGTATTGTATGACTGATTTCCTTTTACTTTCGCATTTACATCTGGAATATCAGAAAAATTGATTCCGTCACTGCTTATTTGTAAGGAATAATCCTTGTTACGATCAATCGCTGCTTCTACTTCCCATAAACGAAACTCAGTCTCTTCCCCCAAGTCTACCTGGAACCATCCCGTACGACCTGTATCACTTATCCAACTGCTCTCAATCCCCACCTGACCATCTACAGCTTTGTCTGGTGAATAGGTTTGATAGTGCCCGCCGGATGTAACGGTTTTCCCAGTAGCCAAATTCTCTGCTCCAAAAGCCGCAAAAGCAGGACTCTCGATCCCCAACGTCAGAAGAACGAGACAAAGGAAGGTAGCCAATCCTTTTCGAAAATGGAGAGGTTCTTCCTTTCGCTTCGATTCTCTGTCTTTTTCGCTAGTCATTTTTATGCCTCCTCTTGTACTTGTAGTCGGCACCTAGCGTATCAAACGATTCTCACAAAAATCTCACAAACCTCCATCGAAATCAGCTACCTTCATATCTTGTCTCTTATATATAGTCAGTCCTTCCATAATCGCGTAGTTTCCAAGAGTACCTCATCCTCAAATTCCATTTTGTAAATATCAGGCTTGGACGTCTTTAATAAAAAGGCCAAGTCGTACTGATTGTCAAAGTACCCCATCATTAGTGTCATAACGGCGCCATGCGTTCCTATTACAACTTTCTGCCCCCTATATTGCTCTAAAATCTTTCGCAACGTTCTTATCGCACGATTCTGGCAAATACGGACGGATTCCCCCCCAGGCAACGAAAAGTCTGGCTCAGCAAACATCTGCTTTACTAGTGGGTATACTTCGTTATCGGCCATGATTTGATCATTTCCTATAAAAACGAGTTCTTTCAGCTCTTCAAAAACGACGATCTCTTTCCCTACGGACTGGGCTAGTTCTTCTATAGTTGCCATTGCCCTTTTATACGGACTTGAAATGAACGCATCTATTCTCTCGCTTTTCAACAATTGAGAAATGAGATGGGCATCTGACCTCCCCTTATCAGTCAGCCCTCGTGTTCTCTCGTCACCTTCGGTTTTTGGTGATTCTCCATGCCTGACCATGTAAATAAAGGTTTTCATGAGTACCCTCCCGTGAAGTATTTCCAATCATTTCTTGCTGATACTTTCATCCCTGTACATGTATTACGAAAAATCCCCCTCTCCGTTTTCACCAGAAAGGGGGACTCTCTTACATTTTGAATCGATGCACGATCTCTTCCATCGTCTGCGTCAAGCCGACATTCCGTTCGGAAATAGACGTAATCTGTTGATTATTGTCCGCGATTATGCGAGATTGCTCCGTAATCGCCTCCACACTATGTGCACTTTTCTCCATGGAGTTCGTTACTTGCTCCACCACAGTAACCACATTGCTAATCGTTGAATTCAACTCTTCAAAAGAAGCACTGAATTCCGCCAGCAACGTATGGAAACGGTGTGCATCCATATTGTACTTCTCTGATGCTTCCATCATGCTATCGTAGTCAGGACTGACCCGCGTTTCGATGAAGTCCAATACGCTCGACGAATGAGTCGCCAGATTGTCTACGGATTCGCGCGCGACCTGAATAATGCGTTGAATATCAATCACGACCTCAGACGATTGCGTCGCCAGTCTGCGTATCTCATCCGCTACGACAGAAAACCCTCTACCGCTGTCTCCCGCACGTGCCGCTTCAATCGCCGCATTCAATGCCAACAGATTCGTCTGCTCAGAGATCGTGAGTATCGCCTCTGCCAACAGGTTGATCTTTCCCATCGATTCCTTCGAGTCGGTGATCGCAATTTCTGTTTGGGCCTTCACATTCATATAGAGCTCTGTCGTCATTTTATCCGCAGCCAATGCATGTTCACGCAAAGCAGTTGCCCGTGAGCTGACATCCTGCGCGGTCGCAGCCGCTTCTTCCGTTCTTTTCGTAATCGAGTGAATGACGGTCTCCATGTCATTCAAGGTCGCATTCATCTCTTCTGTGGCCGCCATCGTCTCCTGCATATGGGCGAGCAAGATTCCCGTAGCCTCCGCGGTTCCGCTAGACTGCTCGCTTACTTTGTCAGTAGACTGCTTCGCGCTTTGCGCATTTTCAGCGACCGAGCGAGACACGGCTGTCAGCTTGCTCACAACCTCGCTCAATTGCTCACGCATAACAATGATCGACTGTGCCGTCAATCCTATCTCATCCTGCGTGCCCTGCTTGTTCACCGCCATTTTTTCCCGCAAATCAAATTGAGCCGTCTGCGTAATGATCTCCCTCATTTGATCAATCGGGCGGGTAATCCAGCGACTCAGCAGGAAGGATAGCAGCAACGCTCCTGCCACGGAACATACCAGCTTCCAGACAACGGACTCCAGATTGTCCGCCAGCTTCTGGTTCAGCTCCGTATTGTCATACACAATCTTGATGACACGTGATCGGCTGAGATCATTGGGATCTTTGCCTAGCTTGTACGGCACGAGGCGATAAGTGAGATCTTTCTCCTCTGTTTTTTCATGAAACTCTCTGATTTCTTGTGATTGGTATGCTTCCGTAAAAATCGGCAAGTGATGATCGATCACCCGCAAGGCTTTCCCGTCGCTCCCTGTTCTCCCCAAAGCGTAACCATCATGAGAAAAGACCAGAATGTCTTTTACCATGTCGTATTTCTCCGTGATCGCC
Organism: Brevibacillus sp. HB1.4B; assembly: GCF_013284285.1. Classification (NCBI taxonomy): domain Bacteria; kingdom Bacillati; phylum Bacillota; class Bacilli; order Caryophanales; family Paenibacillaceae; genus Brevibacillus; species Brevibacillus sp. HB1.4B. Next base: position 112,729 of record NZ_JABSUT010000011.1, read on the forward strand.
TGCGACACAGCCAAGAAATTAAAGGTCTGGAAAAGAGAGCTGTCCTGCAAATTCACACTGACTTCAAACAGGTACTTCTGGTCAAACGTAGGGAGATAAGCGAATTTTTTAATTTGACCTGTATTGACCGCAACCTCCATGCCATCAGCAGAAAACTCATTTCCATTGATTCGCTTTTTCAACAGCTCCGTAAATGCCCCGGCATTGCTGAAATCAAGCCCAATATCGGTTCTGACGCTGGAATGAACGACCTTGATATTTCGGTCAATGATGAAAATATCCATCCCATACTGCTCACGCAGGACTGCATAGTCCCACGTCTCCACCGCTGGATTTTGCCGATAGTTGTTCGTTAATACTTGCAGTGTTTGCTGCATGCGGGTTTCCATGTCGTTCTCAAAAACGCCGTATGCCATATCCACATTCTTCACTGCATTCGTGACATGATCCTCTACCAGCTGGTACTGTATCGCTTGGTCAGAAATAATATTTGCCTTGAACTGAACATAGTCAATAATAGACAACACAATGGCTACCAGCATCGTAAATAGTGAAATCATCAAGGTAAGCTTAGTACGAAAAGACATCCACATTCGTTTCATAAGTCTGCTCCAAGAAGTTATATTTTTAAACATAACTTAACATAATTTACCACACTTTAACTTGTCAATCTTTCCATGAATTTACTGTATTTTGGCAATATATACACTAGGATTTACCATTAACACCGTGCTTATAGTGTCAATGAACACCGTATGAACTTATGCCCAAAACCGCACTGCACCACCATTTCTTATGTTAAAATCGGCTCGAACGAAGATGTTCAAAACGTATGTAGGAGGACACCCACATGCAAAATCGTCAAAATGAAATTATTATTCCTGAAAATCCTGTTTCACACTTCCTGTTCACCAGCACGAAATCGGCTGCGATCTGGTTGATCATCAGACTGTATGTCGGCTATGCATGGATTACTGCCGGATGGAAAAAAGTCCAGTCCGATAGCTGGACTGGAGATGCAGCTGGCGGCGCGATTCAAGGGTTCGTAAAAGGCTCCTTGGCGAAAGCAGCCGAAGGAAAGGACGTAACAGGGTGGTACGCCTGGTTCCTGGAAAATATGGTATTACCAAATGCCAAGGTGTTCGGCTTCCTCGTTGCTTGGGGTGAGGTACTCGTCGGACTCGGCTTGATCCTCGGTTGCCTGACAGGGATCGCAGCGTTTTTCGGCGGCTTGATGAACGTCAGCTTTCTGTTCGCAGGAACGGTCAGCACCAACCCACTTCTTTTTGTTTTTGCCACTTGGCTCGTTCTGGCTTGGAAGGTTGCCGGCTGGTATGGTCTTGATCGCTGGGCGCTTTCTTATCTCGGAACACCTTGGACGAGAAAAGCGCGCGATGGTGTTTTGCCGATGAACAAGTAATCCTGTCTTTCCTCTCTAATGACAAAGCCACCTTTTGCGGGTGGCTTTTGTTGTTTCTACAGATCGATAGTTATTTAAGTAACGGACAAATTGTATGAATTTATTCCGACAGGTAACCGTGATTTCCGATGAATGTTTATACATTGTGTTGAATGACTGTCTGATTGCTGTGCATTATTCTTTTGAGGAACTATAAATTTTCTTATTTTTCAAATAATTCAACAGGAGGACTGTATGATTAAGTGGCTACTAGGCATTTCTACTGCTGTTTTGTTGTTTAGTCTCTCAGTCGGCTGTAGCTCGAAACCCGCCGACAATATCCAATCCCCTCCAACGAAAGCGACAGCAAAGCCTACTACCTCAGAGCCAATGGTCTTGCACTGGAGCATCACCGGGGAGCCGTCTACGATGGATGCTGGCATTGCAACAGATTCAACCTCAATGGACATGATCAATCTCACCTTCGAAGGACTGACCAGCGTCGACCGTCAAGGCCAGATGATCAACGCCATCGCGGAGAGCTACACGCATACTCCTGACTTCACTCATTTTACTTTTACCATTCGAAAGGACGCCAAATGGAGCAATGGTGATCCTGTTACCGCTCACGATTTTGAGTACGCCATCAAGCGCAATCTCGACCCCAAAACCGCTTCCGGCTACGCGTATCAGCTCTTCTATATCAAAGGGGGCGAGGACTTTTACACCGGAAAAGGCAAGCAAGAGGACGTCGGGGTAAAAGCAAAGGACGACTACACACTAGATTTCACCTTGCGCTCACCAACACCGTTCTTCCGCGAATTGACCTCATTCACTACCTACTACCCGCTTCATAAAAAGACCATCGAGAGCAACCCCCAGTGGGCAACAGAAGCCAAAACGATTGTCGGCAATGGCCCGTTTGTGATGGATAAGTGGGAGCACAAGTCCAAGCTCACCTTCAGCAAAAGCGCTACTTATTGGGACAACGCCAACGTCAAGCTAGATCAGATCCAAATTGTCATCATCGAGGATAACAACACCGCCCTGTCCATGTTTGAAAATGGCGACCTGGATTGGGGAGGCTACCCTTCCTTTGGCTTGTCGCCGGATGCGGTCGGACAGATCAAGGAAGAAGGCAAGCTGCTCGTCGCAGATAACCCCGGCACCAAAGCCGTCATCTTCAATACAGAGAGGCCCCCTTTTACCAACAAAAAAATTCGCCAGGCGTTTTCGTATTCTATCAACCGACAGCAATTGGTGGATAACATCCTGCAGACCGGTGTCCCGCCCGCTTATGGCTGGGTTCCCGTCTCCATGGGGTTGAATCCGGACGGCTACTTTAAGGAGGATGTGGCGAAGGCCAAGCAGCTCTTGGCAGAAGGCATGGAAGAACTCGGGCTGTCTCAATTCCCTAAAGTCACGTACTACTATGACACCGGAGAAACGGACAAGAAGTTGGCTCAAGCACTCCAGGACGAGTGGAAGAAAACACTGGGAGTCGACATTGACATTCGCACCTCAGAATGGAAAGTGTTCAACGAGGATGTCCAAAATGGCAAGTATGACTTCGGCATCTGGCTATGGGGAGCCGATTTCAACGACCCGATCAATTTCCTCGAAATGTACAAGGACTTGGGTGGCAACAACGTCGTTCGCTTCAACAACAAGGAGTACCGCGATCTGCTGAATAAAAGCTACTATGAGACCGACGAGCAAAAGCGCAAGCAGCTGTTGTTTTACTCTGAAAGAATTCTCATGGAGGAAATGCCGCTGGCACCACTGCACTTCCGCGGCAACGCTTATGTGAAAAACGACAAGGTGAAGGACTTCGTGATCTTCCCTCTCGGCGGTTCCTACTTTAAATACGCGTATATTGAACAATAATAGAGCGCGGGCGTCCTCTCTATGCGAAATAGATAGAGAGAGATGCCCGCGCTTCCATCATAAATACCGAGCGATCATCCGAACTAACTTTGCAGGGAACTCATGCAAATTGGTAATATCCAAAAATCTTTCATTCCCATAGATTTCACTTATCACATCCTTGTCTTGACCGATTGCCGCTGCTAGAAAAGTAACTCCTTTTCGTTCATATTCCTGTATGGTCTGTTTCATATCTGTAACAGCGTAACTTCCGGTATAGTCATCCATTGCTTTCGGTTGTCCGTCACTTATGCTAATCAACAGTTTTGTTTTTTGGGGGGACGCGGCTAATCGTTCCGCCATCAATCTAAGAGCCATTCCATCGCGATTATTACTTCTCGCATGAATTCTCATTAACCTGAAGCGATCATTGGCATCCGTTTTATCGAAGTCGGCATAGGCAAAGATCGACATTTGCTCTAATCTGGAAACATCCGCCGTATCGCCGTAGATCAAAATGGGGATATGACAAAGCTGACAATATTCATATACGGCGATCACTGCTCGTTTTGCTGCTTCTAATCTCCCGTAAGCTGACATCGATGCGGATTCATCAACCCTTAGGCCAACCACAAGCGTAGGGGATTCCGTTGGAGGGCGTTTCTTGGCAAAATACTTGTAATCCCTGTAAGCAACGCTGTCTGCTTGAAATTTGCTGCCATAGTAACGATTCCTCGCAAAGTCGGAAGATACCTCATGTTCCAGGTACGGAAGTGTCTTTCTGGCAATCTCTTGCACGATAGGCATGAGTCCTTGGCAAAGACGAACATATTCTTGTTGGTTTTCCTCATCGTAGTCTGGACGGTGAACAATGAGCTTTACTTTTTTATGAATCGAATCGGAAATGACCTCTCTTGCCTCTCGATTCAGCTTTTTACGGAAATCGCGTTCCTTTTGTTTCGCTTCCTCTGACATGGATTCAGGATTTGCCTGATGATAGTTAGGAGAGCCATCTTCCCCCAAACCTGAACGCTCCATATGGGTAGAATCATCTGAGACACGGGAAGAGCTTTCGTCACTATCGGCAGATTTTTTCAATGCAATTCCCTTTTCCTCTCCATGGTTGTCTTTGCCAAAACCAGTGTCGTCTATATCTCCCCATGTCCTGATCTCTATGGCGTCGTCAGATTTTCGTTTTTTTTTTAGCTCAATCTCGGCTTCTTCCAAGCTGGCAAACAAACCTTGACTTTTTAGTGCTTCTTCCAAAAGCTTTATTTCTTCCGAATCGGTTGTGATCTTGTAGATGACCTTATGATAAAGGGATTCTTTTGCGGAAGCTCCTCCAGCAATTGCATCTGCCCAGTAGAAAAAGGAACGCATTCCAGCCACGCCCTTGATCGCATTGGCCCGCGCTGTTCTGTCTAAAACCATAATCATGTCCGCTAAAATACCCATCATCTTTCCATCTTGAAAACCAGTTTTGGCTATGACACGTTCGATCATGATTTCTTTGGTCGGCAGGTCCATCTTTTCCGTATGCTGAACCCTGTCGCGCAGCGCTTCGTTTAACGGTCTGGTTCCCGCATAACTGCGGTTTGTTGTGATAACCGCGATGAAGTCTGGGTGCCTGCGTATGATCTCGGTGGGAAGATTGATGCTGCCATCCAGCTCCAAGGCAGAGTTTAATGCCATTAACACCGCAGCATCACGAATCACGTTTGGTTCTTGGATTTCCAGAAGATAACCCTTTTGATAGGCTCTGACGATCTCCGAAGGGTAAAATCGATACTCAATCGCTTCACCATCGGTGTTTTCCGCTGCTGCAAGCTTCAGTAATTGCTTCATTTTTAAAGCTGCCTGTTCCTGTGTAATTCCCAGTGCATCCATTAAAATTTCAGCTATGCTTTGAAACCCATCGCTTTCATATAAAGCTTTCCATACCGTTTGCTCGGCAGGCTCCATTTTCTCTATACGTTCAGAAGAAATTACGGGCAAAATAGCGCCAATAATATCCGATTTGTCCATATCAGCAAAACAAGTCACTTTCGTATACGGCAACCCGAAATCAGCAGATAATGCTTTGGCTAGTTGTGTTTTCCCAGAACCGGCGTCACCTTCTAATAATATATTGGCGATTTTCATTTCCCCGCGATTCCAGTTGCGTTTTATTTCTTTACGAATGCGCTGCTCTTCTTCACTGACCTTATGAGTGGAAGGCTTTTTCCAAACAAGCTTTTTTTCTGCATCCGTCAGCTGTCTTTCGGGTGACAAATCATATTTTTCATTTTCAATCATCACATTTCTACTCCCCTCATAGTGCTGGCCCACTTTGATCTTTGTTCCTTTTCTCACCAAGAAGAGGAAGCAGCAAAGACGCACCGATCATAATCAACACACCGCTCACCACATAGATCCCAACCAACGAGAGCGTCTCCTTCAGATAGCCGGATAGAAACATACCAATCACCATCATCCCCATAAAAACTGGCGTGATCGTACCAGATACCCGGCCAATAAATGCCCCCTCCGTGTTACGTACAATCAGCGTCTGGATTCCGCCTTGAATAAAAGGGAAGAAGAAACCGCTGATCACTAATAGAACAATCATCAACCAAATCGTTGTGGTAGCGCCTACTACCATCGTACATACGGCAGAGACAAGCAAGCCTACTATGAGCAGCATCTGTGGACGTACCTTTTTGGCTATCCCGATTATGATTGCTCCTCCTGCCAACATGGCTAACCCATTGGTCATTACCAACCACTGCAAAAATTGTTTGTCCTGCCCCAAATTCTCGATGACAAGAAAAATCTGAAGCGGTTGTGTCAGACCTGACGCCAATCCGACAGCAGAGAAAGTCAAACAGAGTGTGCGTAAGGATTGATTGGTCCCAATATAGCGCAGCCCCGCCTTCAGCTCCTTTATGAAGCCGCCGGCATAATCAGACTTCGTTTCCTCCGCGTCACGGGGAAGCGTCGCTAATACAAGGGAAGACCCTAAGAACAGAACAGCAGTCAAAATCAGAGAGGCTGTAATTCCAAACTGGATGAAAATAAACGTACCGATGACCGGACCTAAAACCGTAAAGACAGCGACAAGCGTTTGGGACATTGCCATCACGCCTTGTAGTTGTTCAGTTGGCACATGCCTCTTGTACAGTTTCATGGCTGAGGGTTGGGAAAATTGAGACAGGCTGGCGGAAATAAATGTTCCGATGAGAAGTGCCATCCATCCACCATTCATGAGTGCAAGCAGCACAGCCCCGACGGACACGGCAGACAGCAGATCGCTCCAAACCATTGTCCGCTTCGGCAGCCATCGATCCGCAAAGGTCCCACCAATAAGGCCAAATAGAAAGATCGGTGCGAATTCCGCAACCGAAATCAGTGATACATAAACCGGATTATTATTCGTCAATTCGCTAACGAAAAGAAGTACGGCATAATTCCGGATCCAAATCCCCAAATGCAAAAGCACGCGGGAGAGGATAATCGTACGAACATAACGATTGGAAAACATTTCAATACCCCATATCCTTTAATAGTTTTGATAATGTGCGCAGACGTTCGCCGATCATCTCATCGTCGTTGCTCAGCCCTTGGCTAAACAGCTTAATGTCTTCATGAAGACTCTCATTGTCCGTGCATATCGCCACGGTCATTGCATCTCCTTGCAGGGCAACCCGGTCGATGACAGGCTCCTGCGGGTCATAATAATGCTCATATCTGTATGCGTCGCGAAAATGGGCCAACGACCGACAAATCAGTATGGACATATCAAGAACACGATGGAGAGGCAGTTCCTCCGATTGTTTTGACCATTCTTCTCCCGTGTATCTCCATACCTTGGCAGATATATCGACCTTTCTTCTGGAGTTGCCCTCTGCCACTCCCAGAGAAAGTGCTTTCGCATCTGTGTTCCTGGCTAATCGGCCATCAACGCGCTCATAGTTATCCGACACGACAACAGGCTTATGGTTCAAGTTCGTAGGTATTTTCATTTTCTTTCCCTCTTTTCGTTTGATTATTGTTCTTTCTGTTTTTCCTGGTTGTATCCGCGCTCTCCGTACGGCTGGAGCTGGTCGAGCCATTTTTGTTCCAGTTTCTTCAGGGCATCCTTTTCATCAAAGTATCCGTCTTCCTTCTTTTTCAAAATCTCCAACACTTCAAAGACGAATGCCTCTTCTCCGTATTCATTCCATTCCTGTTGAAGCTGCTTGTTTATATGCGAACCCATTTTGAGACTGAACAGCTTTCCGTTCATCGTCTTCAGGTTGCGGGTGGCGCTGATCCAGATTTTTTGGTTTTGGGTGTTTTTGATCTGATACACCCCTGCCTGCGTTTTCGATTCTTTATACAGTTGTTTCAGTTCTTCTCGATTCATGGTTTCTCCCTCACTTTTCCACCGACTAAATTAATAAACAAAATTCATTTTCGTTTGTTATTTAATAAACATAATGATTCATTGTCTTTTAATTGTCAAGTAAACAAAAAAGCACCGGAACATGTCCGGTGCCTAATTTGGGTCGGGTAACAACGAGTACAGGGCCAATGAATCTCCAATAAACAATAGAGAGAAATGTCTACGCTTATGCTTGTTAACTGGATGAAAACCGGTACGTATGGTACGGCGTATTGCAAGGTTGACCCTTGGACAATTCAAACTGTCCTTCTGTCAGATTCATCACGATGGAAAATAACGTGCGACCGACCAGCTCTTCTGCTCCAGTCGACTCCACGTCTCCATGTCGGCATATGGCTTCGGGAAAACTCATATGGTCACGAAAGATCTCCTTGATATGGTCAGCTTCGATCTGTCCTTGCGCTGCCGCCAACAGCTTCAGGGCCCGCCCCATTCGCAGATGCGTATCGGCTTCCCCCATTTTCGCTTGATCATCTACAGCTATACGGGACCCGACAAAATGATTGGCATGCGCGATATACCCTTCCATTGGATAGAGGACGTCGTGCGCTCTTGAAGTCGCTTCCACATCCACCGTCTCTCCTTCCCGATGCGCAAGCAAATAATTGGCTGACGTGCCACGTGGTAGACGGGTGATTTGCCGGATGGCTTGTGAGAGCGTCCCACTATTCAAGATTCCCCGCAATACGATATGAATAGGAACCCCGACGGTTCGCTCCGATATTCGCAAAAAATTCAGACAAACACCCATGCCTTTGTCGTTCATTCCGATCTTACCTACGATCCCCGCTTCGGTAATCATCAAAATGTTCGGACGTGGCTGTTGCTCGATCTCCAGTACAACAAGCCCCTTTTCCATGAGGTGTATCCAATCCCAGTTTTGCCCGATGATGGTCTCTTGGTTTTTCGTCACAGGAGGGACAGCCGCCACACTCGTGCACCCATCTGTTTTTCCAAATGGATCGCCTAAGTTGGTCATGATTTCACTACGAACATTGAGCGTCACAATATCAAGCAGATCCCGCTCCGCCCCTTCGCTAATTCCTCTGATTTCCTCCATAATCTCCTGGTCATACCGCTCGATCCAGGGGATGAACTGAGTAGCATATTCGGTTGCGTCCTTCCAGTGAAGACCTGCTCCATCTCGAAAGGTTCTTTCGTACGCTTCGAGATTGATCCATATTTGCTCTTTGGTGAGTTGGCCCATTTGTTGTCCCCGTTCTCGCGCTGTCCCCCTGATCCGATAGACAGGAAACCGTTCCATCGTAAGCGACTCCCCTCTATAGCGTTTTCACCATATAATAGCGATCGTTTCCACTACCATATTCCGCAATCCGTGTCTCGATAACCGCAAAGCCTGCTTTTTGATAGAGTCCGACTGCACCAGTATTATCAGGGCTTACGGTCAGGCAAATCTGACGAAACCCATCCTCACGCAGCTGCTCTAGCAATCGGTTCAAGAAAGAGAACCCATACCCCATCCCTTTACGATCTGCTCGGATGTAATACCCATACATGTAGCACTTGTCCGGCTGACGAAAATCCCTCAGGAGCTGACATACCCCTACAGGACGCGCCTCCTCTGCTTCCATGAAAAGAGCGACGCAGCCGTGTCGCACAAGCGGTACGAGCACCCATTCATCAATTGCTCCCTGTACGCCAAAAGCCTCCTGCTCCATTGCCTTGATCATCTGAAGCTGGTCTTCCGTCAATGCCTCGACGATTTCTACGCGCGTATTTTGCATTCAGTCCTCTCCCTATACGGGTTGCCGCTTCGCTCCGATGACCTGCTCTGACCTCTCCGTTATGTCGGCAAGCACCGCTTCGTCTAGCTCTACACCTAACCCTGGCTGATCTGACACGACAATTTGACTTCCGTGAACCATAAGCTGGGCTACGTCCCGCGAAATGATCGCTGGTCCTGCCAATTCGTTAGAAATGATGTTCTTTTTCGCAAGCGACAAATGTGCACCAGCTGCACTGCCAATCGAAGACTCCAGCATCGAACCAATCTGACACTCCATCCCGGCCATCTCCGCCTGGTTCACCAATTTGAGAGCAGGATATATCCCTCCACTTTTCATCAATTTGATGTTTACTTTATCTGCAGCTTTCTTCGCGATGACTTCTCGCATTTCCTTCGTCCCGTGCAGTCCCTCGTCTACCATGATTGGAATCGTTGTTTGCCTGCGAATTTCCGCGAGAGCATCGAGATCATCAGCCAGGACAGGCTGCTCCATCCAATCAATGTGACAATCCTCGATCTGTTGCAAAACAAGCAAGGAGTTCGCACGGTTCTCCCAACCTTGGTTGGCGTCCACCCGCAACCCTACGCTAGGACCAACTGCCTGCCGAACAGCCCGGATTCGCTGGATATCTGTCTGAAGATCAGCTCCCACCTTTATTTTGATCGAGCCATACCCAGCTGCCACTGCTTGCCTAGCTTCAGCTGCCATAACCTCTGGCTCTAAAATACTTAACACATATGGGAAGGAAAGAGTCGTGTGATATTTTCCGCCCAAGAAATGATAAACAGGTTGACCAGCCGCCTTTCCCATCAAGTCATAGCAGGCAATATCAATGGCGGCTTTTGCTGCTGGGACTCCCCAAACAGCCTGGTTCATCTTCTCATGGATTCTCTCGATATCAAACGGATTCTCACCGATCACAACAGGCGCCAGATTATGAACGAGCATCGTATAGGTAGACTCCCACGTCTCTCCGGTGACATTTTGATCCGGTACCGCTTCGCCTAGTCCCACCAATCCATTGTCTGTCTCCACTTTTACAATAATGGACGGCATATCCTCATAAGAGGCGTACGCGATAATAAATGGGCGTTTTAGCGGCAGCTTAATGGCATGAACACAAACAGACGTTATTTTCATACTCGACTCTCCTCCGCAGCTGCTACTCGTGGAATGATTCGATAATAAAGGGACATGGCAGTGACAGAGCCGTCTTCGCCTGTTACAAAGCCAACTGTCAGCTCGCTTCCCTCCCTTTCTGTGATAAATTGATGCTCTCCAATTGGTCGCAATAGATAGTTCAGTTGTTTTCCACCAAACGCATCCAACGTCTTATCTATCATCATCAGGACATCCTCTACCACATATACGATGATATCCATTCCTTCCCCACTAGCGTATCGACCGACATACTCTTCTAATTGGGAAAGAGGGACGCTATATGTCTCGAATTGGTACTGTGGCGTATTCAGTGGACGTCCTTCTACGGCATGGAGTGCTGTCAGTGTGGCTTTTTCGACGGGACTTCCGGTTAAATTGGCCAAGGCCATGGATGTAATCCCCCGCTCCGGAACAATCGCTAAATGGGCGGCGACACCTTTGATCGCTCCACCGTGCTTGATCAAGGTACCCCCATAGTAGTCGGGTTGAATGGATAAGCCATACCCGTAGTACCTGCTGTAGCTGTTCTGAACATGCGGATAGATCATTTGTTTGACGCTCTCCTCGGATAAAATTCGTTCCTTACCCACGCATCCGCCCGTACGGAATATTTCAGCATAGTTTAACATGTCTCGTACAGTTGAATTCAAATGCCCCGAGGCGGCTACCAGTAATCCGTCCTCCCACAGTGGATCTGGGTAAATCTCGGACACTCCATTATTCTCTTTCAAATGGTAGATGGTGGTGACATCCGGCAAGTGAGGCAGATCGCTCAGAAGAAAGGTACTGCTCTTCATGTCTGCTGGTTCCAAAATATGCTCTTTGACATAAACGTCATACGACTTCCCACTCACTCTGGCTATGACCGCTCCCAGGAGAGAATAGCAATCATTCGAATAGCTGAACAATTGTCCTGGTGAGCCCACCAACTCATATTCCGCCAGAGCAAGAGCTTCCATCAGCTCTTCGAACGTGTAGATCGGTTTCTGGTACTCCTTTTTCAAGTAACGGTGAATCGGGTGATCCTCTTCAGCCATGTCTTCAAACATGGAGTTGCGGATCGCCAGGTGATCAATCGGCAAGGGCGGAATGCCCGTCGTGTGCGTCATAAAATGATGAATCGTCATCTGCTCCGTTTTTTGACGATCCGGGGTACGAAACTCAGGGAGGTATTTGATCACTGGATCATGAACAGAGAGCTTCTTCGCTTCCTGTAGCTGCATGATCGCCATGCATGTAAAGGACTTCGTAACGGAGGCCAAACCCATCACCGTATCAGGAGTGATTTCGAGCTCCTTTTCACGATCCCGGTAGCCAAAGCTTTTGCGAAACAAGCTCTGCCCATCCAGATTCACACCCATGACGAAACCCGGAACGCTGCCTTCTCTCATTTCTTTTTCAACCAGGTCTTCCCATTCTACTGACCAGCCTTGCTGTCTCATTTCTTCCACCTCTTTCGAATGTTGTCATGCCATGCCCTACTCGTTCACCCACATGTCCTGAATAATCAAGGATGCTAATGGATTTGGCTTGACGCCTTGAATCCGGTTACTGACGACCACGAATGTTTTTGCGGAATAGAGCGGAATCCAATAGGCCTGTTCCACGACTCTTTTTTGAATGTCTGCAAAAACCTGCTGTCGCTGCGCTTGGTCTGTTGTCGTTCGTCCTTTATCTAGCAGGCTATCAAGCTGTTGATCACTGAGGCGAAAGAAATTCAAGCCCCCGATCTGACTCGAATGCAGTAACAAGTGCAAAATATCTGGATCGACACTGCCATGACCCGTTGAGAACAAATCGTACTCGCCCTTCAGTGCCTGTTCAAGAGCTGTCGCTGATTCATACTTTTGGATATGCAATTCGACACCAATCTCTTTGAACATGCTTTGCACCAGCTGATGCCCGGGATTTGTATCTTCGATGAGCATCGTCAGGCTGAGCGTTTTTCCATCCTTTTCCCTTATCCCTTGCGCGTTTGGCTTCCATCCTGCCTCTTCCAGCAGTTGTCTGGCTTGCTCCGCATTGTACTTGTAGCCGTACTGCTCTACTGCCGCATCGTATCCGATCATCGTTGGTGGGATCGGTCCGTAGACAGGCACCCCCTCTCCTTGCAGATCTGCCATGATCAATGCGTCTTTGTTGATCGCCAAGTTCAGTGCTTTTCTCACGCGGACATCCTGCAAGATTTCGTTTTCCAGATTCATCCCGATGAAATACTCTGCAGGCTGCATTCCTTCCAACACCGTAAAATCTTTGTGATCCTTGTATTTCTTCGCGTCTTTCGGGGGTACAGTGGCAATATCAATCGTCCCACTGTCGAGAGCAGCCATCATGGTCTGGTTGTCTTGAATAAATTTCAGAACGAACTTGTCGGGTCTTACAGGTCCTTGATTCAGAGCAAAAGGAGCTGCCCACTTATACTCGTCGTTTCGTACCAGTGTGATCGATTCGCCTGTTTTCCAGCTTTCGAATTTCCACGGACCTACCCCGACAGGATTGCGTCCCAGCTCATTTCCGTATTTATTTCGTGCCTCTATGGAAATGGGTTGCTGGTAGCCGCTATATGTTAAGTTAGAAAGTAACGAAGCGGAGGGCTCATCCAAATGAAAGATCAATGTGGAATCATCAGGAGCTGAAATGGATTTGATCGCAGATACATCCGGTCCCGTAACCGGTGAGGCTGTTTTCGGATCGAGTGCGCGTTCATAGCTTTGCTTAAAAACTTCCGCTGTGAGCGGTGTTCCATCATGGAACTTCACGCCAGGGCGTATCTTGAACGTCATGGTCTTGCCGTCTTCCGAGATCGTGTACGATTCAGCCAGATGCGGCTTCAACTCAAACGTAATGGGATCGAGGATCAGCAGAGCTCCCCCCAACATGCCCCCAACAAAATTTCCCGCTGGCAACGACGTCTTTTGCGGGTCCAGCGTATCTGGCTCCATCTGGTAGCCCATGGTGATCGTCCCACCCTTTTTGGGCTGGGAGTTTTTTGCTGGTTGATTTGCTTGCTTCTCGTCTGTAGGCGGAGTGGAAGCAGAGCTGCAGCCAACGATGGAAAAGACGAGTACACACATAAGTAAAACACTGCGAATTTGGCTCTTTAACCGTTCTGATAGCATGTCGCGACCTCCGTTTTTCGAGTCATTTCCATTTGAAGCTTGCTTTTGTCGTTATATAGTCGCTAATTAGGTCGGATTGCTTCTTACATGAGGGATGTGGGGGTCCCGGATTGCCTTCGCAAACGGAAAACCGGGACAGGTTGATGTTACATGAGGAGAGTCATGAATAATTAAGACGATACACAGCCCGCGGGCGTCCTTGCTGATACGGCTGTTCTTCTCCGACGACCTCTACGACCTGATGATCGATCAGTTTTTTCAAGGTTCTTTCTGAACTGCGGCGACTGATCTGGAGGTACTCGGCTAAATCGGAAGCGGTGAAGCGGTTATCGCGGCGAAGCTTGACATACTGCATGATTTTCGTAATGGTAGCGACACTTGCGCCAGTCTTCTCCGCGATCTCCAGCACTTCCTTGTTCTCGCTTTTTAATTGGAACGTCTTCGCTTCTGTATTCAACGGACCGATCACTTCTTTTTCATCCGTCACCAAATACGCACTGCTTTCTTTTGTTTTCTGGGCATGATAGATCGCAATGCGTGCGTTCGCTTCGGCCTCTTTCGCTGTTAGGCCAAAACCAAACCCAATGGCAACCGTCACTTTGGCAAGCAGATCGACATTGCCCACTACTTGCATGATCTTCCCGTATTCAATCATTTGCTCGATGCTGCCTCTCGTGCCATAGATGATGAATTGATCTAGTCCCAATTTTTGAATGGAAGCGTCCGTCTCTTTGACGAGCTCCAGCAGCTCTTGCAACAAAATAATCGTCGCATCTTGCCATTGTGTTTCTACTGGCGGACCATCATTTTGCTGGATCGCTGCAATCCCCACAGCTATCTGCGAATTTTTGCTAATTTTCAATCGGCCGTAAGCAATAGCTTGATTGACGGCATCGCGAATATTTTTATCGGGACTAACGAGAGAAGCGGAAGGGATATTCATCTCACGTAATCGACTGTATACGTAGTCAACGCCAGTCAAAGCAAAATGGCTCTTTTTCTGTTCCCAGCGCTCCTTGTGGAATTGAATAATCTCCTCCACGTCAAATCTCGTCCCGCCTTCTTCAATAATCTCACTGTAGTCTTTTACATACCATGGCGTAGAAGTAATGCCCAATTCTTCAGCAACCTTCTCAATATACTCCGCTTTTGGCAAATCTATCGAGATGCGGTTCAGTCCTCCTGGAACGTTCAGCAAGGTATGAAACAACGAGAGGGAAATGGTATATTCATCGAGCGGAATGTACACCGCAGGCAGCTTCTTTTGCTCTACCTTTTCCTTGGCAAAAAAATAAGGAAGTGGGCCAGCAAAAAGCAGCACGTCGCAGTCATGGATTTGATCAAGCAACGCAGCACTCTCTTTGGGGTTCTGGTATGTATACGAGGTCAGTTGAATGTAATCGATGGATTGGGTATGCTTCAAGATCCTTGGCAAAAATTCTTCCGAAGAGATTACCGCTATCGTAATGGTCAATGTTCCACTCCCTCATCTCTCTATGATTTCCACACGTCCTTGAACACGCGAATGAAGTTTTTGCCCAAAATACGCTCAATCGCTTCATCCTTGTACCCTCTTTTGGCAAGGGCACGCGCAAGCTCCGGAACCTTGGTATGTCCTTTTACGACATCAAAATCTTTGCGTCCTGCTTGAATAAACGCATCGGGAGAATCGTATTTCATAAATGGCTCGATGATGTCCAGACCCAGTCCGACGTGTTCAATGCCAACCAGCTTCACGATGTGATCGACGTGATTGATCATGTGCTCGATATCAGCCTGGTCATCTGTGTCCGCTACGAACAGATTGACACCATTGATGCCGATTACGCCGTTGGTGAATGCGATCGCCCTGATTTGCTCATCCGTCAGATTGCGCATGGAACTCGCTAATGTCCGGCAATTGGAATGGGAAGCGATGATGGGCTTTCGTGCTACCTCGATCAGATCCCAGAAGCCTTCGTCATTCAGATGACTGACATCAATGATGATTCCCATTGCTTCTGCCTCTTCGACGACGCGGATGCCGAACTCGGTGAGCCCGCCCTTGCGCCCTTCTCGTACCGGACTAAAATGACTACCGTCTCCAACGAAATTCCGCCTGCTCCACACAAGTCCCATTAGGCGCACGCCCAGCTCGTAAAAAACACGGAGCATACTCAGATCATTATATAACGGTTCCGCGCCCTCCAGAGAGAGTACAAAACCAATTTTCCCCATTCGCTTCGCGGTCTCGATGTCTTCCACACTTTTGCAAACCATAATCTTCTCAGGCGATTCATTTGCTTCCGCGTGCAACGCGCTGATTTGTTGCAGTGCTTTTCTCAAGCCCATCTCCGGCAGGAATTTGTTGTCGATATAAATCGCTGCGACAACCGTCTGCACCCCGCCCGCCACGAAATCAGGTAAGTATTCCGATTCTATTACTTTTCGCCTGCCGTGCTCGCGTTGAATAGCGACATCTAGCAAAAGGTCAAAATGCGCGTCGATTCCATGTGTCATGTCTCATGCTCCTCCTACTCTTTCAAGTTTTCCGGATTAAGTGGTGCAAGCTCTGGCAAGAGAAAGCGTCCGTCTCTGCGAATCAAATGGTCATCGAACCAAATCTCACCGCCACCGTACTCTGGGCGTTGAATCATGACCATGTCCCAGTGGATGTTTGATTTGTTACCGTTGGATGCCTCGTCGTAGCATCGTCCCGGGGTAAAATGGAAGCTGCCGTCGATTTTTTCATCGAACAAAATATCCTGCATGGGCTCCCGAATGAACGGGTGCACCCCCAAAGCAAACTCCCCAATGTACCGGGCACCTTCATCCGTATCCAAAATGTTGTTCAAGCGCTCCGAGTCATTGGCTGTGGCGTTAACGATTCTCCCGTCCACAAACTCCAGCCGTACCTTTTCAAAGGTAAAGCCTTGATAAGGCGAAGGCGTGTTAAACGATATGACACCGTTCACCGAATCGCGAACAGGAGCCGTAAATACTTCACCATCTGGTATGTTATAGTGCCCCGGACACGGAATCGCAGGAATACCTTTGATTGAGAAGGTCAGCTCTGTGCCAGGTCCCGTGATTTTCACACGGTCCGTTCGCTCCATCAGCTCCTTGAGCGGCTGCATGGCTTTTGCCATTTTGGCATAATCCATTGTGCAGACATCGAAGTAGAACTGTTCGAACGCTTCTGTACTCTTATTCGCTAGCTGCGCCATCGAAGGCGTCGGATAACGGAGATAGACCCATTTCTTTTTGAGACGCACGATACTTACTTCTTTGAAAAAGGACGTAGCCAGCTTCATCTGCTCATCAGGGACATCAGACACTTCATTGATGTTCAGCCCACCCTCGATAATGATGCACGCTTGCATTTTTTCCATTCGCTCTTTGTCCATCTCTGTTTCTAAACGGAATTGCTCCTCTGTTCCCGCTAGCAATAACTGACGGCTAATCGAGGATTCACGCAGGTTCACAAAAGAATGTCCGCCTGCTCGCGAAACAGCTTTGACAAGCTCCTTTATCAGAGCGGCGTCCACCTCCATCGCATCGATCAGCACGTTATCTCCCGGCTGCACATTCGTCGAGTAATTCACCAGCACATTCGCCAGCTTCGTAAGACGTGGGTCCAACATCTATCTATCACTCCTGCTCCCTTATTTTGTATAGAGATGACACGCAACCAGTCTGCCGTCTGCTTCTGTGAATGGAGGGGCTTCTGTCTTGCACACGTCCATACACGCCCAACAGCGCGGGTGAAACTTGCAGCCCTGCGGCGGATTCGATGGAGACGGCAGATCCCCCGTTAAAATGATCCGTTCTTTTTTCTCGTCAGGATCAGTGATGGGAATGGCGGAGAGAAGCGACTGAGTGTAGGGATGCATCGGGCGCTGAAACAGCTCTTCTTTTTTCGCCAGCTCAATCACTTCTCCCAAGTACATCACCGCTACTCGATCGGCGATATGCTCGACGACACTCAAGTCATGCGAGATAAAAAGATACGTGAGCGAAAACTGCTCCTGCAAATCCTGAAGCAAATTGAGAATTTGCGATTGGATCGATACATCCAGGGCGGACACAGGCTCGTCAGCTATGATGAGCTTTGGCCTGAGCATCAAGGCGCGAGCGATCCCGATTCTTTGCCTTTGTCCTCCGGAAAACTCATGGGCGTATCGCGACAAATGACTTTTGTTCAAACCGACGATCTCCAGCGTCTCTTCGATCATGGCTGCTCGCTCGCGCTTTGGGATACCATGGGCAATTAATGGCTCTGACAAAATGTGCTGGATCGTCAGCTTTGGATTGAGGGTGTCAAATGGATTTTGAAACACCATTTGCATATCACGCCGCAGCTTTTGCATGTCTGCCTTCTGTAAGCTGCGGATATTTTGACCCTCGAACACGATCTCGCCGTCTGTCGGCTCGATCAAGCGCAAAATGCATCTGCCCAGTGTTGACTTGCCACAGCCTGACTCTCCCACGATTCCCAACGTTTCACCTGCGTTGACAGTCACGTTCACCCCATGGACGGCATGCACGTAACTCGGCTGCTGGAACCACCCTTTGCCGACTAGGAACTTCTTATTCAGGTTCTTCACTTGCAAAAGAGGCGTCTTCATCCATTCACCGCCGTGCTTTCCCTGTTCTCTCGATACAGCCAACAACGGCACTCCGACTGTTGATCCACATCCAGCAACGGGGGATTTTGCTCCAAACAGACAGGCATCACCTTCTCGCATCGCGGTGCAAAACGGCATCCCTTCGGATAATGATCGGGGGCCGGCACACTTCCCGCGATACTGTGCAATCTCTTCTGGCCTTTGGCATTATGTGGCGTTGACTTGATCAAGCCCATGGTGTACGGATGCTTGGGGCTTCGGAGCAGTGTGCGAACGTCCGCCGCTTCAATGACCTGCCCGGCATACATCACCAGTACCCGGTCACATGTCTCAGCGACGACGCCCAAATCATGCGTGATCATGATGAGCGACATGCCCAGCTCTCTTTGGATTTTTTTCATGACATCCAATATTTGCGCCTGGATTGTTACGTCTAGGGCAGTCGTCGGTTCGTCCGCTATCAGCAGCTTTGGATGACAAGCAATCGCCATCGCGATCATCACGCGCTGTCGCATCCCCCCTGACAGACGATGCGGGTACTCATGATAGATTTCATTGGCACGTGAAATACCCACCTGCGTCAACAGCTCGAGCACTCTTTGTCTCGATTGAACTCGGTTCATGCCCTCATGCTTTTCCAGTCCTTCGCTCAATTGCTTGCCGATGGTCAGTACCGGGTTTAGCGAAGTCATCGGCTCCTGAAAGATCATAGCGATCTCTTTTCCTCTGATCTTCTGCATCTCTTTTTCGCTATAGCGCAAGAGATCGGCTCCGTTCAGTTGAATACGGCCTGCAATGCTTCCGTTTTTACTGAGCAAGCGCATCATGGATAGAGAGGCAACGCTTTTTCCACATCCTGATTCTCCGACGATCCCGACCGATTCACCTCTTTTGACCTGTAAGCAAAGATTGTCCACCACCTTGAAAGCCCTTTCATTTTTTGAAAACGTGGTAGTCAATCCTGTCACTTCCAACACATTCGTCACGTTACTCACTCCTTTTTCGGGAACGGAAGCTCGCCAACTATGATTTGGGATCAAAGATATCCCGCAAAGCATCCCCGAGCAGATACACCGTAAAAACGACTGCCGTAATCGCAAGACCGGGAAACGTAGCGAGCCACCAAGCTTCTCGCAAGTAATTCTTCCCTTCATTCAGCATCGTTCCCCACTCCGGTGTAGGAGGCTGGGCACCCAAACCGATAAAGCCCAGTGCCGAGGTCCCCAAAATGGCACTGCCAATAAACATGGTCGTATAGACGATCAGCACGTTCGAGATGTTCGGAATGAACTGACGCGTAATGATCCACCAATTCGAGCTGCCGATGGAGCGACTTGCTTCCACATAGCCGGATTGCTTGATGGAGAGTGCCGCACCACGAATCAGAATCGAAAAGGCCGGAATCGATGATATTCCGATCGCGATCATCGCATTTTCCTGACTCGGTCCGAGCACAGCTACAATGGCTAGAGCAAGCACAATACCGGGCAACGCCAGCATGATGTCCATGATTCTCATGATCAGATTGTCAACAATTCCTCCGAGGTAAGCGCATGTCACACCTATCAGCGTTCCTGCTACAAACGTCATGACAGACGCTAGCACGGCTACGGTCAGTGTCACTCGTGTTCCGTACAGCATCCGGGATAAAATATCGCGGCCAATCGCATCTGTCCCTAGCCAAAAGTCTTTCGACGGCCCTTGCATAAATGCTTCGTAGTACGTTTTCGTAGGATCATGTGGAGCTATCCACGGCCCGATGATTCCCAGCAAAACGATGCAGAGCATCATCAGGAAGCTGTATTTCGCTTTCTTTTGCTGCATGATCTTCTCCCATAATTCCAAACGAGGCATGGACCATTGCTTGCTCCAGAACACGCTACACCCCCTCCTTCGCGGCGTAGTCAATACGAGGATCGAGAATCGCGTACAAGACATCAATCAAAATGACAACGAGGACATATACAGCTCCAATAAACAACGTCGTTCCTTGAATCATCGGAAAATCCCGCGAGCTAATCGCTTGAATCGCCAAAGTACCCACTCCCGGCCAGCCAAAAACCTGCTCGACAATCACAGCCCCACCCAGCAAGCCAGCCAGCTCCAGGCCAATGACAGCCACAATCGGAATCATCACATTGCGAAAAGCGTGCCGCAGCAGCACAATTCGTTCATTCATCCCTTTCGCACGTGCTGTTCGGATATAGTCATTGGACAAAACCTCTACCATGCCAGCACGAGTGAGTCGGCTAAGTGCCGTCGCCATCAATGTCCCCAAGGTAAACGCTGGAAGAACCATGTCTTTTAGCCCCGTCCCTCCCGCAATCGGAAACCAGCCCAAATGGACGGAGAAAACAAGGATAACGAGTAAGCCCAACCAAAAGCCGGGTATAGACATACCAAAGGTGGAAAAGGTCATAATCGCTCCATCAATGGGTGTATCCTTGTATTTCGCCGCTAGGACACCCAGCCCGATACCGATCACAACTGCCACCACGAGGCTGGCTACTGCCATTTTTGCTGTCGCGGGAAAACGATCAGCAATTTCTGTGCTGACAGGCCGGCCCGTTTTCAGGGAAGTGCCGAGATCCCCTTTCAAAACGCCAGAAGCATAGTCGAGATACTGGACGACCAAAGGTTTGTTCAAGCCCAGCTCTCCGCGAAGCGATTCGATTTGTTCCACAGTCGCCCGCTGCCCTAGCATGATCCGCACAGGGTCACCCGGGATGAGATGAATGAGCAGAAATGTAAAAACGGAGAGTCCAAACAGGACAATGATGCCCGACAATAAGCGCTTCACTATATACTGCTTCATGAGGTCTTCACCCAGATGTGAGAAACGGTATGAACTAGCTTCTTCCTGTTGCGTTCCGGCACTTTGTTCTCCTCCCTTTTTCATCACTAACGACACTTGTCGTTATAGTGTCGTTATTAGTTAAAAATAGTCTATTTCAAATTTACAGAAAGTTCAACTTGTTTTTTTCTTACTTCATTCAAAAAGAGCATGGTCCCATTCTACCATGCCCCTTCTGAAGAATCGTTCCGTCCTCATTCCTTGCCGTACCTCATCTGTAGCAATACATTTGCCGTTAGCTGTGGATGACTGAGCGGAAAATGATGCGCGACGGAGAGCCTTTCGATCTCTACATTTGCTCCCCTGAATGCATCCTCTGTTTCTTTTGTCAGCTGATACGTTTTATCCTGTGTTCCCCATACGATCTGGACTGGAAAAGGGAAAGGCTGTGTCGCTCCCATTTGCCGGAATTCATTCATCAAATAGCGCAGAACGTCTGTATGTGTCTTGCTGATGCGTGGGGATTGCAGGAGCTTACCTGCCCTGTCTACATAGCCTTTTGGCATTTCCTCCGTGGACTGAAATACCCCTTGCTCAAGCATTGCTTTTTCCAATTTGGCTGGCGTTACCTGCTTTTGCAAAAAACGCTGAAGGAGGGCTGGACTTTTTCCCAATCCCGCCAGCAGCAAAGAATACTTCGGCGCATGCAGGGGCGGCTGCAAAAGGTATAGCTTCTCGATTTTTTCCGGTACTCGCTTTGCTGCCTCCCACGCCAAAAACCCGCCAAATGAATGTCCTGCAAGATGAACCGGGGACGGTAGCTGCCGTAATGCCTCGGCCACTGCCTCGATAAAGCCCTCGATCGGTTTTTCGTGATGGTGATAGGGTGATCTGCCAAACCCGGGCAAATCCAATAACCATACTGCCTGTTCGCCCAGCTGTTCAGCGAGCGGAAGTAAATCGCTCATCTCACTGAAAAGCCCATGCACGAGCAGCCACGGAGTACCCGAGCCTTCTTTCTTGTACGCGGCCATGCCTGCGATTTGCTCTCGGTGAAAGTGAGGAGGCACTTTCTGATCCTTGACCGACAAACGATAGTCCAGATCGGCAATCACACTGGGAAGATAAGCCGCTACGTCGTAATCATCGAGGCCTTTTTTCGCTTTCATTTGCTGAAAGGGAGCGAGCGGGAAGTCTTTCTTTACGATAAAATCCATCGAATTGGCAGGTACCCCGAGCAAGCGGTTGCCGCCGTTATGGAGAATTTTTTTCAAGACCGATACCGGGAAAGGAATCACTGGTGGCTTCATCCGTAATTCTTTGGCCATCAACAAAATTAACTCCGAAAAAGCTGGCGTCGCACTACGCTCATTTAAGGCGTAATACGTTTGATGTTCGATGTAATTTGCCTCTACAATTCCCACAATGACCTCGGCTAAATCGTCGACGGCCAGCAAAGGCAACCACCACTCCTTGCCACCGGGAAGAACAGGGAACTTACCACGCCGCATGGAGCTGATCACGAGCCCCAATCCATCTGTTTGTTCTGTGGTCCCGGTGCTTCTTGGGCCTATGATCGTACTCGGATTCACCACGACCAGCGGCATTCCTTTTTGGTACGCCTCTTGTCTAAGGTATAGATCGGCCAGAAACTTGTATTTCTCGTAGCCCCCTGCCTCTCGTAAAAGATCGGTTGGCGCAAAAACATCTGTCCCCAACTTCCCGCTCTCATCGTCAAACGGACTCATGTAGCCAACGATATGAATCAGCTTTTGCAGACGCTGTTGTTTATGCAATTCGTTTGCTACTGCTGTGAGATGAGTTACTCCTCGTAAAATCACGTCTCTCCCCACCGTTTCATCCATCGAAATATCCATCGGGACACCTGCATGGATGATGACAGTTGCGCGCAATACCTGGCGGTAATCGCTCGCTGATAATCCCAAGCCCTCCTTTCGCAAATCACCCCGCACGGCCTTGCAATTAGACCTCTCTGTAGGTGTCATCTGCATCAGCAATTCATCCCACTTCTCAGGCGAACGAACCAGCGCCAGCACGGTATGACCAGCTCGTGCCAGCTGTTTTGTTACCTCCTTGCCGATAAATCCAGTCGCACCGGTTACAAAAACGACAGCCATTGTTTCTGCCTCCTTTATATTTATAGTACTAATCAGTACTAATTCACTTCAAAAAAATCCTACACTTGAATCAAGTGCAGAAGTGTCTGACCTGCGCCTATGAGTACCTGTGCATGACCCTGCGATTCAGCCATGAGCATCGCTCCCTCCACAATGGTCACGAGCAAGACTGCCGTTTGCTGAATCGAGATATTTTCCTTGAATTCCCCACGGGCGATTCCCTCCACGAGCAGCTTTTCCGCTAGGTTCTGCCATTCGATCAGGAACTCGTTGATTCGCGCTTTGACCTCCGGTATTTGTGCCGACAGCAAGGAAAGGATCGGACAGCCTCCTACACAGGAGCGGCCCTCCAGTTCTTCTGCGATGGTGGTAAAAATCAGCCCTACCCGTGCGGAAACAGACAGGTCTGTCCGTTGCAAAATGGCTTCCAGTGCTCCTCTCAGGACGTTGATTCTGTAGCCGAGTACAGCTACGACGAGCTCCTCCTTGCTTTTGAAGTGGTAGTAAATGTTGGACTTGGAGACTTTGCTATGTGCTACGACGTCATCCATGCTGGTATTCATGAGTCCTTTTTGCAAAAACAAATTGGATGCAGTGGCGATGACATGGTCACGGTTTGAGGTTCGTTTCATGATTAGAACTATATAGTACTAACAGGTGATTGTCAATCAGTGGAGGAGAAGAAAAAGCGCAGTTCTCTTCGACTCTGACACGCCCGCAAGGGAGATTGACTGTTCGTCTCCACTTCAAAAAGGGGACCGTCGAGCCAAAGCCACCCTACGGGCGGAAGGTTCTCGAAGAAGAAGTGTTCGACAAGCGTGGTCCCCTTTTTGAAGTTCCGACTGGGTAGGTGTTGTCAAGGTCTGCGAGCCCTGCGCTTTTTCTTCTCACCAGCTTTGTTGGTTGACCGCTACTTTTAAAACTTAATATAAAAAAGAAAAGGTTGATACC
The DNA here is from genome assembly GCF_013284285.1 of Brevibacillus sp. HB1.4B. Lineage (NCBI taxonomy): Bacteria > Bacillati > Bacillota > Bacilli > Caryophanales > Paenibacillaceae > Brevibacillus > Brevibacillus sp. HB1.4B. The sequence goes on from NZ_JABSUT010000011.1 coordinate 136,935, forward strand.
GTCTGTCACGGTATCAACCTTCATCCATTACGTGATCGCAAATCTGTTACATTTCGTTACGGCAGTAAGCATGGCAGCCGCCAGATCATTTTCCCGGCTATCTCGTGCCCTTCTTAGATAAAGACAGCGCAGAAAGTTCTTGCTGTTCACTCTAGCGATAACTTGAGCACGACTTTTTGGAAGCTCGGCACAGCTTGCTAAACTATTGATCCAGTCAGCGAGCTCCTGCTCGGTAAGCAAACCTTTGTCTATCATGATATCTACGATGCTCGCGAGTCGTTCGTCCTCTTCCTCATTGAAAATGTGCTTTTCGTTATGCAGCACGCCCTGGATCGCACGAAGAACGTCTCGCTGTACGGCTTCATCGCTTTCTGGGCACTGTACCAGCTCTACGAATACGTCTGCACCGTGAGCTGTACTGTGAGCCCAGCCTCCCTCGAACAAATAGCCGCGCAAATCCTTCTCCTCTTGAAAATAGCGGAGCATGGCAGTTCTCACGTGTTGGAAATCAGCTAGCGCCAAAAAAGGCTTCTGTCTGTGACGGCGCAAAATCAATGCAATCGGCAACGAAGAGAATGTCCTCGTAAATACGGCTGGGTCACCATCGCTTCCGATCTGATAGAACAAATGCTTTTCGTCGGTCAGTTCTCGCAGGAGGCTACGCAATTGTGCTTCTGTCAGCTGGTTCTCATCGAGAATCCACTCATAGAATGCCGGGTAGATGAGGTTATCCCGCAATTCCGGGTCAGGGTCACCAATATATTGCAGCAATAGTCCGACGAAATCTTGCAGTTGTTCCCCTTCACGCAACTGGTATTGTTCCTGCTCCAATCTTTGCAGATCCAGCATGAGCTGGGTTCTTGTATCGCTGACGTGTTCAACCGCTCTCAACATGATCAAGATTTCCTCGATCACGATATCTGGTTCATCGTGATGAATATAATGCCCGCTGCGAGTAGCCATTCTTTGCTTGCTTGAGGTTGAAAGTCTCTTGAAATCGGCTTGCAGACGTTGTTCAATGGTTAAGATTTCCTCGTTCGGCCATTCCTCGTCCCACACGTCCGGTAAGCCTCTCGTGATAATCGAGACAGGTATGTCACTTTGCCGAAAATAGTCTACGATCTCTTGATAGCTCCGTATCTTATCGATCTTTTCTCGATTGAGCATCGGATTCTCATAATATTCTCTATTGGCTGCGATCAGGTTGTCAGGCAGAACCTTTTCATATGCGAGCTCCTTATATTCGGGAGCAGCATCAACCAAAACTATCCCTGAAACAAGCTGCGGATATAGACTAGCAAACAGTCTAGCGACCAAACCGCCAAAAGAATGTCCGACTAAGATACAAGGCGCCTCCACCTCAATCTCCTGCAACAAATCGTATAGCTCCTCCACCAGATCGCGACAAGTCCGGGGGACGACCGCTACCGCTGGACTCCTGCCAATACCCGCCCGATCGTAGGATAAGGTAGACGCTTCCTGCGAGATGCGGTCTTGAACGATCTGCCATGTCTCACCGCTATCGCCCATTCCTGCTAAGAAGATCACACAAGGTGCTCCACTTTTTCGCGAATATAGCCTATGTATCCGTCGACACATGATCCCAGTCATCCTCCATGTAACGAACCAGCCAATTCAATGCTCTGTGTCTTTCTACGACTACTTCGTCATTCAAACCGCCTGCAACCGTGCGATTGTTGATGCGCGCATCCACGCATGCCCAGTCATAGCGATAGATTAAATCTGCTTGGTCGAGAATCTCCTGTTTGCTTCTCACCACCGCATTGCCGTAAAAGGTGTCATAGTCACCTGCGCTTCTGAGAGCATCAATCGCGGTGTTCACATCACAAATTTTATCAGGGAAATGGAGCTCTTCCACATACCCGAGCGCCCACAGCAGTACCCAGTAGCATTCGTACATCCATACCATCTGAATCATATCGGTTCGGTCTGGCTGAGGATCCTTCAAGAAGTCTCTCTCTTTTTCCGTAAAGAATTCAGCAGCGCCAAACTGCTCAATAATTCCCTCGATGAACTCCCGCTCTTCCTTGATTTGTCCGTTTTCGGCGATCCCTCCGGCATATACCGCAATCAAGCATAGAGCAATCGCTCGCTGGACCATCTCATCCTTGCTCCTGATGACAGCGTCCTCGTCGCCTACGATGACAGGAAGATGCTGGATGTACGGAATGCCTTGCTCCTGCAATAGCTCGATGCTCCGCTCCTTGCGCGCTTCTCCTGACTGGGAGGGCTGAATATGTCCATCGATCAGGTCTACGCTGACCGTCACCAGAAAATCGTCCACTTCGGACTCTCCTGCCGTATTGAGAATCAACCTTCCTTGCTTATCGAGCATGTCTCCGGTAGGGAGAAAGACGATCCCGTGTACTTCTTCGGCAATCGCCATAATGGCCGCAAACGTCTTCTGGTCGATTTCCTTACTCGCTACAATTCCTACCGCCACATTGAGCGCTGTAATTTGGTACAACAGCTTTTGCTGGACCTTCTCGTGGGCCGTTTCAATCTGTGCGAAGTAACCGTACATCCCTTTTTTCATCTGAAGAAAGTCTTCTTGGTCATCATCCTCGCGCATAAGATTGAAGGTGATCTTGCTCTTGCTAAACCATTTTTTATCTGTCACGGTCACGGCCCGCTCGTCTGCGGATACCTCTACCAATTGATCACGAAAAGCCTCGACAATCGCAGCGACGACTTTCTCGCATTGTTGGATGGAGACATAGATGGTGCATTGATTCATCTGGCAACCTCCTTTGCTGAGCAAACATTTTCAAGGTGCTGAATTTTGTAATCAATAGTCAATTATGGTATTCTAACCCTGTTTAATCAAGCACGAATCTTTATAGTTATCGGCGAATCTACCACGATGATTGAAGGTGAAACCTATGAAAAACATCCTATTAGAGGAGTTCTCTCCCATTTGTCCGATTCAAGCTTTTGTCGAAGAGGATGAGAACGGCGTCTTTTTTTATTTGTGGGATTATCCCGGTGAGGAGCATGCCAGCATTCGCTCTTATTTGTGGGATTATCCCGGTGAGGAGCATGCCAGCATTCGCTCTTGTTGGGTAAGAAATTACGGACCTGCACCGGACTCGATCGATTTCGATGCCATGCAGGATGGTCAAGCTCCCATGCTGCCACGCGATTGCTGCGCTCATCCGGATGGAGCAGACAGGCTGGACCCGGAACGGCTCTCGATCGTTTGGCTGGAGGAAGGTGATGCAGCGGCACTTTTGTATGAGGATGAGGTGCTGTGTGTGATTCCCAGCTGGGCTGGCCCTTCCCCGGACGGCTCGCACTATCCTTCGTATGCACGAGATTGCACCGGAGAATCTCATTTATGCTTTCCACTGGGAACACCAGAAACGAACGCCATGTTTGCCCGTATCGAGGCTGCCCAGCATTTTTGGACGAGCTGGGATGGCAACCCTTGGCCTGACATCCAGCAGCAGTTCATGGACGCGATTACCTCGACTCTCGGCCCAGTTAAACAGTATTACGGCATCGACGGCGGTCACTGGCCCCCGAAAGCATTGGTAACCATCGAAAAAGGTGAAGTTACCTATGCGATGACCCTTGGCGTGTCCATATTGCGCCAGCCAAAAGTCGAGCAGTATACAGAAGAGCCAGAGCAATTACGCCGATTCGAGCTAGCCTTTGCCTGCGAAACCAAATGGCTTGCCCAAAACGAACAGCAATTGCTGGCCTACATCAGTGGCCAAACCTCTCTGCCGTGGTCGTATATGACCTTCCTCGCACAAGGTCACACCATTCCGTGCCAGGAAATCAGTCAAATCAACAGCCGCTTCTCCTCCATGCTGCTCGCAAAGCCTGAGGATGCACCAACCATTCCACTTCCGCTCATGGCAGGCGATCCTGTGAATCTGTTATGGATGATCCCGATTACCGCAGAGGAACAGCAGTATGCAGAAATGAACGGTTCTGAGCAATTGTTTCAGCGCTCCGCGGGAGATGGTGCGGAATGGATTTTTAATGGGGTAGCGAAATTTATGAAGTAAGCGTGAAGCTTGAAAACAGTTTCTGCGGAATACATTCTGTGGGGACTGTTTTTTGTTTTCTCAACACTTTGAGACGGGAAGATATTATATGAATCCCCGTGAATCTGCTTTTAAGATGGTTCACAAAAGCCGCATCAGAAGAAGCGCATTTCCAGTCGAAGCGCCTCTGGAGCCCGCCCCAGCGCAGGAATAAATGGCGGGGGTTTTCAGCTTCACTTATGGAATCCTGCATCGAATATTCTACGTTTGAAGCGCTCCCGCCATTTATTCCGGAGCGGACAGTCAATCCCCCCTTGCAGGGCGTAGGCCGAAGCGTAGACTGGAAATGCGCTTCTTCCCCCACAACAGCTACTATTATCAAAACAAAAACCACCCTATTCAGGTGGTTCCAGTAACTACAAATCAAGCAACTCCATTCTCTCCATCTCTTTCTTCCTCTTCGCCTTCATCGCTCTTCTGCCTTCCGACCAAGCCAATGATAGAATCGCGATCCCTCCAATTGCTACCAAGATCAACGTCAGTTCACTGCCTTCTTTAAATAAACCAGTAACATAACCGTAGACCAGGTACGCCAAAAAGAAGCCTGGGAAAATAGCCCCCCAATAAGCGTGATTCAGTCTGCCGAGTAAATTTTGCATCCCCACAATACCGAGCCCAACCAAAAATTGAATCATCCCCGTACTCATCTGTTTTCATCTCTTTCTTGTTTGTATTTTTCAATAACGAGCTTGGCTACCTCTAAACTCATCCGTTCGTCAATGACCAGGTTTTTGATCATTTGCACGAACTCTACTTCCGCTTCCTTGCTATGTAATTCGATCTTTTTAATGATTCGGTCGAGCTTGGCCCTCACTGTTGGGTACGATACACCGTACTCATCAGCCATACCCTTGAGAGAGCCCGAACTGATAATAAACTTCCTGATAAATTCGAGGGTCTCCTTGTCCAGAGCTAACACCCAAGATGGAATTTCGTCGCGTTCCATGAATCGCCTCGCCTCCTGTCTTTCATTATATTAATGAAAATATAAATTTTATTCAAGTATTTTTTAATAAAATGAAAATCAACCATAAAAAAGGAGCATCCTCACCTGATGCTCCCGCTCGTGTCCTCATCCTTCTATTCAACCTTCGTTAATCGAATATCCAGCCAATGTGCCCAACTCTCATTATTGCCCAAATACATTGAGTTCGGCCGCACTTGTCCATGGGTTATTGTTTACCTCGCTTAAGGCACGCAGTTTAATATAGCGACCTGTCTTGGCTGCAAAGCTGACTTCTTTTAACGTCGTATCATTTGCAAAGGTACCTGTGGCTACAGCTGTTCCCCAATTCACTCCATCACTACTGACGTAGAACTCATAGTTCTTGATCGTTCCGTTCACTTGACCATCTTGTCTGGGCAGGTAACTGAATTTGGAAATGCTATACGTTGCACCCAAGTCAATTTGAATCTCGTGCGGCATTGGAGCTACGGGGCTCCATTTCGTGTGCCAAAACGTGCTGTTGTTTCCATCAAAGGCTTTCGGGGCTTCATTGTACAATTCATCGCTGTCTACATATTTTAGCGTCCAATTCGTTTGCGGAATCAGACTAGCTTCTCCTGCTGTGACTGCCACATTCACATTCATGGCAGAATTACTTGTGCTTGTCGTCGTAATCGTTACTCCCGATTTTTCTCCAGTGTAGGTATTACTGTTCGGATTGGTGTCTGGACTAAAGGAAGCAGCATGATTATTATTCGTGTAATAGAATGGGTCTTGGTATTCGCTCACGGATTGCTCTATGTCAATGAAAGGATGAGGATCATTCGTGTTATTATTCATGGATTCATCAATGTGCCAAACCGCGATGCCACCAGAATCTGTTTGCAAGCTAGCATCATATCCAACTTTTTCGCGATTCTCAACTAAAAAATACGTATTATCCTTTAAAGGAACCTTTAAAACATTATAATGATTCGGGATGGCTTGTAGCGTAAAATTGTTAGTGGCATTTACTACAGTTGGTGTGACAAATCCTAATTTTCCTTTTGACCAGGCATCCATATGAGTAGGTGTAGTTCCAGGATCTTCCCCTTGGAGATTATTCCAGGTTCCATTTGCCATTATACTTAGACCACCCACATGATTATTAGCACCATAGAGATCTGGAAGGCCCAAGGAATGACCCAATTCATGAGCAGTGATACCCATCGTTGCCATATGACCAAATTGTTTTTCACCCTGCGTCGTATACATACCTGATACTGTAACACCATCATGATTTGTGTTGGGAGCATACCACTGATGTGCCCAAATATTTGGCACTGCACCACCACTAGCCTCTTCATTACCAGCCAGAACAGTTACAATGTAGAAGCCATCTTTGGAGTCGATGACTTGATCATTATTGGTATCAAAACTAGCAAAGTTCACCTGAGGATCTGCTTTATCCAGTGCATCTGTTATAACCGTCCTAATGTCTTTTCCCGATGTATCCGGATGAGCGTAATCTAATCTTACTTTCACAACTCCATCATTTTGCGTACCATATATTTCGGATGCTGGAGTGATCTGTGCTTTTCCATTACTCACTTCATTATAGTAATGCTTTACTGACTTTTGATTTGCAGAAAAGAATTTGTTGCTCCAATCGTTGGCGCTATATGCGATATCAACATCTGTAAACCCAATTAACAAAACAAGCAATTTTGGGGTTCCTGAAACTGGCGTGACACTTCCGTCAATATTCTCTGGCAATCCCGAAAATTCATTTTGCAGCTCATTCATGAACTCCTGTTTCTTATTTGCTTGAGGGTCGTACTTATTTATCCATTTCATCAATTTGTTCTCATTTACCGCTTTTGAAGGCTTTTTGTCAATTTTATATTTTTTCCCCGTCGATTTCAGATCATCTGATGTAAGTTCAGCGTAATTCCAATACCCCTCCTGATCTTGTAAAAGTACATCGCCATCCTTTGTGCTTGCCCAATGGAACCATTCATCTCCATGCATCACGGCTTGAAACGATTCACCTGACGGTTGCTTTATTTTGACAACTCCATCGTATGCGGGTGCGGCAAAAACATCCGTTTGAAAGTACAAAACACAAATCAAAGAAAAAACAGACGTGATCAGGTATTTAAAACTTTTTTGCATAGCCATTCCTCCTGTTTTAGAAGTTGTTCTCCTGTGGGAATGGTTCCCTCTATAGATTCATGAAGAACACCCCCCTTTCTATGGCAGGCGGAAAATTCTGTTGATAACTGCACCAGATTCATACATAGGATGAATGGACAGATCATCTATACAGAACAACCAGAATACCCTTACCTACAATATTGGTAAATTTTGTCAACATGTTAACTTTTTCTATAAATCGGGGATTTTTTTATAATTAGCCAATAAAACGGAATTGATGGAGCATGCTTGCGGCACCCCATATAGAAAAAATCCCGCCCCTCATGATGAGAAGCGGGATCACCTATCATTATTTGAATGCCTTTCCTGTTACTGCATCCAGCCTAAAGCCAGAAATCGTGTCCACCGTATAAACCAGAAGTGGCTTTTGTTGCAGCTTCCCATCTGCTACTGGAAGCACATACCCCAATTCAACCGGATGACTCTGCAAAAATCGCTTGGCTGCTTCTTCCCTCGATAGGACTGTATCCAATTCCGGGAAGGATTCAGTCGGACTCGTGAAGTAGTCCATGAAATTGACAATCTCCCCGTTCTGCCCATCCACATTGACGAGGTAATGCTGGTCAGCAACGATCACGCCATTATGAAGGGCGTAAAAAGTGAAGCTGTAAGCCGTTGCAGAAGGCATCGACATCTGGGTCTCATCGATTTTCAGTTCCTTCACACTGCTGTCCAGATAAGGCTGCAAAAACTGAACTGCTTTTTCCTTGGCCTCCTCATAGCTAAGCTGGGCATTTATTGGATGGTTCTGATGCAGTGTGGAGCTGGCCGTCTCTTTACTGCGGCGCACCTGAAAGCCTGTGATTACCCCGTCGTTTGAGTAGACAGTGACTCTGCCTAGCCCTTCCTTGGCCTTGTAGGTCGTCATCTGCTCGCCCTTCATCGTCTTCCTACCACCAGTGAGGAGAAATCCGTCCAGATTCACCTGAAACTGTTCCGTCACAGCCTTCGCCACTTCTTCCTCTGTTTGCACAGCGACCTTCTTACTTCCAGGCGTTACCGGGATGGCAGCGGAGTACCGGCTTTTATGTGACGCTTCCCCCCATACTTCTTCTCCTGTCACCGCATTCACATATCCAGTCGTCTGGAGAGAAAACGTCAGCGATGGCTTCCCATTATGTCTCGAACTCGCAAAATAGGTAAGCTCCATGAGCGACGCCACTTTCGCTGTGATTTCTTCTTCGGACAATACAGCGTCCGGTTCAGCAAACGACTTCGACGATATTTGCAGTGGCGCAGCTTCGAACGTATTGGCATATGTGACGATATTACTGTTGACGCCAACGACGTATCGGTCCGAGAAAACGGGCAGCCCATTTGCATAGCGCGTATAGGTCACCGCATCCCAATCATTGCCGCTGGTCTGACTCGATTGGTACTGTTTGAATTCGTCTCCCAACAGCGCTTGTAAAAAGGCAGCAGATACTTGCTTCGCTTGTTCTTCTGTAGGCGAAGGTGCCCCTTCATTCAACGCTCTCTCATTTTCGTAGCGGCTCATTTTCCCCGTGGCTGCCACCATCTCCACAGATGCATACCGTTGTTCCTTTCCTTGCTCCTTTTGATAGAAGACAATTTCATAGATCCCATCTTCTTTTCCGATGACGTTGGGTTCCATCGTCTTTAGTTCCGGAACGAGATTGAACAGCTTTTCCAAGGTTTGCTTCGCGGCAGGGGATACTTCCGCCAGCTTCAGCTGCTGACCTTTCAACACGAGCGGAACTTCTGGCTGCGTCGTCATGATGGATTCCGGATTGGTAATCAGCCGGGTAAAAATCGGCGCCAGCAAAAAGACTGCTAGCAGCACCGCTGCGGATAATCCCAGTCGAATTGTCGTGCGTCGCGTTTTGCTTCTGCTGCGATGCTGTTGATCGACCTCGACCAGCTTTCTTTCCAATGTGTGCAAAAACTCGCTGCGGGGGACTGCATCCGGTCTGTTCCGAAATTCCTGTAACACTTCTTCATCGCTAGGAAATTTCATGCACACCATCCCCCTTTTCATAAATGTGTAACGCCGTTTCTTTTACCATCTTCATCGCGCGGTGAAAGTCTACCTTGACCTTCGCCTCTGTGCAGCCGAGAATTTCCGCTGTTTCCTTCACCGTATACTCTCTAATTCCCCGCAATACGATGACGTTTCGGTACTTGGGCTTTAGTTGCAGTAGCGCTTTTTCAAAATGAGTACGTTCCTCTTTATCCTGAAACTCTTTTTCCGGCAACCCCTCTGAGCTGGGCAACAGCTTTAGCAATGTCCCGGCAAAAATCGTTTGCAGCCGTTTCTTTCTGTATTCATCGATGGCGACATGCTTGGCAATATGTAAAATCCAAGTGCGCATACTCGAGCGCTCCTCAAATCTGTGCAAGGATTTAATGACGCGTACAAACACTTCTTGGGTCAAATCCTCTGCGGCTTCCCGACTTCCGATAAAATGATAGAGATACTGATAGACTTCTTTGGAATACATCCTGTATATCCCTGATATGTCTTGCTGACCTCGATCTTCTCGAGCATCCAAGGCTTCCTCCTCCTCTTCTCGCGACAGGACATGATGGAATCCCGCCCCTCATAATGGGAAGCGGGATCGAATACGATTATTTGAATGATTTTCCTGTTACCGCGTCAAGCAAGAAGTAAGAGACCGTGTCGATAGAATAAACCATACTTGGCTTTGCTTGCACCTTCTCGTTCTGAACAGGGAACATGTACCCGAGCACAGCTGGTCGGTCTTTCAAAAACTGTTTGGCGGCTGCTTCTTTGGAAATGGCGGTCTTTTTGTCCGGGAAAGGAGCAGCAGGCTTCGTAAAGTAGTCCATGAAATTCACGATTTCCCCGGTCTGTCCGTCTACGTTGACGAGGTATTGCTGGTCTGTCACGACCACTCCGTCATGCAGGGCGTAGAAGCTGAAACTGTATGCCGTTGCAGAAGGCATCATGATCTTGGTCTGATCGATCTTCAGCTCTTTCACACTAGCGTCGAGGTACGGTTGCAAAAACTGAACCGCTTTTTCCTTGGCTTGCTCGTATGAAAGCTGGGCATTCGCCGGTTTGTTGCCATGCTGTATGGTATGGGCCATCTCGACTTTTCCACGGACCTGGAAGCCGGTCACTTCGTTGTTGTTCGTATAGACCGTGATACTGCCATCTCTTCCCTTGGACTTGTAAATCGTTTCCCCTTCCCCTTTTATTTCCGCTGGGGTATGTGTATCCGTCTCTAACGCGATTCCATCCATTTTCATTTGAAATTCTTCTGTCAGCACCTTCGCAGCTTCATCGGCATTGTTGACTGTGAACTTCTTGCCGCCTGGCTTGACCCCTATGACATCCGAGTAACGGCTTTTAAGGGAAGAGGCACTCTCGATTTCTTCTCCTGTCACAGCATCCAAGTATCCGGTCGACTCCAGCGAGTATTTCAAAGTCGGCTTTCCTGTCTCCTTTTTATGAGCGGAATAAGTGAGCTCCATGAGCGCAGCGACTTTCCCCGTCACTTCTTCTTTGGACAATACCTTTCCGGGCTTGGCAAACAAGGAGGAGGCTGCTCGGAGCGGGGCACCTTCAAACGTGTTCACGTACATGACACTCGAACTGTTGACGCCAACGACATAACGATCGGTGAAAACAGGTACACCATGCTCGTGGCGCGTGTAGGTGACAGCATCCCATTCTCCCTTGGTTGTCTGAGTGGCTTTGTACTTTTTGAAATCATCGCCCAGGAGCTTTTGCAAAAATGCCGCAGATTTTTGTTTGGCAACCGCCTCCGATGGCTGATTGTTTTGCTTCTGCATTTCCTGTTCGTTTTCGTAGCTATGCAAAGCACCTGTCGTTGCATCCAGACCCACCATGGCATACAGCTCCATCTTGCCTGGGGCAATTCCTTTGTCAAAGCGCAGCTCGTACACACCGTTTTTCGGTCCGTTAATCTTTTTGTCCATGCTTTTTAATTCAGGCTGGATGGCGTAGAGCGTCTGGAGTGTTTTTTCTGCTGCTGGTGAGAGCTTCACTCCCTGTCCTTGATTGGTCGCAGCTTGTACGATCATTATTGGATGTTGCAGCCACAGCGGAGTTGTCGCCAACAGACTTGCCATGAATAATGTGCTTGCCAATTTCTTTGTATGTTTCACAGTTGTTCCCTCCCAAGGAATTTTGTGTTTGTTTTTTGTCCTATGTAATAGTCGAAAAAACCACAGGGAGGTTACAAAATAAAAAAACCACCCTTTCAGGTGGCGATTTTCATGACCCGTGAGCAGTAGATAGAGACTCTCCTGTAGCATCTGTTTGAAAATGAGCTCCCCACTCTCGCAAATACTCAATGACAGGTCCCAAGCCTTTCCCTAGCTCGGTCAGTTCGTACTCTACTTTTGGCGGAACGACAGGATACACTTCACGCTTGACGATTCCTGCTTCCTCCAACTCCCGCAATTGTTCTGCCAGCATTTTATGATTCACACCGATTATATTTTTCTTTAACTCACCGTACCTTTTTTTCCCTCGGAGCAACTGACAAATGATCGATATCTTCCACCTTCCCGCAAAAACCGAGACGGCAAGCTCGATCGGGCAAGGATATTCCTTGCCATTTAATAGGTACATCATCGCTGGCCTCTTCATCCCACTCACTTCCCTTTTCGTAAGTATTAACCGAAAAAGTGCGTACTTACTTTTCTTTAGTGTATTCGGTATGCTCAGTTTTGTAAAACACCCATTTTCTATCAACGGTTTCATAAACTTATTCGAAAGTAGGTATGACATCATGCGTAAAGATCAAATCATAGAAGCTTATCAATTCAGACATGCCTGCAAGGAGTTTGATGCAGCTAAAAAAATTACGAATGAAGACTTTGATTTTATTATGGAGACTGCTCGCCTGTCGCCTAGCTCCTTTGGCTTTGAACCATGGAACTTCCTCGTGCTGCAAGATCCGGTTCTTAGAGAAAAGCTGTTACCCGTCACATGGGGTGCGCAAAAACAACTGCCAACTGCAAGCCATTTCGTCATCGTACTGGCGCGGACCAAACAAGAAATGACCGCTGATTCCGAATATATCCAGCATATGATGAAAGACACGCAAGACTTGCCAGAAAACGTCGTACAACAAAAAGGCACTGCTTACGATCACTTCCTGAAAAATGATTTCGCCCTGTTTGATGACGAGCGAGTCATGTTCCAATGGGCATCCAGACAGACCTACATCGCACTTGGCAATATGATGACGTCTGCTGCCATGATCGGCATTGATTCCTGCCCCATTGAAGGCTTTGCAAAAGAAAAGGTCGAGGATATCCTAGCAGCGGAGGGACTCCTCGACAGAGAGCGTTTCGGCGTCGCCTGCATGGTGGCTTTTGGCTACCGGAAAAATGAGCCCCGTGCGAAAACGAGACAAGCGAAGGAAGAGATTATTCGTTTTATCGGGTAAAATCAATGATTAGCTTCACGTAAAAAGCATTCGTATTGCGAATGCTTTTTGTCGTTTTATATAAATTTCAGTGAGTCTTCCTTATCACTAAATGTGAAAGATTAGTGAACATGACTAACATATATTTACAATTATCCAAATAATTGATATCTTGTTCTTGTCCCAAATTTTACATACTCAGGAGGAATTTACATGAAAAAGTTTGCTACTACTGGTCTACTTGCCCTAACACTCGTATTAAGTGTATCTGCATCCGCATTTGCTGCCGTATACCCTGATAATGAACCAAACAATACCAGAGACACTGCAAATGTTTTTCATGTAGCTGATGGAAACCAAATTAACGGTAAACTGGATAGACATAACGGAGACCAGCAAGATTACTTCAAGTTTACTCCTACCGTAAATCAAAAAGTCCGTTTTCAAATCGCCTACTCCAAAGCTAATAAGCAAGAATTCAAACTAATATTGGGTTCAAACGAGACTACTTTAACGAAAGACTATTTCGATGTAAATTTAGTTGCTGGAAAAGAATACACTTTTAAAGTTGAAGGACACTCTTACGATTACGATAATAACAACTTCAACTATTCCGTATATACTTACGTGTTGCCAAACTAATAAACATAACAAAGTCGCCAGCAATGGCGACTTTGTTTCATATGAAACATAAAAACAACCATCGCACAAAACGACAGCTGTCAGGTTGATACTTAACCTTATTCCCCGTACTGAAAGCCTACAATACGACCGGCTTCATCCACAGAAATGGTGATCCCCTTGCCATCGGCTGGACGGAACGTCACATCTGCTGTCACAAAGCCATAATCGTAGGCTTCAAAAATGGCACCACCACCGCCCTGCTCGACCTTTACCTCTACTTTATACTGGCTCGCTTGATCACCCACCAGCTGTTTCAGGAAAGCGGCTGCTTTCTCTTTTGCCACCTTCTCGGCAGGGAGCTTTTTCGACACCCAATCTGGATTTTGGATCATTACTTTACTCAAATCGTTTGTACGGGTATCCATGATAACGAAAGCTTCTGCTCGAGGGGTCGGACTGTACACCCGTTTTTGCGCTTCAAACATTTTCAGGAGCTGCCAGTTACCGTCGATGCCGTAATCATCATAATCGGAAAACTTTGCAGTGTCTGGGAAAAGCTTCGTCACCTCGACTACTACCTTTTCCACCTCAGGGGAAAACTTGCGCTGCTCCACACCCGCTGGAATGCTCACTTCGAATGTTTTCTCATCGAAAACGGGTTGGAAATCCACCTTGTCTACGGTGTACGAAAACGCTTGCGCTTGATTGTGGATGAAGGTGCGTTTGAGCAGCAGCCCTGTTTCTTTATCGATCCACAGGTCATCCTGGTAATGGTGAAGCTTGCCATCGATTTTCGCCTCTTCTTTTTTGACCACGTGATACACGGCTCGATTCAACAGTTGTGCTTCCTTCACAGTGATCGCCACCTTCGAATCTGGCAACGCTACTTTCAAGCGCTGTAGCTCTCGCTTCGTCTTGTTGATTTCATTATCGTATGTGCCAATGGTTGCGGAGTGGACAAATCCTCTGCCGCCTTCCTGATACGCCGCCACCTGTCCTGACTTCCCTACGGCATGCTGAACCCTTTTCCCGTCTGAGATTTCCTCTCTCCATTCTCCTTTGATCGTGTTATCCCATGTTTTTGCCTTTTGGGTCTCGGTGCCCTGCTTCGCTTTCGATGTGTGCGTGGATTCGATGTACATGGAGACAGGCTGTTTTTTGTCCATTTCTTTGACGAGCTGATCAAAAGTGATCGCTTGCGCTGTATTCGCAGCGACTACCATGTTAGTTTGCGCTTGTGCGCTCCCCAATGGGGATACCGCTGAGAGAAAGAGTACTGCCATGCTAACGGTAACAAGTGCTTGCTTTTTCATGTCCGTTCATCCTTTCGACTCGTTGATTGCTGTTCACTTGTTACGATCCTTGTCATGCACAGCTTGTGACACAAACCCCTAAATAAATATGTTTTTCAAATTTCTGTCACGTTTTTCTCCCCGGCAGGATCATCCCTTTTAGCAAATCGCTAGAATACATAGGGAGAACAATTCACATGAAATTTCAAATGGTCAACCACGCTTCATTTCTATGGGAACACGATTCCATCAAATTATTGACCGATCCTTGGCTTACGGGAACTGCCTTTGATAACGGCTGGGGCTTGTTAGCCAAGACCCACTTCACCTCTGAGCATTTTGCCGAGATTACGCATATATGGTTTTCTCATGAGCATCCGGATCATTTTCATCCACAGAGCCTGCGAACCATACCCGAGGAGTATCGCAAGCGAATCACAATCCTCTACCAGCAGTCAGCCGATAAAAAAGTAATCGAATGGTGCCGTGCTTTTGGCTTTCAGCAAGTCATTGAGCTCTCCCGGGACGAATGGTACTCCTTGTCCGACGATGTCTCTGTCTTGTGTCGGCCGTTTCCTGTCGGCGATTCGTGGCTATGCATCAAGACGGCTGACATGACGATCTTGAACCTGAACGATTGCGAGGTCAGCACCACACAAGAAGCCAAGGATATCCTAAACCATGTCGGTGACATCGATCTATTATGGACGCAATTCTCGTATGCAGGCTGGGCGGGGAACAAGGAAGACTTCCTACTCCGTAAAAAACGAGCCATGGAAAAGCTCGCCCGGGTGAGAAAACAGGTGGAAGTCCTTCAACCTCTCTACGTGATTCCCTTCGCCAGCTTCGCCTGGTTTTGTCACGAGGAAAACTATTACATGAATGATGCAATCAATAAAGTAGACACTGTGTACCGCCTCCTGCAAGAAGAAACGGATGCCGAACCCATTATTTTGTATCCCGGGGATACGTGGACGCCACATGAAGCTCATGATCCTGCGAAGGCGCTCGCCCTCTACGCACGAGACTATGAGAAGATGGCTTCCTCTCCTACTCTTCTTTCTTCTGTCAAAATCGAATGGGACAAGCTCACGCGTGCTGGCTTGGACTTCAAGCAACAGATTCGGAAAAATAATCATTCGCTGTTTCTCTCTATCGTTAGGCCCGTTACCTTTTATTTGTCAGACTATCAAAAGACCTTTCGCTTTTCCCTAGCAGATGGGTTGATCGAATCCCCATGCGATCCAGTCAATTGTGATGTGGAACTGTCATCTGAGGCCCTGCATTATTGCTTCACCCATTTGTGGGGTTGGAGTACGCTGCGCATCAATGGCAGACTACAAGCGCCGAAAGGTCGGAATGCCTGTTTTAAGCGCTTTGTCTTGCTCGGACATGTTGCACAACTGAACAATTTCGGTATTTATATGGGATGGAACTGGGCATTTGTCCGTTTTGCGGTTCAATATTTGGGAGAGAAGATTCGTAACCGCTATATTACGACAAACAATATATGAAAATAGGAAAATACACCCATTTTATTTTTGTTTGAATGGGTGTATTTAGTCCTAGTACCCTTGATTATGTAAGAGAGGAGGTTTTTGTTGGAATATTCACAATTAACCTACCCTATTTCCAGTATTATACACCCCATGATAGAATCGGAAAGGAAATTCCGTAGTTTTCCAATTATGTATAAAAAGGTGGATCTATTCAGATGAAAAAACTAGTATCCGTAGCTTTGTTGCTCTCCATTTTGGCTGTCTCTGCTTGTTCGAACAAGCCAGCTGATACAAAGCCAGCTGAGCAAAATGCAGCACAAACCACAGAAGCCGCTAAAACAACTGATGCTCCAAAAACAGATTCGGCTACACCAGCGCCAGCTGCAACAAACGACAAGCTGGAAGCGAAAAAGGTTCTGAACGACAAAGTGGAAATCTTGATTCCAAAAGGCTTTACTGTCATGTCCGAAGAGATGGCAAAAGCAAAATACCCAACGGAAAATCGTCCTTCCTTGATTTATACCGATGAAAAAGGTTCCATTAACATTGCGTTTAGCCATACAGAAACACCTATTCAGGACAGCCTTCTCAAAGACATGAAGGACCCAATGAAAGAAGCGTTCTCCAACATGTACCAAGATGCGACCTGGTATCGCGATGAAGTCATCCAAATCAACGGGAAAAACGTTGGTGTGTTCGAGATGCTGACTCCTGCTGCTGATACGAAAATTTACAACCTCATTTTCTTTACAGAGCTCGATGGCAAAATGCTGATGACCACTTTCAATTGCACCGAAGCACAAATGGAAGAGTGGAAGCCGCTTGCGCAAGAAATTTTGATGTCTTATAAAGTGCAATAAGGAAACAACGATTCCCCCTCATAGAGTAAAAGCACCCTTCCATGGGTGCTTTTTTAGTTTTTTCTTTTTGCTGCATCCAACTCTTTCTTCCGACGAAGCAAAGCCTCCCGAGAAGGATACGGATTGGGAAACTGCAATGCTCGCTCGATGGATTGAAAAGCTTGAGCATGCATCCCTGCTTTTCTTTGCGCGTCACCTAGGTAGTACCAATACCTCGCCGAATCGCGCTCTTCTAGGACAGACTCATAGTAGGTAACCATCTTCTGAAAATAATAGGGATAGACATCGTCTGCGATTACCAAATTTCCTGCGTCCCACCTATACACCTCTACTTGAAACGCTTTTCCGCTATCATGTAGCCACAGCGCAAGCTCAGCGTTGCCATCCGTTCCATTAACCCCCGGCATGTCTTCCACCTCAACCCTGCTTGCTCGAGTCTCCTGATGGAGCATGTGCATAAATCCATTCGCCGTCCACTGCAAAATATCTATATTCGACCATACCCCGCCTATTTGCCACCCAATCAATAAGCTATTCATTTGGGCATCGACAATGGGAGCAGCCAATAAATCGGAAACCGTATAACCTTGTCCTTTGAAATTGCCGATTGGATGCCAGCGATTCTCATCCTGCTTGGCGACCATGACGTACATTTCGCCCTGGTTGCGATAAACACAGGCTATTTCCTGATGATTATCTCCATCGAGATCAGCGATGATAACAGCTGGTTGATCGTGCGGCTTTGGCATGACTACTAGTTCTGCCGTAGGAGGTAACAAGCTCTTTATGATGCTCCAATGCTGCGTTCCGATTCGCTTCATATTGGTCTCACCCATCTTTCCAGTCTCATCAAAATATATGCTACTTTTTTCACCACATGCTCTCAGTATCCACGCTTGCACTCGCTCACAAATAAAAATAGACATTTCATTTAATTGTCTATTATAATCAAAACAATAATCGCTGACGTTTGCATTTATTTTAAAGGAGGCCTATCATGAACCAGTTTGAAAACAAAGTAGCCGTTATTACTGGAGCCGCCAGTGGTATTGGTCGCGCATTGGCAATGCGCTGTGCTGAGGAGCAGATGAAGGTTGTTCTTGCCGATGTAGAAGTAGCGGCGCTCCAACGAGTAGAGCAGGAGTTAAAGGCAGCAGGAGCAACTGTCCTCGCCGTTATAACGGACGTTAGCAAAGAAAAAGATATCCAGGAGCTTGCACAGAAAACGCTAGACTCGTTCGGTGCTGTCCATCTATTGTTCAACAATGCAGGGGTTGGGGCAGGCTCGACAATCTGGCAAAGCACCGTCGCTGATTGGCAATGGGTCATGAATGTGAACTTGTGGGGAGCTATTCACGCTACACAAATTTTCGTACCCATGATGTTAAAACAAGGGACTGAATGCCACATCGTGAACACCGCCTCTCTCGCTGGCCTTGAATCCGGACCAGGGAATAGCATTTATCGTGTAAGTAAGCATGCGCTAGTCAGTCTGTCGGAAACCCTCTACCACGAATTGAAAATGATCCAAGCCAAAATCGGTGTTTCCGTTTTATGCCCCGGCTTTGTTCAGACGCAAATATGTGACGCCCATCGCAATCGTCCAGCCGAGTACAGCAAACCAGGAGATATCGTGGAGCCCTCACCAATGACTACCGCCATCGACCAGTTCATTCGTTCAGGTGTCGAGCAAGGAATTTCTCCGAAAGAAGTAGCTGATCACACCTTCCTGGCGATCAAGAGCAATCGCTTTTACATTTTGCCAGATCCCTCGTATAAAGAGACTGTGCGTCAGCGAATGGAAGATATTTTGAACCAGCATAACCCGACATTCGTGATTCCCTCGCATATTTAACTCCCAACGAAAAATGCGATTCAAACCAAAAAGCCACGCTCTCAAAGGAACGTGGCTCTAGTTTTACCTATTCTGTTAATTCTCGATCCCGTAAAGAAACCAAAATCACGAATCCAATCATCACCTCTGTAATGTTAAACGCTACCTGCTGACCATTCCATACTTGTGATTGCCACATGGCGAACCACTCTGCACCCACAATTGCAAATCCGAAAAACCAGATACAAAAAGCAACCATGTAAGCGATGTATGCGAATGTTTTAGAGTTATTGAACGTTTTTGCATCCTTCTTTACATTCCGCAGCATATTTCCTGTAGCGATCCAACCAAAAAGTGAGAACAATCCTTCTGCAATGATGATTCCGATATAAGCTATGGTGTGAGCAGTAGGATCAGTAATCGCTCGCCACATAAGTGCGTTACCCTCAAACGTGGTATCCATGGACAGAACATGTTGAACAAATTGATAATTGGAATGGTAGTCCATAAGATTCCCTAAGAAAATGGACGTCCCAAATGCTGCGGATAGTGCTACAACTAAAACCTTTACATACCGTAACGTCAAATTACTCAATGCTGATCACGCCTCTTTTCCCTCACTTTGTGTCTTTACTCATTCTCGATTGGATTGACACACCCTTTCTCTTTGCAAGAAAAATCTATCTATTTTCATCACGAGTATTCATCACCACCAGATGGAAACCTAATCATACTCATTCGGAAATGAAACCATCCAATTCATCATTTTTTTACCCATCCATGTTCAACAGTTTGGAACGGTTTTGTCACATGTATTTTTCTTAACAATGTTATGATGAAATGGATTCCCCCCATATAACAAACAATGAATATGTGCAAGGTTGTGATTATCATTTGGAAGCCTGATCGGTCGAGCAGTCAAACACTATACCACCAAATAGCCGATGAGATTGAACGCAGAATTTCATATGGAGAGTTCCCCCCTGGGAGCCTGCTCCCTTCTGAGAGAAAATTGGCTGAGCAATTAGGGGTAAACCGAAGCACTGTTATTTTAGCGTACGAGGAGCTTCGGGCATTAGGCATCATCGAGAGCAGAACAGGAAGCGGTACTCGTGTGAGTAAAAATAAATGGGAGGCAACTCCGAAGCATACACCGAACTGGCATCGATATGTAGAAGGTGGTCAATTCCTCCCGAATTTGTCTTATCTGCGGCGGATCAGAGAGGCCTTGCAAAAAGACAGCAGCCTCATCGATTTTGCGAGTGGAGAATTGTCTTCCCAGCTCTCACCAGGCACGGAAATCAGTACCCTGATGAAGGAAAACCCCTTCACCGAATATTTGGGATACGACAATCCACAAGGCTTTACGCCTTTGCGTGAAGAGCTGGTCTCGTATTTGTCACGATATCGGAATGTGCAGACAACCGACTCTTCCATTCTCATCACGTCGGGTTCTCAACAATCTCTGTATTTGATCACACAATGTCTGCTTGCACCCGGCGATGCAGTTGCCATCGAAGATCCCTCTTATTGTTACTCGTTGCCTATGTTTCAATCTGCTGGCCTTCGTCTGTTCCGCCTTCCTGTCAGCAATAACGGTATCGATCCAGAAGATATTCGTGCCTTGTATAAAAAACATCGGATCAAGATGATCTTTATCAATCCTACTTTTCAAAACCCGACAGGGGTTTGTCTTGATCCCACTCGGCGCACGCAGCTGTTGGATGTAGCAAGCGAACTCGGTCTTCCGATTGTCGAGGACGATCCTTTCAGTCTGACTTCCTATGACGGCAAGCCTCCACTGCCACTCAAATCATTGGATCAGCTTGGCTCCGTTGTCTACATTGGTTCCTTTTCCAAAATTGCTGCATCCGGTTTACGCGTCGGTTGGATGGTAGCACCTCATTCCGTTGTCGAACGTTTGGCAGATGCCCGCCAACAGATGGATTTTGGCCTGAGCGTGGTGCCACAAAAAATCGCGGCCCAGTTTTTGCATTCCGATAACTTCCTGCCACATTTAGAGCGGTTACGTATGCATCTACAATACAGAAGAGATTTGCTTGTGGAGGCACTGCAAAAAGAGCTGCCCAATGAGCTGTCTTTCACCGTTCCCCAAGGCGGATTACACTTGTGGTGTAAAATTAACCCGGATGTGAACGACAACCACTTATTTGAAGAAGCCCTTCGCAGAGGCGTCGTCTTTGTGCCAGGCAGTGTGTATGGTTCAGACTCCGGCTACATTCGCTTTACCTATGCACGACCAAAAGAAGAGGAAATTACGCTTGGTGTCACTAAATTTGCGGCTGCTTTGAAGGCTGTTTTGACATAAAGATGGTGGTCCGCCAACGATTGTGGTCGGGGGAAGCCCTGCCACATGTTTTCCAGTCGCCTGTATCCTCTCTACGTTCGGGCGGTCTCCTTCCAAACATGTGACAGGACTTTCGTACAGCTTTTGTTTCTTTCAAGCTATTAGAGTGTAGTAAGTTTTAATTCTCTTTTTACTACTTGGATTTACCTTAAAGGATATTTGCCAAAGCTACGCAGGAAGAAGCGCATTTCCAGTCCAAGCGCCTCTGGAGCCCATCCCAGCACCGGAATAAATGGCGGGGAATTTCAGCTTCACTTATGGAATACTTCTTCGAAACTTCTACGTTTGAAGCGCTCCCGCCATTTATTCCGGTGCGGACAGTCAAATCCCCCCTTGCGGGGCGTAGGCCGAAGCGTAGACTGGAAATGCGCTTCTTCCCCCACCACAGCAACTACAAAAAAGACCTCCACCGCTTGTATCAAGCAAATGGAGGTCTTTTTATACTATATAAGCTCTACTTCATCCACTTCACATTCTCTTTTTTCTCTTCATTCACCAACAACGTAAAAACATCCGGTCGCGAGTAATGTCCAACGACATCAAAATCGAATTGGCTATAAGCGATATCGCGAATGTCCAGATCAGCGTAGAGAATCTCCTCCCGACCAAAAACAGGCTCGACGATATAGTCACCCAAGGGCCCCACAATCGCACTTCCACCTCTGCTCATCTCGTCTGGCGAAGAGGCAAGATCTTCGTAGCAGGCCAAATCAGTTGGATACATATCTTTTGTTACGTACTGATTGCTCGATAAGACGAAGCATCTGCCTTCCAATGCGATATGGCGGATGGTAGCTTGCCACGCATCCCTCGCATCAGCTGTAGGTGCGATATAGATTTGAACGCCTTTTGCATACATCGCCGCTCGTGCTAGCGGCATATAATTCTCCCAACAAATCAGGGCCCCGATCTTACCGTAAGGAGTATCGAATACCGGCAAAGTACTTCCGTCCCCTTCGCCCCAAATCAACCGTTCGGATGCAGTCGGCTTCAGCTTGCGATGCACGCCGAGCAACTCACCATCAGGACCAAAAAATAAGACGGAACAATATAAGGTGCCGCCGCTATTTTCATTGTCTCTTTCGATCACACCAATGACGAGATACACGCCAGCTTTGCGTGCTGCCTCCCCGAGCTTGTCTGTCTCTTCACTCGGGACGACAATCGAATTGTCCCAATAACGAAACCAGTCTTTGCGACCTTCTGGAGAACGACTGCCTACCTTTGTCCCAAAAGTAAGGCCTCTCGGATACGCCGGGATAAAAGCTTCGGGAAAAACAACGATTTTCGCTCCTTTTTCGCCTGCTTCCAATGTCAGTGAAACCGCCTTTTCCGTACTTCCATCACGATCCATTATGACCGAAGCAGCTTGAACAACTGCTACTCGTACGTTATGTTGCTGAATTGACATGTTACATCCCCTCCCAAATAGAGCATCTGTCTTGCTTTCCTATTATTCGGCGTACCCGACTGACTCCCCTACTCCTGCAACGCTTTCATATCCTCGATAATTTGATTGTAAGGCACGTCCGTCATTCCTTCATAACGGTTAACCACTATTCCCTTTTGATCGACCAAGTATAAAAACGTGTCGTGGACGATTTGATCGGAATTAGGGTCCTTTTCTATCGGAGTCTTGAATGACTTGAGAATAAACGTTTTGATCTCATCAAATCCATAGCCAGTCAATGCATGCCAATTGGAGAAGTCAGCATTGAATTTACCCAGATATGACTTCAATGCCTCCGGCGTATCTCTTTCTGGATCAACCGAGAAGGAAACAAACTCCACATCAACGCCAGCTTCTTTTGCTTTTTTCTGCAATTCAGCCATGTTTGCGGTCATCGTAGGACAAACGGTTCCACAATAAGTAAAGACAAAGTTAGCAACCCATACCTTATTTTCCAGATCTTTCGATGAAAAAGGCTTCCCTTCCTGGTCCGTATAAGCAAATTCATTAACCGGATAGTTGTAATCATATCTTGCTGGACCACACGCAGTTACCAAAATCATCAGGATACTGAGCATGATCAACCAAGCTGTTTTTTTCATTATACCGCTCCTCTCCTATTCCTTTTTCTCAGAGAGCCACTTCGCTAACTGGCCGATTTCTTCGGCGCTGAGTACATTTTCATAACCAGGCATGCCATTTGCGCCGACCGTAATTATTTCAACGAGTTTTTCCTCCGTCATTTTCGAGCCAACTTGCTGCAAGCCTGGACCCACCCTACCGGATAAATCGTTACCGTGACAGCTCATGCAATTATTTTTGTATAGCTTCATCGCACTTTTATCTGCATCTGCAACTTCTGCTTGTTCTTCTGTTGCACCACTGCCACATGCAGTTACGAGCAAGAACAGAGAACTGATCATTAGATACTTGATAGCTTTCATGGAACTCCCTACCCTTCCTACGGGAATGACTATCCCTTACAAAAAGGGACGGCCTGTCGTATCCATTACCATGCACACAAACACAATCATCAAATAATGAATCGAGATGAAAAAATTCGTCTTCGCCCATTTTTCCGTATTCTCCGACACAATCCCAATAATCGTATGCCCCATCCATACCATTCCGAATAGGAAGGAAACAGCGAAAAAGATAATCCCTACGTAACCCAACACATACATAATCGTTACCGTTGGCAATAGCAAAACCACGTACGGAATCATTTGCAGCTTGGTCCGTTTGATCCCCTTCATTACCGGGAGGAGAGGAAATCCAGCTGCTGTATACTCATCTACACGTCTAATGGCAAGCGACCAGAAATGAGCAGGCTGCCACAAGAAGAGCAAAGCGAACAAAAGCCACGCTCCTGCGTCAATCTCATTCGTATAGGCACAATATCCCATCACAGGCGGCATTGCCCCGGACACTCCACCAATGGACGTGCTCCAAGTGGACGTTCTTTTGAGCCACATCGTGTAAACAACTACGTATACGAACATCCCGAATAATCCGAGCCAACCTACTAACGCATTGACTTTATAAAATAGCACCAGCTCTCCCACAAGACCGAGAACCAGGGCGTACAGCAGTACGCCCCCAGGTTTCAGTCGTCCAGTAGCAAGTGGCCGGTCTTTCGTACGAGTCATTTTTTGGTCAAGCTGCCAGTCCCAAATGTTATTTAACACGCAGGACGAAGCCATTGTGAGTGTGGTTCCAATCATCAGCCATAACAAAAGCATCCAATCCGGCTCCCACTTACTCGCTACCCAATACCCACCGAATGCTGCTACCAGATTGAGTTGAAGAATGCGGGGCTTGGTCAGCTGTATCCAATCTGCTAGCATCTCCATCCCCCCGACAAAATGTTGGTCATTATAGGGCGACCATGTTGTACATCATGATCCAAATCGAACCGATCACGATGAGGAATACGATAAACAACCCGAGTAAGAGCGACATCAAGTTGTAACGAGGTTTATCCTCTTCTTTCAGATGCATGAAGAAGAATAACTGGACAATAAACTGGAACAGAGCCGCCACTAAATAGATGATGATTCGCTTATCGCTATCCAACCAACCGTTCTCTAGGGCTAGAATGGGAATGATGGTGAGTACAAGCGACAAGACGAAACCGATCACATACGATTTCAGGGAACCATGACCGCCGTGTTGTTCTGTCGTGCCATGCACAGATTGCTTGCTCAATTAATTCACCCCCATCACATACACGATGGTGAAGACGAAAATCCAAACAATATCAAGGAAATGCCAGAACAAGCTGATAATGTTTACTTTTCGTTTCGTTACGGGTGTAATGCCGCGCTTCGCGATTTGCATGATGACGATGATCATCCACCCTATTCCGAGCGCCACGTGCAAGCCATGCGTTCCTACCAGCGTGTAAAAAGCAGTCAGGAATGCACTCGTGCTAATCGTTGCCCCTTCGCTTACGAGGTGCATGAACTCGTTGATTTCCAGGAACAAGAAGGATGCTCCCAAAAATACGGTAACTCCCAGCCAGTTCATCAACGCAAGACGATTGCCTTTATTCATCGCGAGAATGGCAAGACCGCTCGTAAAGCTACTGGTCAACAAAATAAACGTACTCGCGTAAATACCATTCATTTGAAACAAATCTTTTGGACCTGGTCCACCATCCGTATTTCCTTGCAGTACGATATACGTCGCAAACAAGGTAGCGAATAAGATAACATCCGTCATGAGGTAGATCCAAAAGGCAAACGTGCGCAATTCCTCTTGGTCTGGATGATGATCATGATGTCCAGCATTCACATTAGCCATTACGTAATCACCCTCCCTGCTTCAGCCTCTGTACGTTTAATCTCTTCCACCGTAACGTAATAGTCCGTGTCGTAGTTAAACGAGTGAACAACCATACACGCAAGTACCCCGATAAACCCTGGTACAGCCATCCATAACCAGTCAAAAATCAAACCGAATCCGACAAAGAACCAGAACATGGACATCACGATTGGAATACCGGAGTTTTTCGGCATATGAATCGGTTCCAACTCTACTTTCGCCGGCTTTTCCAAGCCTTGCTCGATGCGCAGCTTTCTTTCATGCCAATCATCTTGAGACGTTACCTGTGGCATTACGGCAAAGTTATAGAACGGAGCTGGAGAAGGAATCGACCACTCCAATGTACGAGCATTCCATGGATCTCCTGTTGTATCTCTCTTCATGTGCTTGAGGCTGTGTGCAATGTCCCAAATTTGGACAAGGAAGGCAGCTCCCATGATTACGGCACCGATCGTCGATACCAGGTTCATTTCGAACCAACCTTTGTCCCATCCGTACGAATAAAGACGACGCGTCATTCCCATCAAGCCCAGCGCGTATTGCGGCATGAAGCACAGATAGAACCCGATGTTCCACAGCCAGAAAGCCCAACGGCCAATACGCTCATTCAGCTTGAAGCCGAAAATCTTCGGCCACCAGTAATACAAGCCCGCGAAGAATCCAAACACGACACCCGCAATAATTACCTGGTGGAAGTGGGCAACGAGGAAGTAGCTATTGTGATACTGGAAGTCAGCAGGTGCCACGGACAGAAGTACACCCGTCATCCCACCGATGACGAAGTTCGGGATAATACCGACCATCCACAGCATCGGCGTTTCAAACGTAATTTTTCCTCGGAACATCGTAAACAACCAGTTAAACACTTTCACACCCGTCGGAATCGCAATCAACATCGTCGTGACCGCGAAGAACGCATTGACGTCCGCACCGGAGCCCATTGTGAAGAAATGGTGCGCCCATACGAGGAACGACAGAACGCTAATGATGATCATGGCAAACACCATGGATTTGTAACCAAACAGTTTTTTCCGAGAGAACGTCGCCACGATCTCGGAGAAAATCCCGAACGCTGGCAGAACGATAATGTAAACTTCCGGGTGACCCCACATCCAAATCAAGTTGATGTACATCATCGGGTTACCGCCGCCATCCAAGGTAAAGAAGTGCCCACCCAAATAGCGGTCGATAAACAGCAGTGCCAATGTAACAGTCAAGATTGGGAATGCGAAAACGATTGCGATACAACTCGACAAAACTGACCAGGAAAACATCGGCATTTTCATCAACGTCATACCAGGAGCACGCACTTTCAAAATCGTCACAATAAAGTTAATCCCGGTCATCAAACTACCTATACCCGAGATCTGAATTCCCCAAATGTAGAAATCCTGACCTGGTCCCGGGTTAAAAGCTAACTCCGAATACGGCGGATAAGCCAGCCATCCTGCATCCGGGGAACCCCCAATGACGAAGGACAAGTTAAACAGCATCGCCCCTGAGAAAAACAGCCAGAAGCTGAGCGCATTCAAAAACGGAAAGGCTACGTCACGTGCACCGAGTTGCAGCGGCACGATGACATTGAACAAGCCAAACATAAGCGGCATCGCCATAAACAGAATCATAATGACGCCATGCGTCGTAAAAATCTGGTTATAGTGATCCCCACTCAAAAACTGCATATCAGGCATAGCGAGCTGAGCCCGCATCAGGAGAGCATCTACCCCTCCTCGAAACAGCATGAGAACGGAAGCGAGAATGTACATGATACCGATCTTCTTGTGATCGACAGTTGTCAGCCATTCGCGCCAGAGCCATCCCCATTTTTTAAAGTAAGTCAGCACCGATACGATTGCGATGATACTAAGCACAATGCTGACGTCCGCACCGTAAATAAGTGGATCGCCTGTTACGAAAAATTCAGAGGCGAATTCTTTCACACTCTCCCACATCGTTGTCTCTCTCCTCCCTCTTTCAATTTCAACCGACTATTCTTTCACCCGCGCTGGCGGTTGCACTCTCGTAGATAAGCCGTGATTGTGTGAAGCAGCATACTTGGTCACAGTCATCTCGTACAATCCTTCAGGGAAAGCGGAGAAATAGCGTACGTCCGAAGTTCCTTGTTTGGTCAGCTCTTTGTAGCCATCCAACGTCAGCCCAGGGGAAGTATTTTTCACCTGATTCACCCATTGATCAAAGTCTTCTTGGGAAGTCGCATTCGCTGTAAAGAACATCTTCGCAAATTCTTTTCCGGTAAAGTTCGCACCAGATCCCATGTACTCACCCTGCTCATCTGCTTGCAGGTAGAGAGTCATAGACATGCCGGACATGGCATAAATCTGACCGCCAAGCTGTGGAATCCAGAATGAATTCATCGGGGCGTCAGATGTCACTTCAAAGCGTACTGGCGTATCCTCTGGGAATTGTACATAGTTCACAGTGGCAATGCCTTGTTCAGGATATTGGAACAGCCACTTCCAATCCAAATTCGTCACTTGAATCGTGATCGGTTTCTTCTCGGATTCCAACGGTTTCGATGGCTCCAAAGAATACGTGTACTGAACTGTCACGATCCCAATTAACGCAATAATGATGATGGGAATGCCCCACCAAATGATTTCCAGTTTCGTACTGTGTTCCCAATTCGGCGTGTACTTCGCCTTTCTTCCTTCTCTGTCACGGTATCGCCATACAATGACAAAAGTAAGAATTAGTACAGGAACAATCACAATTAACGTTAAAAGCGTGGATAAAATCATTAAGTCCTTTTGCTGTTCACCAATGGGTCCTTTCGGATCGAGCACGATATAGTTATCAGCGCAACCGGTCGTCAAGAACAGCAGGATGAACATGAACAAAAATGACATACAGCGTACTGTCTTGGACGTCTTCATGTCCTTGTCCTCATCTCCTATCACCATGCACGGGGTACTATTGAAACAAGTCTTACTCTAAAGCCGGACCAATGGAGTGTCACCAGCCAATGACAAAGTGGATCAACCAGCCATGTTCAATAATCCGCTACATTTTGGACAATTTTTAGACACAAAAAAACCTTCTCACGAAAAGAAGGTCCTTCTCTAGTCGAATGGAATTGGAAATCGATGGGTACCCTAAGATCACTTCCATCTCATTACTGATTAGGTGAAGCGACGTGATCAAAAAGTTTCGGAGAAAGCTATCCATCCATCAATTCAAACAGAACCAGGAACCACAAGAAACTCCCCTCCAGGAGGATCTTCAAGCAAATGTGACCACTGTTCGGAGTCATTTTGGTTTCACGAGTGATCTAGCCGTCCGAACCATTTGGCTTGGGACAAATCCATCACAACAAGCATCTTTGCTGTTCCTGAAAGGTATGTCGAATCAAGACGTAATGGATCGGGATGTCATTAGACCGCTGATGAATACCATTGGCGATCTCCACGAGGACATGATTGATCATATTATGAATGCTGTTCTGCATGTCTCTATGGCGTGGAAGGAAAGCACACTTGAAAAAGTGCTCGAACAGCTTGCCCGCGGATATATCGTGCTTTTTATTCATAACCAACAACAATGCATTATTATCGGAGCCAAATCGCTTGGACAAAGAAGCGTGGAAGAGCCTGCCAAAGAAGCAGTCATTCGCGGTCCACGCGAAGGCTTTATTGAAACGATTGACACAAATCTCTCACTGATTCGCAAAAGATATCACAATCCCAATCTCCAAATTGAAACCTATTGGATCGGTACACAATCGGATACTAGGGTATGTCTCGCCTACGTCCGAGGAGTTGTGAAGGAAGAATTGGTCGACGAGGTGAAAAAGCGTATATCCGCCATAAAAATGGATGCCATCTTGGACTCCGGCTATATTGAGCAATGGATCGAAGACGAGCCTTTTTCCATTTTCCCAACCATCTTCAACAGTGAGAAACCGGACATCCTGGTAGCCAAAATTTTAGAGGGGCGTGTCGCCATTTTGGTGGACGGCAGTCCAGTTGCCCTCATGGTACCAGCTACGTTTCAAGAGTTTTTTCAAAACCCGGAGGATTACTATTCCCGCCCTTTCTATGCCAGCTTATTGCGCTTGCTTCGCTATGCAGCTTTTTTTGTCTCAGCATTTCTCCCGTCTCTCTATATATCTTTCGAAAATTTCCACAAGGACTTAGTCCCCCCCACGTTGTTGTTCAGCTTTATCAATGCCAGAGAAGGGGTTCCGTTCCCTTTGCCCATCGAGCTGCTTCTTATGGCGATCGTGTATGAATGGCTGCGTGAGGCGGGGGTCCGCATGCCTCGCCCCATCGGACAAGCTGTCAGCATCGTAGGAGCTTTAGTCATTGGTGAGGCGGCCGTTAGTGCGGGATTAGTTGGGGCGCCGACCGTTATTATCATTGCCGCGTCAGCCATCACTTCGTTTATTTTCCCTGCCATTTCTGACGTGGTAGTCATTCTGCGATTTGTCTCGATTTTTGCCGCCTCGGCGCTTGGACTGTACGGCAATTTTCTCGTCTTTTATCTGGTTGCTATCTATTTGTGCGATCTGCGTTCGTTTGGGATACCTTATCTTGCTCCTTTAGCTCCTTTGAAACTGCAAGATTGGAAGGACTTCTTTATTCGCTTTCCTCTTTGGTTCATCAAACTAAGCTCTGGTGCTACCCCTTTCCCACTGAAGAAGCAAAAGGGAGAATGATTGATCATGAAGACGCTAACCGCTGTGATAGGCTTGCTGACTGTCATTTTAGGGGGTTGCTGGAATAACATCGAGCTCACTGAGACAAGATTTGTCACGGCAATTGGAATCGACTTGAACGAGGAAGGCCGTTATGTCCTTACTGTGAACGTCATGAAGCCAAGCAGTGGAAAAACGGATGGAGGCTCGGCGGAAAAAAGCGCGATTATCCAATCGACAGGCTATACCATGTTTGACGCAGCCCGAAATATGATCGAGTACTCGGGGTACAAGCTTAGCTATCATCAAATGCAATACGTAGCGATTGGCACGGACGCAGCCAAAAAGGATATCATTGGTCCCCTTGATTTATTTTTTCGCGATCAGGAATTATCCGGGCGTCACTGGGTCATTTATGTCGAAGGGAAAGCGGAAGCTCTCCTGCACACAAAAGGAAATACGAACGACATCCAGCCTCTGCAAATCAACGAGAAAATGATAGCCAGTCGAGCCATTGGCAAATATCCACCCGTACGTTCACTCGACCTTATGCGCATGATGGCGAGTAAAGAGAAAGTAGGCTATCTGCCGATCAGTCATCCCATCCAATCAAAGAAAGAAAGCCGTGAAGCTGGAGCTGTCATTATCAAAGGCGGAAAAGCTATCGCTTCGATCAATGAGACACAGGCGCGCGGATTACTGTGGACAACGGGGAAAATAAAAAGCACGATTGTCATCGTTCCACTCAAAAAGCAGGGACAATACGCATCGATCGAGATTATAGGCTCCAAAACAAAAATCCGTCCCGTTCTCGAAAATAATCAGTTATATATCCAGGTGACTGTCCATCCACACGGATATATTGGAAGTCTTAATCATCCCATTCCAATGGACACAGAGACGTATAAATCGTTGCAGATAAAAGTCAATCATGTCATTCGAGATGAAATCCATGAAGCTGTAGCAGTAGCGAAGAAAAACAAGGCCGATATTTTTGGCTTTCATGAATATGTGCATCGCGCGTATCCACAAGTGTGGAAAACCTGGGAAGAACAATGGCCCGCTCACTTTTCAGAGCTAGACGTAAAAGTGAATGTTCAGAGCAAGCTCCTCTTAAATGGACTTCTGGCAGAGCAACTTGGCGAAAAATAAGGAGTGGGATGGTTGGACGTCCGCACGATTTCAAGATTTCAGTGGGTCTCAATCCATGCATTAAGTCTCCCCATCATGGGACACGTCTTCCTAATCGAACCACTGATTCATACCGCTGGCAAAGACGGCTGGATATCTGCTTTGATCAGCATTCCTTGTGGCATTCTATTCGTCCTGCTGTTGAGCATACTGCGAAGTAAACTTCAAAACACCTCGTTGCTGACGGGAACAGAAGAAAAAGCCGGTAGAGCACCAGCTGTCATTTTGTGTGTAATCTTACTCGCCTATTTTCTGTATGCTTCTGCTACGACGATGCGTGGTCTGGAGGAATTCGTCAAAATAACCTTTTTGCCAGAGACGCCTCTCTGGGCAATCGGCACGAGCTTCATCCTTCTCATTTGGTTCAGTCTGCAAAGAAACATCGAATCCATCGCTAGAATTGCCGTGATCTTTTTTTTGATGACGATGATAACGGGACCGATAGTTGGACTGACACTCATGCAAGAAAAAGATTATGCCCGCATTTTGCCGATCCTCGACAATGGTTGGGGACCTGCTCTGGAGGGCTCGCTTTTCTATATTGCCTTGTGGGGGGAACTGATCTTAGTCCTCCTGCTTCAGACAAAATGGGTCGGAGTGCGTCATGATTTCAATGGTTTCTCCTTTCTTGTGTTATTTAACGTCTTTTTGGGCGCCTCGATGCTAATGGGTGCCATTGCTGTATTTGGGCTGCCTCTCTCGGAAAAATTGGACTGGCCGGTACAAAATACAGTCAGACAAATAAAGATGGGTTTTATAAGCCGGGGAGACATTTATGGTTTATATACGATGACAGCAGGCTGTTTCATCCGGGTAGCTGTATTTTTATATGCCATCTGTGAATGTCTTGCCTTTCTCCTTTCCACCACTTACAAAAAGCTGAGCTTGCCCGTCTGTTTGGTTACGCTTTTGCTGTCTTTACTCGTCTTTTCCAATCATCAACAACTCTTGCAGACTAATCACGTCTATTTTAAGTATGGATACGTACTCCTGCTGCTGCCGATTTTTTTGCTGATTCTCTTCCGGATCAAAGGAGGAAAGGCGGTAGAGAACCCTTAAGTAAGCAAAAGAAAAAGGCCACCCCAAGGCGGCCTTTCCTCCTATGATACGCTACGGTTTAACGCAACGGCAATTTGTGCAGCGAGCTTTGCATTATTTTTCACCAGAGCAATGTTCGCCTCTAGGCTTTTTCCGCCTGTTCGTTCTTTTACATTCGCTAACATGAATGGCGTTACTTGCTTGCCAGTGATTCCTTGGCTTTTCGCATCATGCATCGCTTGGAGAATAATCGCTTCGATTTCATCGTAAGGGATTGCATCCGCTTCGAGGATTGGATTGGCAATCACCGCTCCGCCCTTCAAGCCGAGTTTCCATTTAGCATCTAGCATCGCAGCTGCCTCTTCTGGCGTATCCATGCTTACAGACACATCGAATCCACTTTGGCG
Source organism: Brevibacillus sp. HB1.4B (assembly GCF_013284285.1). Taxonomy (NCBI): domain Bacteria; kingdom Bacillati; phylum Bacillota; class Bacilli; order Caryophanales; family Paenibacillaceae; genus Brevibacillus; species Brevibacillus sp. HB1.4B. Next base: position 169,583 of record NZ_JABSUT010000011.1, read on the forward strand.
GGAGTAAAAAGCCGGGAATTCGGTTGTTTGATAGCCAACAACGGGCACTCCGAGCGTTTCCAAGTACTCCAGTGTTCTTCCGATATCCAAAATGGATTTGCAACCCGCACATACGACTGCCACATTTGTCTCTGCCAGCTCCGTCAAATCAGCAGACACATCCCACGTCACTTCCCCGTCACGGTGAACACCGCCAATCCCACCTGTTGCAAACATGCGAATGCCTGCCAACTCAGCACCGATCATCGTCCCCGATACGGTTGCCGCTCCTATTTTTTTCGAGGCTAAAATATACGGGATGTCTCGGCGGCTAACCTTGGCCACATTTTTATTTGTCGCGAACTCTTCCAGCTCACTCGCACTCAAACCAATCTTAATTTGCCCGTCCATAAAACCAATCGTTGCCGGAACAGCACCATGATTGCGAATGATTTGCTCTACGTCATTCGCCATTTCTACATTTTGCGGATAAGGCATTCCATGGGAGATAATCGTCGTTTCTAGTGCAACAATCGGTAATTGATGATCAAGTGCATGTCTGACCTCTTCCGAAAAGCTGAGATATTGTTTCATAGAATTCTCCTCCAATGCCTGGTTGTTTGGTTATTCCTTGATGACGCGTATCGTTTGTAGCGTGGGGTCTTCAAAGCCTTGTACAGGTAAACCTGCCTCTAAGTTTTTCTTCGTATAGATGAGATTCTCTTCCGAAATGATCTCACCCGGGATAAAAATCGGAATACCAGGTGGATATACCATGACAAACTCCGCGATGATTCTTCCCACGGATTGTTCGACGGGAATCATCTCCGTCGGTGCGTAAAATGCATCGTGCGGGGTGACAGCCAGTACCGGTATTTTGGGAAGCTGCATTTTCGGGCGGCTTTTTCTGTTTCCTTGATCCCCGGCCCCAGCAGCCAGCTCCTCCAAGGCATAGACAAGGATTTGCAAATCTTCTTTCGTATCACTTGGTGTGATAATACAAACGATGTTGTACAGGTCAGATAGCTCTACTTCAATGTTATAGCGATCACGAAGCCATTTTTCAGCTTCATACCCCGTAATGCCGAGGTCTTTTACCGAGATGACCAGCTTGGTCGGATCATGAGCAAACGCTCCATTTGTCCCGATAATTTCTCTTCCGATGCAGTACAAATAATTAATTTTATTGATTTGTGCTCGTGCTTCGTTTGCCAGCTGAATCGTTTGATCCAATAGCGCTTTCCCGGATGTCACCAACCGCTTTCTCGCCACATCGAGCGAAGCGAGCAGTAAATAGGAGGTCGAAGTCGTAGTGAGCATGCTATAGATAGCTTGTACACGCTGAATCGAAACAAGATTTCCCTGAATGTTCAACAACGAACTCTGCGTCAGAGAGCCTCCTAATTTATGCATACTGCTTGCTGCCATATCTGCACCAGCTTGCATCGCTGATAGTGGAAGCTTGGGATGGAAGTGAACATGTGAGCCATGTGCTTCATCTACGAGTACGGGCACTCCTCTGGCATGCGCAATTTGAACGATACTCTTCAAGTCACCGGCAATTCCGAAATAGGTTGGATTGATGACTAGAACTGCCTTTGCATCAGGATGCTGTTCCAATGCTTTTTCCACAGCTTGCGGTGTGATTCCATGCGAGATCCCGAAGACAGGGTCTATTTCTGGATGTAAAAAGATAGGAGTCGCACCGGATAAAACAATTCCGCTCATGATTGATTTGTGTACATTCCGTGGCACGATGATCTTATCACCGGGATTACATACCGCCATAATCATGGTCATAATGACTCCGCTCGTGCCTTGAACAGAAAATATGGTGTGATCAGCGCCAAAGGCTTCAGCAGCCAATTCCTGCGCTTGCTTGATAATTCCTTTTGGTTGATGCAAATCGTCTAATGGTTCAATGTTAATCAAATCGATGGAAAGTGCATTTTTTCCCATGAACCATCGAAATTCAGGATCCATCCCTTTTCCTTTCTTATGACCTGGTATATGGAATTGGATTGGATTCTTCTGGGCATGCTTTCTCAGCCCGTTAAAGAGCGGCGTTTGCCCTTGAATCAACATTTTTCCCACCTCACTATCCTTCCGTGTTGTTTGAATGAGTGATGTTTCTGGGCTGATTATAAAATAAGCGGCTCCTTCCTTCATGATCCAATCTTGACTTTTATGAACCATCCAATTTGTGTCCATCCTCGTAATTGGTCTGTTTCATCTTTCGCGAATTGGCTGGTTACACTGTTGGAGATTTCACTTACAGTGTTGCTACCATGAAGTTTTGGAGGCCATATAGATGAAACAACTGCCCACGACACAATCGCGAAAAGCATTAGAAAAGATACAATCCTATCAACCTGGAATGCCGATTTGGGAGATTAAAAAAATGTACGGACTCTCTTCTATCATTAAATTAGCCTCAAATGAAAATCCACTCGGCCCATCCCCTAAAATCATCCGCGCCATTCTCGGTGCGCTCCCAGAGCTGCATCGTTACCCGGATGCCCATACAACGACGCTGAAAGAGCACTTGGCTGATCATCTTGAGTTAAGTCCGGAGCATTTAATCGTCACAAATGGCGGTGACGAACTGATCAAGCTCATGTCCGAAACCTATTTGGAGCACGAGGACGAAATCGTCGTGCCTTCGCCGACCTTTAGTGAATATGAATTCGGCGCACATCTCATGGGGGCTGTCATCAAAACGGTTCCACTTGAGGCCGATTATGCCTTCAATGTTTCCGCTATTTTGGCAGCCATTACGGCTCGAACAAAGCTAATCTACCTTTGTTCCCCTAACAACCCGACAGGCACCTATTTGTCTCGTCAGGACTTGACGGCATTGCTAGACCAATTGCCAGATGGGGTGCTTGTGGTACTCGACGCTGCTTACAGTCACTATGCAACGGCTGACGATTACACATCGGGTATTGAATTTGTCCGCCAAGGATATCCTGTTCTCGTCTTGCAAACCTTCTCGAAAATTTACGCGCTTGCCGGTATTCGCGTCGGATTTGGTGTCGCTCACCCATCCGTGATCCAAAAAATCCTGAAAGTAAAAGAGCCGTTTAACGTCAATTCTTTGGCACAAACAGCCGCAATTACCGCCCTTGGGGACGTGGAGCATTTTGAAAAATCCCTTACGGAAAACACCAAAGGCCGCAAGCAACTTTATGATGCATTCGATGAAATGAATATCCCCTATACCGTGAGTATGTCTAATTTTATCTTGGTAAAATGGGGGCCAAATGCGGGTAGGATTTATCAAGAGCTGCTGGAAAGAGGAATCATTTTGCGTTACGGAGACACTTGGGGGTTACCGGAGCATATTCGAATCAGTGTAGGTACGCTGGAAGAAAATCAAATTCTCATACAAAACCTCCGTGAGCTATTGCTTATCGTAGGAAAATAAACCAAAAACACCGGATAGAAAATGTCCGGTGTTTTTGCTTTTGCAAAGTGTTTATGAAGCTGGATTCTCCTTGTGTTTACCCGTCACCAATACTATACTGAATGAAAATTCCCCAGTCATTTCCATCAGAAGGGATGACTGAAATTTCATAACTTCACGAAAGCTTTCTCTCCATAGAAAGGTGGATCAGATGTCACTCAAACCTGAAGATTTACAAAGCTACATCGACTCCCCAGATAAACAGCAAAGATTATACAAACGAACGCTCTGGATTGTAGTCATCTCACAAATTTTCGGCGGTGCAGGACTTGCGGCAGGTGTCACCGTAGGTGCTCTCCTCGCTCAGGATATGCTCGGTTCGGAAAGTCTCGCGGGCATCCCTGCCGCATTGCTCACGCTTGGTTCTGCTGTCGCTGCATTGCTGGTGGGTCGACTCTCTCAACGCTTTGGACGCCGTTTCGGTCTCGCTAGCGGATTCTTAGCTGGGGGTATTGGCGCAATTGGAGTGGTTATCGCAGCCGTTGCAAACAGTATTGTCCTTCTGTTTGCTTCCTTAATTCTGTATGGGGCTGGCACCGCTACTAACCTGCAAGCCCGCTATGCAGGCACAGACTTGGCAAAGCCTAAACAGCGAGCGACTGCCGTAAGTATCGCAATGGTCTCCACTACATTCGGGGCTGTCGCAGGACCAAACCTAGTGGAAGTCATGGGACGATTCGCTACATCCATCGGTGTCCCCGCACTGGCTGGTCCTTTCATCTTAGGTGCCGCAGCCTTTATCCTCGCTGGTCTCGTATTTTGGGTATTGCTTCGCCCGGACCCGTTCATCGTTTCGAAAGCAATCGCCGAAGCACAACAGATGAATCAGAGCTCCCCGTCCTGTCTGAATGAGAATCAGCTTGCAAGCAATAACCGGGGAATCATCGTGGGAGCCACCGTCATGATTTTGACGCAGATCGTCATGGTCGCCATTATGACGATGACACCTGTACATATGAAGCACCACGGACATGGTCTCTCTGAAGTAGGGATCGTCATCGGTTTTCATATCGGTGCGATGTACCTCCCCTCGCTCTTGACGGGGGTACTCGTTGACAAGATCGGTCGCACCACAATGGCTTATGCTTCCGGTGTCATACTGCTTACAGCCAGCATGACTGCTGCTTTTGCGCCAGCCGATTCGATGCCGCTACTCATCACGGCTCTTGTGTTGCTCGGACTGGGCTGGAATTTTGGATTAATTAGTGGCACAGCACTCATCGTGGATGCAACGCAGCCCGCTACTCGTGCGAAAACGCAGGGAACGGTCGATGTCTTGATTGCCTTGGCTGGTGCATCCGGTGGAGCCCTGTCTGGTATGGTCGTCGCCAATGCCAGCTACGCAACACTTTCACTTGCCGGAGGCGCTATAGCACTGTTGCTGGTTCCTGTCCTGGTATGGTCACACAGAAAAAGCAAACACAGTGTAGAGATTTCCCAAAACTAAAGCCACCTTCATCAGGTGGCTTTTCCTCTATCCCAAGTACCCCGAAACAAAAAATAACACTGCTCACAGGCAGTGTCATTTTCCTCCAACCACTTTATTATCATGTCGCTCATTCGGACTATGTTCATCTACAATCTGTTTTAAGCTAGCGAAGCCAGGAGTAAATTTGCTGTTGGGAATCTTCTTCTTGGAAGAGAGATTTTTCGAGTAAACAGCAGTTTCGTTGCCTCTTTTCGCGAAGAACTCAGCTAATTTCATCGTATCCCACTCCTAACTAGCTCTCTTTAAGGTTTTGACCTTATTCACAAACTTGGTAACAAATCCTAATAATAACATATACGTAGTCAACCGCTCGAACTCCTGCATATTTTCGGGAGTAAATGTGTCATTCTTGTAAACAGCGACCGCGAATCCAAGTCTGAACTTTCCGAAGTTTTTTACAATTGCAAATTGTTCGATGTCCGTGTTTTGAATACGTCCCTTTACTTGTTTATCGGCAATTCGGCAATCCTCTTGAAGCATCGAAGACAGTAATAGAGTACGTACTGTGTCAAAATCTTTCAACTCGGTTAAGTAAAACACTTCAAACTGCTTGTCATTATTCGTAGGTACGATCCAATAACAGCATAGCTCGTCCGGTTTCAATCCATAAATCGTCTTTACTTCCATTTCAAATGCCTTCATGAACGTGATCGCATTCGCATTAATAATAGCTGTTGATTGACCGCTGCCATCCAAACTGTAAATCGCATTGGCCAATTCTTTCTCACAATATTTCACTTCCATCTGGAACTCGATCTCGTTCCCTCTAAGCTTATCGCAGATGAACAAAACGATGAATACCATTCCTGCCAAAATGGCGGAATACAAGATAGACAGGCCTAGAACAGAGCCTAATGAAGCTAGCTTGTTTTCCTCATGTGGCGGTGCTAGGATAAACAGCCATTCGATCGGTTGAAACATCCACTTATGTATGACTGCTATCAAATCTGGCAGCAAACCTTTTAACAATTCAAATACGAGCCATGAGACCAGAACGAACAAGATGCCAAGAACAGAAAAAACAATTTTTACATTGCTCTGCATGAGATTCTTTAGCACCTCTAACCTCTCCTTCTGGTAAAGTTTTACATTATTTTAACATTTTATTTAGATTCTACAAATAGGAAAAAACTACCTACATTTAGGTAGTTTTTTAGGCGTTTCTATCGTAATCGTACTTACTTTTTGATTTCCTATGTACTGTATCGTCTGCTGTACAATCTTGCTGTTCTCTTCAATTCTCTTCAGTGGTTTAAATGAACTCAACAATTGCACGTTCCCCCTATCGGTATACTGGGTGTAATTCGTAACGTAATGCTCCCTTATTGGTCTGCCCATTTTTCACCGCTATCAAACACGGAATGCTCATCATGACCTTCCAACTATCTTGCTAATACCCCATACCTTATGCCGTTCTGATTTTGTTTAGACCCTCTTCTGGGTGCTGCTTTTCCACTGTTAGTGACGGTTTTGTTACAGACAATGTTGCTCCCATTGGCACAATTGACTTCCTCAATTCTTGCCATAATAAAGGATAATCCGAACGAAAAGGAGTTAGTCAGAATGAATTCAGTGATAGCGAAGAATGAAACCATTCTTTCCTATATCATTGCCATAGCGCTTATCTTGCTCATGGTAGCCGCTTCCGTCATACTCGATGATCCCGAAGTGATTCTACCAGAAATTGCAGCGATGGCGATTGGCATATGGGTATACCGAGAACCAGGATGGATCAGACAGCCCTCTAGAATTTTTGTGGCTCCGTCGATTACGGCTGCAATCGGATTTGCGATAAATCAAGTAGACTTGCCATACCTTGGAAAAGTCAGCATCACACTCGTACTCATGATGCTCTTTTTACGAATCATCCAATCGAATTTTGGACCATCCCTTGCCACTGGCTTATTACCTCTGGTCACGAATGCCGTTGAATGGTCTTTTATGATCTCCGTCGTCATTTTTTCCTTTCTCATCATGCTCGGCGTTCTCGCCTTCAAATGGAATGACGGCCTGGAGAAGAAAGTGAAGATACCGTATCAGTATATGCTCGTGTTCTTGATTTTGATATTCGTGTGGATCGGTTTATGTTGGATGGCTGGTTACCCACAGGTAGCAGTTATTCCGCCCATACTCGTCGTTGTCTATGAATCTCTTCACAAGCCGATGTTCAATGGCAAGATGGCCTTTAAGCTGGGCCTGGTGTTAACCATATCGGCTACAGTTGGAACGCTGCTATCCTTCGCGATTGATTCGTGGGTGTTAGTCACTTTGCTTGATATGATTTTGGTGCTTATTTTGTTACGTATCCTAGGTATGCGTGTCCCGGCAGCATACGCTTTTCCACTGCTTCCTTTTGTCTTCCCTGATGAAATTGTAGTCATGCTGCCCGTCAGTGCGCTCGTTGCTTCCATATTCTTGTTTGGCTCCGTGCTTTTGTACAAGAACTGGGAGAGAAAAAGAAGTCAGCTTCATGCCCCGAGGAATTAGCCCATAATAATAGAGCCACCCGTCTTGGGGGTGGCTCTTATCCTTACTTCGCCTTTGGGGTTACCTTTTCCACTTTGTTTTCGCCCATCTTCACTTTGAATAGTTCTTTTTTATCATGATCGGAAGCTTGAGAGTCGTAAAAAAAGATGAAATCTCCCCCGATGTTTATTGCTTGACTGGAAATGCTACCTAATGGATACAGCGGGGTTGTCTTGCCGTCCGCCATATTCATTCTGCCTACCGTATGTGCGTCCTTTATTTCTGAGATGTAGTATAGATGCTTCCCAGCGACAATGATCGGATTTTCTGCTGGAGGCAACCCTTTCTTGACGAGAGCGGTTTTCCCATCCTTTAGTCCGATTTTATAAACATCGACGACGCCTGTATCGTTTACCCATTTTGTGTAGTAAATGAAATCACCAGACAGACCGATAAGGGTCAGTTCTTTGTCTTTGCTTACTACCTTTTTCTGCGTTCCATTCCGCTTCATTTTGCATAGTTGACCACTCTTATTGGTGTAAAAAATCCAATCCTGATAGAAATAAACTTCCTCAAAATCATCAAGCAGCTTCTTTTGATTTTTGCCGTTCATGTCCATCCTGTACAAACGACCGGAATCATCCGCGTAATAAATGATATCTCCCACTACATACAATTTCTGTACGTTATTGGGGTCCCCTTCCGTAAGACTACTGCTCTTGATAACTGTTTTCGAACTGCCATCTATCTTAATTTTCATGAGCTCCATCACATCTTCATACGTACCATTGATATCGTAAGCGGGCATCTCAATCTGATAGATTTCTTTAAAAGGCTTATTGCGCGTATAGTAAATCCAGTCACCTACCACATTCAGATTATCGGCCCAATCACTGCTCAACTTTTGAAGGGAGCTTCCATCCTTTTTGATTTTGTATAAGCCATCGTTGTTATAAAAAATCCACTCTCCTTGAACGGCGACAAAGCTTCGGTGTGAATTGATATTGACAGGATCGCTGCCAAAAACATTTATCACTGATTTTTTGGTTGGCGCAGTCGCCATTGTTTGTTGACTGCCAAAACCAAAGACCACAATCAGACACACCGCCATCGCAATGGTGATTATCCATTTTCCTTTATGTTGCACCATGCATGCCTCCCGTTCATAGCCTAATATAACCATAGCGGAGATATCCCCCATTCCGATACAATCCGACAACACTGATTTATATATACCAAAACAAACCCATTTTTTCTAGATATATATGTAATTTTTGTAAAATTATATATCAAACATATATGAACAATGGGACGAGTTTTATTTATGATTTCCAGGAGGGAGAACCGTGTCACAAGCAAATTTGCCGAATATTACTCCAACCATAACACTCACACGTGATGACGCGATTAATATGCTATTGTCCTCTATTGCTATAGAAGAGCTGGCGTTAGGACATGTCATTAACGCGGAAGGGGAAAAGCTTCCATCTATTCTTCGTACGATTCCAGGGGGTACTGGTCTGGCAGGTGGACCTACTGGGGATACCGGAGCTACTGGGGCAACCGGAGTCACTGGGACTACCGGAGCTACTGGGGATACCGGGGCCACCGGGGCCACCGGGGCCACCGGGGCCACCGGGGCCACCGGGGCCACCGGGGCCACCGGGGCCACCGGGGCCACCGGGGCCACCGGGGCCACCGGGGCCACCGGGGCCACCGGGACAGCCGGAGCCACTGGCGCTACAGGGGCTACTGGGACAGCCGGGGCCACTGGCGCTACAGGGGCTACTGGGACAGCCGGAGCCACTGGCGCTACAGGACCACAACTGACCAATAGTGCGCATGTCTATAATTTGACTACGATTATAACAACCTTTGCTAATCAGCCTGTCGCCCTCAGTAACAACGGCGTCATAACGGGAACAGATATTACCCATGTTGCGGGCTCACCTGATATCGTACTGGCAGGTGGCCATACTTACTTTGTCACTCATTCAGTCAATATGACGAATAACACACCTCCTGCCATCTTTCTCACACTGAATGGAGCTCCGGTTCCAGGCTCTGGATATACGACTATTGCGAAAACACCCCTAGCCTCCACCTATTCCGCTATCATAACGACTCCTGCTGGGGCACCCAGTGTCCTTAACCTCGTGGCGGCAATCATCGGAACGGTCTTTTTTGCAGAACCATTCCCTCCCCAAACAGCCAATGTCAGTATTACCGTTATCGAGTTGTTTTGAGAATAGAAGAAGCCACCCATCTTGGGTGGCTCTTTCTCTCTATGCTAAAGGAAAATGACACGCGACCTGCCGATCCTGCCCAACCTCAATGAGCTCGGGAATCTCCTTGCTGCATCTCTCCTGCGCCATTGGACAACGAGGATGAAAACGACAACCTGACGGCGGATTGGCCGGAGATGGTACATCCCCTTGCAGGACGATCCGCTCTTGTCGCCGATGCGGAGTAGGCTTCGGAATCGCCGACAACAATGCCGCCGTATACGGATGCAGTGGCTGTGCAAACAAGTCATCCGTTCGTGCAATCTCCACCATTTTCCCCAAGTACATCACGCCTACCCGATCAGAAATATGGCGTACCACATTCAGACCATGCGCGATAAATAGATAGGTCAGCCCCATCTCTTTTTGTAATTTCATCATCAGGTTCAAAACCTGTGACTGTACGGACACATCCAGTGCAGAAACAGCTTCATCCGCCACAATAAACCGTGGAGAGAGGGCAATCGACCGCGCAATGCCGATCCGTTGCCGCTGTCCGCCGGAAAACTCATGCGGATACCGATTTCTCCTCGAAGGATCGAGTCCCACCAGACTCATCAGCTCGACTACCCGCTCATCCATTTCCTTTGCAGATGCACGCAGATGAACCCGTAACGGCTCTCCAATAATATCACTTACCAAGAATCGCGGATTCAACGAACCAAATGGGTCTTGAAATATAATCTGCATATCCCGTCTCAGCTTCAAATTCTCTTGTCTGTTCACCTCATGGATATTGGTTCCGTCAAACAGCACTTCTCCGCTCGTCGCCCCTTGCAAATTCAGCACAACACGCCCCAACGTCGACTTCCCGCAGCCTGATTCTCCTACGAGACCGAATGTCTCCCCTGGCCGAATTCCGAAAGATACATCGTCTACAGCTTTTACATGACCGATGACACGGCTCAATAGGCCAGCCTTAATCGGAAAATACTTTTTGATTTGTTTTGCTTCGATCAAATATTCCCGGTTCATTGGCGGTTCACCTCTGCTTTGCTTCCAGCGACTGCATTGGCACGCTGATTTATTCTGAAGTGATTGCTGACATCTTCATTCAACCAGCAAGCCACTTGTTGTCCCGTAACAACCTCGCGCAAGATGGGTTCCTCTTTTCGGCATTTGTCGATCGCATGCGGACAACGCGGGTGAAAACGGCAGCCCGTCGGCAATTGGGTAATGCTCGGGATGGTACCTTGGATGGTGTACAATTCTCCGCCGCGCTCCCCTTCAAATCCGGGAATAGATTGTAGCAAGCCGATCGTGTAAGGATGCCGGGGCTCGTCAAATATGCGTTCGACCGTTCCTTCCTCCACAATCGTTCCTGCATACATCACCGCGATACGATCCGCCATCTCTGCTGCTACCCCCATGTCATGGGTGATCAGTAATATTGACATGCCCAATTCCTTTTGCAGCCGTCTGAGCAAATCCAAAATTTGCGCCTGAACCGTTACATCAAGAGCAGTAGTTGGCTCGTCTGCTATCAGCATTTCCGGTTTGCAGGCCAAGGCCATCGCGATGACAACACGCTGGCACATCCCACCAGACATTTCGTGCGGGTACTGTTTCACTCGTACTTCCGGCGCTGGGATCCCAACCAGACGAAGCATCTCGATCGCTTTTTGGAACGCATCTACCTTGCTCATATTTTGATGCAGCATCAAGCTCTCCGCAATTTGATCGCCTACCGTAAACACCGGATTGAGAGCCGACATCGGGTCTTGGAAGATCATCGCGATTTTGTTCCCGCGAATGTGCATCATTTCATCCAAGTCCTTTGCCGCCAGATCCTGACCGTGAAACATGACGTTCCCACTCTGAATAAATCCGCCCGCATAATCAATCAGTCGCATGACCGCAAGTGACGTCACACTTTTTCCACTGCCGGATTCCCCTACCAGGCACACCGTCTGTCCTTTGCCAACGTTGATACTCACTCGATCCGTAGCCTTGACCGTACCGTCATCCGTAAAGAAGCAAGTGGTCAAATTTTTTATTTCGAGGATGTTGCGATCCACTTGTTCAGCCTCCTTTTCGGGTTCTTCTTTTTCTTCCGTGGGTCGAATGCATCGCGGATGCCGTCTCCGACGAAGTTAACCGCTAGCACCACGAGCAAAATACAAAGACCAGGATAAAGTGCTTGCAAAGGATCGACCAGCATGAATTCCTGTGCCTTGCTCAGCATTAACCCCCAGCTTGTTTCAGGCGGTTGAATCCCCAAGCCTAAATAAGAAAGACCTGACTCTGACAGAATGGCCGAGCCAACCATGAGAGTCGCGTACACAATGATGGGAGCCATTGCATTGCGTACCAGGTGGCGCGTAATAATGCCCCAGTGCGAAACGCCGATCGCTCTCGCTGCTTCTACATACTGCATTTCCCGTAGCTGTAGGAACTGCCCGCGCACCAGACGTGCCACACTTGTCCAGCTCGTCAGCGACAAAATCAGGATCATGTAGATAAATTCCGCTCCGAAGAGAGCCAGAACTAGAATGTTAAAGAACAGACTCGGAATGGAGTTCATCACGTCAACGAGACGCATGAAGCATGTATCAATCCAACCGCCGAAATAACCAGAAATCGCTCCAATCAGTGTCCCAATGACAACCGCAGCAAAAGCAACGCTGAAGCCGACCAGCATGGACACCCGGCTGCTATGAATGAGGCGGGACAAAATATCACGACCGAGCTCGTCTGTTCCGAGCACATGCCCTTCTGTTCCAGGAGGCAGATTGGTAATCATAAAATCAACCTTTGCCGGATCATGCGGTGCAACCCAATCGGCAAACACAGCAATCCCAATAAAAAACAACAGTACGATCAGCCCACCAACAGCATATGGATTTCGCATAAACTTTTTGCCCGCTGTTGCAAAGAGCCCAGGAGGTTTTTGACCAACAGGATTCGTCGGGAGATGTCCACCCGGTCGATTCGTTTCAACGACAGTGTCATCTTGAAGCTGTACTTGACTCATGCTGCCCTGCCTCCTTTGCGTCCAAGCTGCACTCGTGGGTCAACCAGTGCGTAGATTAAATCGGCAAGCAGGTTTCCGATAATTACCATCAGGGAAATCAGCAACGTGATCGACATCAACACAGAGTATTCACGCGCAACAGCCATTTCCACAAACAGACGCCCCATGCCTGGCCAGTTAAATACACTCTCTGTCAATGCTGCACCTGCTACCAGAGTCGGCAAATCCAATCCGATGATCGTTACAACAGGAATCAGTGCGTTCCGCAGAGCATGGCGGAAAATAACGCGTCTTTCCTTCATCCCTTTGGCACGTGCCGTCCGAATATAGTCTTGCTCCAAAACCTCTAGCATACTGGCGCGCGTATATTTGACATAGGCTGCAATGTTCACCAGTGTTAACACCGTAACAGGGAGAATCAAGTGCAAAATGAGGTCGCTTACTTGTCCCTCATTCCCCATCGTGTACATGTCAGATAGTGGGAGCAGATTCAGCTGCATCGCGAAATACTGCTGTAGCATAATCCCAAACCAGAAGGTCGGCATCGCGAATCCGAGATAGGCAACGATGGATGCGATCTGGTCAGATAGACCGTATTGCTTTGTGCTGTTGTAGATCCCCCACGGGATGGCGATCAGCATGGAAAGCCCCCACGCTACAGACATGAGCACAAACGTATTCCAAACCGTCGGCCACAAAATATCACCAACAGGAACGTTATTTTTAAAGGTATGGCCCAAATCTCCTTGCAGCAAATTACCGACCCATTTCATGTATTGAATATAGACTGGCTGATCCAACCCCATATTCTTCATTTGGATGAGCTGTGCTTCAGGAGACATTCCCGGTGAGAGCATGACTTTTAACGGTCCTCCGGGTGCTGCATGCATGAGTCCGAACGATACCACTGTGATCAAAAATAAAACAAGCACGGCTTGTAGTACGCGGCGTACTAAATATTCAGTCAATCAGCATCCTCCTTTCGTTTGAAAGGGGAAGGGACATAAGGCTGCCCTTCCCCCTTTTCATTTTGCTAACCGCTACCAGCCGAGCTTATTTTTTAGTATCGTCAATCCACCAGTTCAGGAAGCCAAAGGTCTCCCCATATGGAATCATGGATACTGGTTTAAACTCATCCTTATATTTGACGCGAGAAGTCATGCCTCGTGGCGTTCCGTACTGATACATGAATACGTATGGCAGGTTCGTCGAGATTTCTTTTCCGACTTCTTTATAGATCGCTGCGCGCTCCTCTTTTTTAACCGTGGATACAGCTTTTTCCCAGAGCGCATCCAGCTTCGGATTGTCGTACCAGCCAGCGTTGTTGCCAGGCGGGAATGCCTTTTTCCCGAAAGTAGAAATGCCATCCGGATCTGGGTCAGACAATTGCCATCCGAGTAACAGAACCTGGAATTTACCAGGGTTGGCATACTGATCGACAAGAGCCGAGAAGTCTAATGCTTTTGGCTTCGCTTCAATTCCGATCTCTTTCAGGTTTTGCTGAATAACGACTGCTGCCTGTTCACGACGACTGTTCCCCGAGTTGAAAATGAATTCAAAGGAGAACCGATTGCCGTCTTTGGCAAGGATTCCATCTGACCCGGCTACCCATCCGTCTTCTTTCAGCAATTGTTTTGCTTTCTCTGCACTATATTCGTAATGGACTGCTGCATCGCCCGGGTCTGCCCATGTACCTGGCAGGAACGGTGCATCCATAATTTTTCCGGTTCCTTTCAAGATATTGTCGATAATACCTTGACGATTGATAGCGTGGGCAATGGCCTGACGCGTTTTTTGACCTTCAAACAACCCGTAGTTGTTCGGGAAGTTCTTCTTGTCGAAGTTGAAGGCAAAGTATTCATAGCTAGGACCTGGCTCCGTCGAGATGTTGATCGTTCCTTTCGCCTTCACCGCTTCGAGCTGCGTGACAGGAATGGAATCTACCAAGTCAACGTCACCTTTCATCAGAGCCTGTACTTGTGTGTTTTGATCCGCATAGATTTTGTACACAACCTTTTGGATATGCGGCTTCTTTTCCCCCCAGTAATCTGGGTTAGCATCTAGCACATGGAATTCCTTTTGTTTCCACTCTGACCATTTGTACGGTCCAGAAGTAGGTGTCTTGGCTGGATCTTTTCCGTAAGAATGTGCTTGCAATTCTTTAAACGGTACGTCTTTCAACACGTGGGCTGGTGCCAACTTTTGCATTAATCCAAAAGCAAACGGAGCGTACAATTGAGTCAATTTGATTTCTACGGTGTAATCATCCAGTTTTTTCATCTCTTTAACTTTGTCGTATTTCGTAATTTCTGGTGATCCAGTCTCAGGAGTTTTGATGGCATTAATGGTAAAAATCAAGTCGTCAGCCGTGATTGGCGTTCCATCCGACCATTTCGCATGATTCTTCATCTTGATTGTATAGGTGAGGCCATCTTCGCTTACTTTCGGCAACTCAGCTGCAAGGGACCAAGGGTAAACCGCTAAATCAAAAGCTGGGTTTCGATTGTACAAATACGCCTGGGTGTACTCCATAACGTCGCCAGATGCCGTGTCATTTCCGAAAATCGGATTGATCGTGACGATGTCAGACGTCGTAGAATGCGTGAACGTTCCACCGTCTATTGGCTTCTCATCATCCGTACTGGTCGCCTGAGGAGCCACCTGCTCCACCGGTTTCTTTGTTGGTGCTGGTGTTGCAGTTCCTGGCGAAGCATTGTTCCCGCTTGAGCAACCGACCAACAGCGCGCCGGTTAACGAGAGCAACGCCAACGGCTTCAACCAACCTTTCCCTTTTTTCAAATCATTTCCCCCTCTTTCACATGTTTTTCAAGCCTTTTCCATAATGGGCAATTCATCCCAAGGCCTGTCTTTTTAATATTAAATAATTTTCTGTTATTTGAAAATATTTTCCCTTTAAAATATTTAAAAAAATCAGATGATTTTATATTCTTTTATAAACCTTCATAATAAATCCCCCTTCTAAATGAAGGGGGAGCGTACATGTTTGCTCTACACCGTTTGGAACTGTAACAGTTCACGTACAATGCTTAGCGCCTTGTCGATATCCGCCGTCTCAATACCGGAATGCGTCACCGCTCGAATTCGGCCGTGACCGAGCTCAGCTACGCGCAGCCCATGTGCTTGCGCTGCTTCTATGAAGGTCTGCCACGTATGGATTGGGTGTTCTATCCGGAAGAACACAATATTGGTCTCTACATCTTCCACATGCGTCACGATTCCTGGAATCTCCGCAAGACCACGCACTAAGCGAAGGGCGTTTGCGTGATCGACTGCCAATTGATCCGTCATCTGCTGCAAGGCAACCAGACCTGGCGCTGCAATAATCCCAGCCTGGCGCATACCGCCACCCAGCATTTTGCGAAGACGATACACTTTCTGAATAAAATCTTTTGACCCGACGACAAGGGAACCAATCGGTGCTGACAACCCTTTCGACAAACATATTTGCACGGAATCCGCATAACGCGCAATCTCAGCCGCATCCACGTCAAGAGCAACTGCCGCATTGAACAAACGCGCACCGTCCATATGAACAGGCACAGCCTTTTCGTTTGCAAATGCGCGAACCTCTGCCAAATAAGACAGCGGTAGGACACGTCCCCCCATTCGGTTATGCGGGTTTTCCAAGCAGATCAGGGAGGGCAATGCGAATTGTGGATCTTCTGGCTCCAACGGAAAGACCCGCTCCATATCTGAGATGTCCAGCCTCCCATCTGGCTGCGTCGGAATCGGTTCGTACATAATACCGCCGCACACAGCCGCGCCACCCGCTTCATAGATGTAAATGTCGGTCTCATTGCCTACAATTACTTTGGAACCGCGAGGACAATGCGCCATTAAGGATGCCAGATTGGCCATCGTTCCACTTGGCATGAGAATGGCTGCCTCCTTGCCCAGCTTTTGGGCCGCTTCTTGCTCCAATTGGCGAACCGTAGGATCTTCCCCATACACATCGTCACCGAGTACCGCCTCTTGAATGGCATCCATCATCTGGTTTGTCGGCAAAGTGAATGTATCGCTTCTCAATTCGATCAACGGTTTCATACCCCACTCTCCAATTGCTGACCTACTTGTACCTTTAGGTTGTCATTTACCTGTTGGATCAGCTCAGCGGTCTCGCTGTAATGCTTCCCTTCCACGATGACATAGCCGAGACGATGCGAGAAATTTTGCGGCGGTTGGACGTTTTGACCAATTTTTGCATGAATCGCTACTTCAGCAATCCCCGGCAGGTTGCGAACGGTATCCATTCCATGTATCCTGCTAAAGGTTCCCTGACTCTCAGACACGAGAAAATGAATGCCTGCATATCGTTGCACTTCGACTGTTTGAGACAATTCAGGCGCAAGTCCAGCCGCACACCGAATCTGTTGCAAAAGCAGATCAATCCCTGTTGAACGGCGAACCAGCTCTGGAATCATTCCACCGGCAAGCCTTGCGTTGACCTCGATGACAACACAGCCTGCTGATGTCCACTTCACTTCTGTATGGGCAGCACCGAACTGGTAGTTCACCGCCGCTAACGCCCTTTCCACTGTTCTCTCAATCTCCTTCTTATCTTCTGCCGACAGCGGTGCAGGGAAAATATGCCCTGCTTCCACGAAAAATGGATATCCTGTTAACCGTTTCTGGGTAATCCCGATGACAAAGCATTGCCCTTGCCACGAGAACGTCTCCACGCTAAATTCAGGGCCCTCGACATACTGCTCCAGAAGAACTGTTCGTGCTGTTTCCTGGCCGCGCGCATTGTACGTGATCGCAAGAATTTCCGCTGCCATATGCTCCACTTCATCCCAGCTAAAGCACAGCCGTACGTTATTTGATCCGCTATCATCAGCGGGCTTCACCACGCAGGGCAGGGAAATGAAAGAGCGCGCTTCCATCAATGCCTCCATAGAGCCTATTGCCAAAAATTCAGGCTGAGACACTTGATGCCCCTGAAGCTTCTCGCGAAACATCGCTTTATTTCGGCAGGTCTCAATCGCCTCCAGAGTATTGCCTGTCCAACCGAATTTCCGGGCCAGCTTGGCTACCGATTCGAGGTAATAGTCGCTTGTCGACATGATTCCGGCTATCTCTCTGCCTTCCTTACTCACTTGTGCTACACTGTCAGTCAGCTCTGCTTGGGAATTCGTATCTGTCACGACTACATGACATTCCAACTCATTCAAACCGTGGTAACGTTCAGGCTTCTCTGTGAAAAATACGGGCGTAAACCCCAATTCGCGCGCCTTTTTAATAGCGAGCATACCTGTCCCCGTCGTATTCGCTTCAACGAACAGAAAGTGTTTGTTCATTCGGATACATCCCCATTAATTTAGAATAGGACCAGCTAGTCACGACTGTCTTTGGTTCCACACATTGCGGCGTGTCTGGCAGGTTCGTTTGCATCAGACCTTTGCTCTCACGGTAGGAGTCGCTATAGATCGTATCGACATACCGATCCCCTCGATCCGGCAATATGGCCACGATATTGCACTCACTCCCGACTTGGCTCGCTAACCAATTGGCTACGGCATACACGGAACCCGAGCTGTTGCCAGCAAAAATATGCTCATTACGGGCCAACTGCAGCGTAGCCGCAAATGCCTCCGCATCGTTCAACCAATGAACTTCATCGATCATGGAAAAATCTACATTCTTGGCGACCAAACTGTTTCCCAAGCCACCCTGTAGACGCATAGGCTGATCGGGCTGTCCGAATATCACACTCCCCGCTGCATCAACTGCTACGACGCGCAGCTCCTTATAATGACGCTTCAGCTCTCTGGCGGTCCCGGACAAGGAGCCTCCGCTGCCGACTGCACCAACAAGCACATCAATTCGTTTGAGGTCTTGCATCAACTCGGAGGCCAGCGCAGCATATGCACGCGGATTTTCCGGATTCTCGTATTGTCGAGGCCAGAACGCTCCTGGATACTCCCTCATTAATTCTTGGAGTCGGTCCAGTCTGGCGCTTTGCCACCCTTGTTTTCCCATCTGCGAAACTACGTGAACATGGCAGCCAAGCGAGGTCAACTTGGCATAGGTAATCGGGTCAATTCTCGGATCAGTCACGATGTGTACGTCATGCCCCAATTGGCGCCCAACCAAGGCCAAGCCACACGCCAACGTTCCTGACGAGCTTTCGATAATCGGCATGCCCGCCTGAAGCTCTCCTGACTGTATCGCTGCCAAGACCGATTGCTTGGCTACGCGATCCTTCATGCCGAACGGGTTCATTAACTCGAGCTTTGCATATACAGAACCGACTGCTCCTTCATCAAGCCTCAGCTTGACTAGAGGGGTATCCCCGATAGTATCTGCCAGCTGTTCATACCGCATCTACGCTCACATCCTTCCCTTGCTTGCCAGAAAGAAACCTCTTCATGAACCTCTCCCGCCTTTCTTCGATCGCCTGCAATTGCTCTTGTCGATCCTGCCACTCCCGTTGCAGCTTCTCTGCATGCTCCCTCTGTGCACTCAGCATCTGCTGTACTTCCTCTGGGTTCGTGGAGCCCGTTGATTTCTTCGCGTACAAGCCCCCCTGCACATCGAAGGAAGCAGCGAGGAGCGAAGCCGTATCCGGTACTTGAAAGCCTGCTTCCGCGCAAGCGTTATCGAGTAGCCGTGGATCTCCCGGCTCCGGTGATACACCGTGTTCCAGCGCGCTAACGATGTATCGGCCTGCGATTACCTGTGCTGTGCGATACGGAATCTCATGCTCCAACGTCAGCAAATTCGCAAGAGTAAATCCTCCAAAAAAGTCCCGTTTACATATATGGAGCAAACGATCCTCATTGAATTGCAAATGATCGATCACCGCTTTTAACAGGCGCAACAACGTTTTGGTTTGTTGAAACAACGTCAGAAGATGAGTGCCTGCCTCTTTGGACGTCTCTACCAAATTCGTGAAAGCTGTATTGCGCTGACCTAGCACCATATCCATATAAAATCCGGTTAGATGCGCACTCTTCCCCCGGATACGCTCCAGGATCGGGAAGTTTCTTTTCTGTGGCATGGCAGAAGATATACCTGATAGCTCATCCGGCAATTGGAGGAAGTTCATTTCGCTGCTGCCCCATTGAATCAAATCCGTTGTAAACCGGGAGACCAATACCGAGAAGGTGGACAGCTCTCCTGCCATCCTCAAAACCCATTCCCGAGACGCGACCGCCGACAACGCACTCATTCGAGGCTGTCTGAACCCAAGCAGCTTGGACAACTGTTGACGGTTCCACGGCAGTTCAACTCCAGCCATGGCCCCTGCCCCAAGCGGGCACTGGTTCATGTCGTCATAGATTTGTATCCATCGATTCATGGCTTGCAAAAATTCACCGTTAATAGAGGAAAGATAAAATCCAGGGGTAATCAACTGTGCGGATTGGTAATGCGTATATCCTGGCATGGGAACCGAGCGATATTGAACAGCCAATGTATGCATCGATTGAATAAGCTGTCCCAATTCCCCCATCGTCTCCAGCCATTGCGCACGACCAAACATCACCTGGGCGCACGCTTGAACATCATTGCGGCTGCGATCCATATGCCAACACGGTACTGGTCTCGGGAGTAAACCTTCAATATAACGCTCGAGGGCAAAAGAAATATCAGACATGTTCCGTCCAGGGTCAGGAGCTATTGTTTCTGGTGTAGCACCCTGAAGTGCCTTTGCGATAAGCAAAGCGTCTTGTCGTGTAATCAAGCCCATTCTGACATATTCCAAAAGCATGGCGAATTCAATCTGAATATACCCAGGCAACAAGTAATCGACTTCATATTTGAACTGCGGTTCCAATACTTCATCATGCAAGAGACGGCTTGGTGTCGAAGCAATTCTGCCCGTTAATTTTACACTCATGCAAAAAATACACCTCGCTTCCGACTGAGTAACGATCCAACCAGGAGTTGCACTAAAGAGAGATTCCCCCTGATTTCTGTTCCGCATAATCGTAGTGATGTTCTTTTTTCATTCTCAAGTGTGGGTTCATCAGCATAAGAACCACAATGAGAAGTCCCGCTCCGCCAATGATTCCAAATATCGTAAAGATGGAAACAAGACCAGTAGTCAGACCTACCAGGAATACGGAGACTGGCATGGCGCACATAACCATTACACTGATCAAGCTCGATGCTCTTCCCAAGACTTCCTTAGGCACCATCAAGGTAATCAACGTGCTCATTTTGATATTGACGAATGCCGAGCCTATCCCATTCACGAATACACATATGACTTGCCATACAAGTGGAATACCAAACGCAAACATTCCGATTCCGATACTGAACAGACTAATGCCGCAGCAAATGTAAATAATCGCATCATATCGATTCAAATAATTAATACATAGCGACCCAAGCATAATCCCGATAAAAAAACTAATCTCGAGCATGGCTAATTCGGTAACATTGGTAACGACCAGTGGCAGCAAGATCGCTTCTGGAGCCGTCAAAAAATTGAGGATGGTGAAATAAATCATGCAGTTTCGCAAAAAATCATGCTTCGTAATCGCATGGATTCCATCCTTCAAATCCGTCATGATCATTCTTGCTGTAAACTCACTGACAGATGAAATGACAAGCTCCTTCTCGTTTATCCATAAAATAATCAGTGCACCTAACATATAGGTGACGACATTCAAAATAAAAGCATATTCCATTCCAAACGCGATCAACCCCGCTGCCAATGCCGGAGCCGCCAAACTGACAATCGTTTGAATCATCTGCGATAAACTTTGGGCTTGCGTCATATGTTGTTCGGGAACCAACGTCCGTATCGCTACCGTGAGTGCTGGCCTGAAGAAGGCACTAACCGTAGTCAGCAAAACGGCAATGATGATCAGTACAGCAGGATGCAGCATGTTAAACAAGAACAACAGGACGATGCATAAAATGAGCGCAGCTCTCAATATATGCGAAACGACCATGATCCTCTTTTTATTTCCTCGATCAACAAAAACGCCCGCGAACAATCCGAATATGATCAATGGGATGGTCTCCGCTGCCAATAAAATCGCCATTAACAAAGGACTTTCCGTCAAAACCTTCATTAGCCAAATAAGCGCTAATCGATATACTCCATCTCCCATGTTCGAGACAAATTGCGAAAAGATTAAATAGCGATAACTTTTCAAACCAAGCAACGCCCGAAAAGATACCTTTTCATTAACGCTTACTGGCTGTTCCATCTCGATAATCCACTCCCAATACGAACGAAATCAATTTTTGGGGAAGATGACTTCCGAGCATGCCAGAAGCCATCTCTTGGATCTGATCCTCTAGGTGTGGTACACATGCACTTCTTTATTCAGTTCACTTAACCATCTATACCCCAGTTCCAGCTTTTGATAGAAATCAGGTTCTTCTTTCAACAATAAAATACCGAGGCTGGTCCCACTATGTGCCACAACAGTACCTAACCCGCCAATTTTCTCGTTGATCTCCATGACTTCCGGCAATAATTTTTTGGGCAGAATCTTTTGATTCAAGATCGCACTTCGGGAAGAGACGGCACCTATCATGTGGACATCTCTTTCTCTGATTGCTTTCGTGATTTTTTGTAACAACACGCTGTACTCCATCTTGTCTTCTTGGGTATAGGGCTTTGTTCGCTTATTGAACTCAACGGTATCGATGGTTCCTCCCTCATCAATACTTAAAATGCATAATGCCGGCAGTTCCCCGATGTATTCTCGCAATCTGACTTCTTTATGGTAGTAAGAAACCGCCCCCTCATACATAACGCCATCCGTCGGCTCAATACTCGACAAAAACCACTCTAGTAAGGAAGGCTCAATGCTTATATCGAAACAATTTCCAACCGCTCTGGAGGCAGCCACCAAATCTGCTGATGAGCTTGCCAAGCCTTTTCCAACCGGAAGTTCTGAGTTGATCTCTAAAATTCCACCTGCCGGCAATCCATAGTGCTGAATGATTTTTTCCGCCAACCTTTTTGATTTTTGCTTGGAGCGTGGCACGATGATGATCTCCTGTAAGGTTGGAATCGAATAAAAAGTAGCGTAGGATGCATTTTTGATAGGTAAAGTCACCAGAAAATCCAGATTATTTTCCTCTAGAATCCCCTGCAGTAGTTCCCCAAAAGTACCGATAGATACACCGATTCCTACGTCATTCGTATTAGGAAAACGACTAATGGAACTAGTCTTAATCATGCTCATAGTGGCCCCCCCGTTTACACGAATATGATTTACATGATGATCGCTTCCGCAGGACGATAGCGCTTCATGAAGTAATCGAAAAATTCAATTTTGTTGAATTGACTTTTATTTGTACTAACAAAGACCCCCATTTGTTTTTCTGGCAGGAACCACATAAAGGAGTTAAAGCCTATGACCTCGCCTGCCTTCGCCAAAATATTCTCATGTACGTATTCTGGGTGGAATTTTACCGTAAATCCATACCCTGTATTTGCCCCTGTTGGATGAGGTACTGATTTACTGGAGAACATTTTGTCTATCGAATCCGCCTCTAAAATTGATCCTTTGCCATCAGCGCCTCCACGTAAGAGAGCCAGCATGAATGTGGCGATATCGTGCCCCGTGGAGAGCATGCTGCCGTCTGGTGAGATTGCAGGGCTGAAATCGTACTTTTGTACGGCCTGATTTTCCAGATCATAGCCTGTGGCCATCTTCGCCTCTAATTCTGGTTGTAGTAGAAAACTGCTGTCTGTCATTTCGAGAGGCGTAAAGAAGTGCTCTCTTACATAGCGATCAAAGGAAACTCCCGTCACTCTTTCCACCAGATACCCCGCCAGCATAAAGGCAAAATTCTCATTCTCATATTGTTCGCCAGGCTTGTAAATCACGGTTGGCATATAGCGGTGAATATACTCTCGTAACGTTAGGGAGTCACGCCCGCCAAAATGATAGCTTTGATCATTTCCCGCGTCTGGCGAGTCAAACCCTGTTGTGTAACTGAGTAAATGTTCTACCGTTAGTGGGCCCTCAACCCTTCTCGGTATTTCCATATCGAGGTATTGCTGAACATCCTCGTTCCATCCAATCAGACCTTGCTCCACTAGCTTCAAAATGGCAGCGACTGTTACGAGTTTGGAAATCGAACCTACCTTGACTACGGTTTCATCTGCACTCATGGGCACTTTCTCTGATAGATTGGCGTAACCGTAAGCCTTCTTTACTTTCACTTGACTGTGTTGGACTACCACCGCAATTGCGCCAGGAAGATCACTCATCGTAGAAGAGTCGAAAAATCCGTCTATCACTGCTTCGAAGTCCACCCATTCTCCAGCGATTTCGTGGTCAGGATTGTTGCGCAATTTCATCATGCAGTGTTGGAGGACTTCCCTAAGACTATCCTGAAGGCATGCAGTAAGTCGTTCGATGGTTTCCGTTTTATACTGTGCCTCGCTGTAAGCTACCATAAAGTGAAAGCTTCCATTCAACACCACGCACTCAATGTCAATCTTGCATTCCCGGAACTGCTCTAGACTCATTGATTCTCCGCCTGAGAATGTGGACAATTGAATGTCGTCATCCTTTTCTTTTCGATCCATATCAAATTGTCCCAAATAATTAAAACTGACTTCAGGATGTACATTCATGGTGGTGTTTGGCGATTTTGCAGACAAATATTTCAATATACCGTAGTGAATCCCTTTATGTGGTATTCTTCGTACATCTTTTTTGATTTTAGGAATGATAGCTGACGGATTCATTTCGTTCCCGACATCTACCATCACTGGATATTCACTCGTGAACCATCCCACTGTGCGGTTAATGTTCAGATCTGGTAAAATCGATTCCCTACCATGCCCTTCCATATTCAAGACGACGCGATCGATATTTGCCCATTTTTTAAAGCCCATTCCAATAGCAGCCAACAAAAGTTCATCGATTTCCGTCTGATAGGCGCGATTGGCTTGTTTTAGCAATTCCTCGGTTTGCTGCTGATCCATCATGACCGTTTTCGTCCTGGTTGTTTTCCGAAGCGGTTTTTGCTCATCGTAATCGGTTGGCAACGATTGAGTGTCCCTTTCCTCGATTCGATTCCAATATTCACGCTCTTGCTCGAGCCTTTCGCTATTGGCATACTCGTTCAATTGTTGCGCCCATAATTGGAAGGAATCACTTTTTAAAGGGAAACGAATCTCTTCATTACGGAGGAGCTGCCCATAAGCTGTTTTGAAATCGTCGATTAAAATGCGCCATGATACCCCGTCTACGACTAAATGATGAACAGCAATAAGCAAGTGATCGCCATCCGAGCATTGGAATAACCCTAGCCTCATTAATGGGCCATCAAAAATGTTAAGCCTCGATTGAATTTCACTGCATTTCAAGTCCATCGCTTGTTCGATCTCAGACCCATTCTTGTTTTGATAGTCCCAAATCTCCAGACGATACATGTCGCTAGTGTTGACGCCTCGATTATTAGCCTCATAACCTGTCTCTGTTTGGCGGAAAATCATTCGCAGTGCATCATGGTGCTGTACGAGCTTATCGACGACTTTGCGAACTATCTCCTCGTCAAACCGCTCTTTGCGGTACAACACAAAAGATTGGTTATAGTGATGGAGATGCTGACTGTGTTCTTGTATCAACCAATGCTGAATCGGGGTCAGTGGTACAACGCCTTCCACATCCTTTTGGTCAATTTTCCTATTCATCAGTTTCAGTTTTGTACTCAGTTCTGCGATCGTTGGATATTTGAAAAGATCTCGAATCTCCATCTTGTATCCCAAAGCTGCTAATTGCGATGAAACTTGAATCGATTTGATAGAGTCGCCACCAAGTTCAAAGAAATGATCCAAAGTCCCAATCTTTTTCTCATGTAAAACGTCTTGCCACACAGCTACCAATATCTTCTCGTTGTCCGTTTGGGGCTCCACATATTCCATTTCACTCTGCAAGACGATGTTGATATCCACTAACGCTTTTCGATCAATCTTTCCATTCGGCGTTACTGGTATTTCATCTAGCTGAACAAAATGGGCTGGGACCATAAATGCCGGTAACGACTTCCGCAGCGACTCTCTCAATACGTTCGATTCCACAGCTTTTACAGCTACAAAGAATGCAACCAGCCTTTTTTGACCGGATTCATCCGCTCTTGCGATAACGACCGCGTCGCGAATATCGCCCATTTTTCGTAATTCTGCTTCGATTTCTTCTAATTCGATTCGATTCCCACGTATTTTTACCTGATTATCCAATCGCCTTAAAAATTCAATATCTCCGCTGGGGAGCCATCGAGCCATATCCCCTGTCTTATACATGCTTTCACCGATACAAAACGGATTGGGAACGAATTTTTCATTTGTCAAATCTGGCCGCTTGAAATATCCTTTTCCTACTCCCAAGCCTCCAATATACAGTTCTCCTGGGACACCCACAGGCTGCACATGAAGATTGGCGTCCAGAATATACATCTTCACCCCTGGCAAAGGCTTGCCAATCGGCAAAAATTTGTAATCTTGCTGTTTATCTCTTTCATAATAGGAGGAATCAATGGTAGCCTCCGTCACTCCATAGCTGTTTAAGATTCTCATTGTGCTTCCGTATCGATCGACAAGCTTGTGAAAGGCATGTAACGGGCATTGATCCGAGCCAAGAATCAATATTTTCATGAAGTCTATGTTGAGCCCATTTTCATAGAGATAGTCCATGAAAGGAATCACAAGGACGGGAGTCGATTCAAACAGATTAATCTCATGCTTTTCCATCAGGTAGTAAAGGCGCTCCAAATCCACTCTCGCATCTTTTGGGCAAATAACCAGTTTCCCACCGTTTAACAGGCATCTCATATAATCACCCGTAAACACATCAAAAGAAAAACTTGCCCATTGCAAACTTCTGACGGGGAATTCATCCAGCTTGTATTCTTGTTTCCATGCCTGCGCAAGCGAATGAAGCTGTCGGTGTTCAATCATGACTCCCTTTGGCGTTCCCGTAGTGCCTGATGTATAAATCACATAAGCAAGCTGATCAAACTGAACAGGTAACCCGAGATTCGTATTCTCCTGATGATAGGACTCCTCATCGTCAAGCAGGATCATTTTTTTGTCAGTATTCACTTTGTTGCGTACCGACTGATGCAACAGCAAAACTTCTGCTCCCGAATGTTCCAGCATGTACCGTATGCGCTCTTCCGGATAATCAGGGTCAATGGGGACGTAGGCTCCACCCGCTTTCACAATCGCCAATACGCCAACGATCATCTCTATGGACCGTTCTGCGATGATCCCCACCATTTGATTTGCATGGACGCCCGCAGCTACCAATGTCCGCGCCAGCTGATTCACCCGTTTATTCAGTTCTGAATAAGACAGTTCTTGCTCTTCAAAAGCGAGAGCAATGCGATCCGGGGTTTTCTCTGTTTGCTCCTCGAATAGCTCGATGATTGTTTTATGCTCATCCCCATTGGTAAAAGAAACTTCCTTATAGGCAGAGATCATTGCCTGTTTTTCTTCCACTGACAACAATTCGATATGCTTGAAATGGATATCTGGTTGATTGGCTACCTGTTCGATGATGTTGCCCAAATATTTGAGCATCC
Organism: Brevibacillus sp. HB1.4B; assembly: GCF_013284285.1. Taxonomy (NCBI): domain Bacteria; kingdom Bacillati; phylum Bacillota; class Bacilli; order Caryophanales; family Paenibacillaceae; genus Brevibacillus; species Brevibacillus sp. HB1.4B. The sequence continues at coordinate 196,774 of NZ_JABSUT010000011.1, forward strand.
GTTGAACCGTTTCTGGCTTAAATAAATCCGTGCGATATTCGACAGTCAAACCCGCTCCATTTTCTAGGTCCATGCATACGAGCGATAAATCGAAATTCGTCATGGAGTTATAGGATTCAACAGCTGTCATTTCCAAGCCATTTATTTCATTTTCCTCTTCCGTTTTTTCAATATATTGGAACATGAAAGAAAAAATAGGATTGCGGCTAACATCTCTTTCCGGATTAATTTTTTCGACCAATTTATCGAATGGATACTCATGATGCATGTAAGACTCCAGTGCTTGCTGGCGCCAAACGTGTAACGCCTCGATGAAGGTATGCTCCTGATTGACTTCTAGTCTCAACGGGAGTGTGTTAATAAAAAATCCAATGACCTGTTCAATATCCATGTGGTTCCGACCAGCCTCCGGAGTACCGATGATGATATCCTGTTGATTGGTTAGCTTGGACAGCCAAATGCCTATCGTTGATAAAATCACCATAAACATGGAGGCATCATGTTGCTGAGCAATCTCTTTCATGCGGCTAAACGCTTTTTCCGGAATTTGATAAGATTCCGTTGCCGAAAAATACGTTTGTGCAGGCTGTCGCTGGAAATCTGTCGGCAAGTCCAATACTGGGATCTCTTTTTCGAATGTCTTCAGCCAATACGCTTCTGATTCTGCCAGCTCTCCATGATGAATCGACTGATTTTGCCAGACTGCATAATCTTTATACTGGATGCTCAACTCCGGCAATTCGAGGTCTATCCCTTGATGCAAGGATTCGTAGATGGTGCCTAAATCCTTCATCAATATCCCCCACGACCATTGATCACTGATCATGTGATGCATGTTCATTAACAATACGTATTTTTCTTCCGCAGCCTTGCATAACTTCACCCGAAACAATGTATCCCTGTCAAAATCAAAGCTGGTTTCCGTCTCTTTTTGGATAATCAGATCAATCGCTTCTTGCTTCGACGCTTCTGACTCCTTGGAAAGATCGACAAATGCATAGGTGAAGTCATTGCTCGGCAGCACCTGTTGAACGGGGCGTCCGTCTCTTAACAGGAACTTTGTTCGCAGCACTTCATGTCTTTTCACGAGCAACCCGAATGCCTGATGCAGGACACGCTCCTTCAATGGTCCCGTGATATGGTAGATCGTCGGCATATTATAAGCCGTATTCTCAGGCTCTAGCTGCTGAATGAAAAACAGTCTCCTCTGCGCATGTGACACCGGGTAATACGCTTGCTCTGTTGCCTTGGGGATCGTTGATCGATCATGTTGCGTATGGAGCTCACCTGTGGACAGCGCTTCCTCGTGATGAAACAGGGAGGATAACTCCCGAATGGTTCGATGCTCGAATAAGTCCTTGATGGTAATTTCTATGCCCATCTCTCTTTTCATGCGCAAGCGAACCTGAATCGTTTTCATAGAATGCCCGCCAAGCTGGAAAAAGTCATCGTCGATCCCGATGTCCTCTATGTTTAGCACGGTACGCCAGATAGCTGCCAAGCTTCGTTCCAGATCGTTACGAGGAGCGACGAATGCTTCAGACTTCTTTTGAATCACGTCTGTCTCTGGCAATGCTTTTTTGTCTACTTTTCCGTTGCGATTCAGTGGCATTGCATCCAGAATGACGATTCGCTCCGGAACCATATACTCCGGCAAGATCGTTCTGAGATAGGCTTGCAGCTCATGCTCGCTCTGCTGTTCATGTGTGACCACATAGCAAACAATTCCGTTCTGCCCATTTTCATCTTCCCGTGCAACCGCTACACACTGTCTCACCAGCGTGTGACGTAAAAGGGCATTTTCTATCTCGCCGAGCTCTATGCGATGTCCGCGTACCTTCACCTGAAAATCAGCACGCGTAACAAATACGAGTCTCCCATTTGACAAATAACGTCCCAAATCGCCTGTTTTATATAGCCGTTCTTTTCTACCCTGCAAAAATGGATTTTCTGAAAATGCTAGCTCAGTGCGTTCAGCATCATGGAGATACCCCCGCCCTACGCCAGTTCCAGAAATGTAGATTTCCCCGACACAACCAACCGGAACGGAGCGCATCCATTTGTCCAGCACATAGTGCTTCATATTGGCGATCGAGCTTCCCAAGGCCACATAAGGATAATCATCATGCGCATACGAACGATCAATGATTTCATGCATCGTATCATCTGAGCACTCCGTAGCTCCATACGTGTTCACTACAATCACATCGGGATACAGGCTTTGCCACTTTTGGCACAGGGTTACTGGCAATCCTTCACCAGTAGAAATCATATATTGCAATTGAGGTAACACATGCTGTTCCGGTGGAAGAGTCAGTGCAGCATTGTGCAATGCTTCTATCATCGCTGGGACCAGCTGAATTACGGTGACACCATCTCGATTCAAGGCTTGGAGCAATGCATCCGGATCAGTAGCCGTCTCGTTGTCGTAAATCACTAGCTTACCCCCTGCCATCAAGGGAGCCAGGAATTGCCACACCGATATATCAAAGCAATGAGAAGCATTCTGCGCTACGATGCTATCTTCATTCAGTCCAAGGACATCCATTTTGGCGTAAAGATGATTCAGCATGCCGCTATGCTCGATCATTGCCCCTTTTGGCATACCAGTGGAGCCTGAGGTAAAAAAGACGTTTGCCAAATCATCATGCGCATGGATGATCTCTGGATTCGATGTATCCGACGCTTGCAAGGAAGAAATGTCCGAGCTTGTCCCGTCCCCTTTGTTCAGGCAAAACACAACTGGCTTGTGCTCCAATCTGTCTGCCAAGGCCATGCTACGCGATTGGAAACGCGCCTCGGTCAGTAAAACCTTCGCCTTGCTGTTATCAAGAATCGTAAGGAGTCGTTGATCGGGATGGGCTGTATCAAGCGGGACATAGGCCCCTCCTGCTTTCAGTACAGCCAGAATACCAAGCAGCATGTCGACGCTTCTCTCAGCAAATAGGCAAGCAAGATCATTTCGGCCAAATCCTTGTCTTCGCAACCAATGCGCCAATCGGTTCGAATCCTCATTCAATTCCCGGTAGGTGATGGATTGCTTCCCATCGATAGCAGCAACAGCGTCAGGATTGCGCTTGACCTGCTCTTCTATGATTTGGTGCGCAAATTGCTCCATACTGCGATTCGACTCCGCGAAATTGCCCATCACCTTCGTCATGATCTCTTGTTCTTCATCCGTCACGATGTTCAGATCGCTGATGTTCCTGTTTGCCTCTGAGCAAATCTGCTCGAGCATATGGATGTAATGGGACTGCAATCGTTCCAGATCGCTCGTAGAGGACGCATTCATATGGAAAATTTGAATTTTCATGAGCTGCCCGACCGTCACCACTATCTCCACTGTTTCGAGGCCGCCACGATAAAGCATGGCAGATTCCTGGTGATCTTCTGCACCATTCCGTATCGTCAATGTCGTTCCAAATATAAGATCAGTTTCTCGGATGCCTGCATAGTTACGGACCATGTCTAGTGTGGCCATATCATTTTGCTGTAGTTGTTCCCAGCTTTCCTCGACATCCTTTACGACATCACGCACTTTTTGATTCGCATGCACGGTCTGGAAAACAGGTAAGCTGTGAGCCAGTGGCCCAATAATGGTATTCGCCTCTTTCCATGTTTCCGGTCTGCCAGAGACGGTAACCCCAATGACCAGCTTGTCCTCGCCACTGTACATATTCTCCAAGAGGAGCCAAGCAGCCTGAAAGATGGCCTCTATGGATACTCGCTGCTCGAATGCCATCCTTCTGATGGACGTGGTTACCGCTTCGGAAAGAACAGCGTTGCAGGTGATCGGATGGCTCGCATCCTTCTGTGCCCCTTGTACTGGATAAAACACATTCTCGCTTTCATAGCCTTGGAATTGATCTGCCCAAAAGCTTTTGACTTTGGAGCCATCTTGGCTTGACTCCCAAGCAACATACTCTTTGAATGAGGCCCGCTGGTCGGCAGATGGCTGATTACCCCGTACCCGTTTCAGCCATTCCGCTACAAGAAGCTCGCGACTGGCATCGTCCATACTTAATGCATGATGAGTCCAGATGAGGACGGATTGATTGGCGTCCATCTGCAAAATCGATACCCGGATCAATGGCCCCTCCTCATACGGAATGGGCTCCTGATGGGCTGTAAGTGTAGAGAGATAGACTTGCTCTTGCTGTTCAGGAGATAATTCCCGTACATCGTGCCAGTCAATAGGAATGGGTAGCTCCTTCAATACGACTTGTACATGTTTATTTTTAAGCTGGCGGAAAACTGTTCGCATCACCGGCGTCTGGCTAATTAATTCCTTCCACGTTTCTTGAATGCGTTCCAGTTCGAGACGGTGCTCGATGAGATAGCGCATGGTTGTCATCTTGTCAGGACGTAATAATTGCTTTTGCACCATGGAAAGCTCTATGACTTCCAGTACGTTCTCTTTTGTTAAATGCTTCAAGCCAGTGCACCTCTTTCGCTACAGAAATAATTGTTCAAAATCATCACTGGTTAGAAATTGGCTGTTCAGATGACTGACAATCTCGCGGATTCTTTGATGCGACTCGGCTGTCACGCTTTCCAACAAGTATTCATATTGGGTGCAGATCCGTTGCACTGTCTCCCTCTTGAATACATTCGATTTATAGGTAATGGCGCCATGTATGTGGTTGTTAGTTTTATGGATGCGGAATTGAAAATCAATCGTGGAGGGATATTCATTCTTACTCATTTCAAATAAGAGTTGAGGCTCGTGAGTGTTAGGAAAGGACGCTTGATGATAATGGGCTTCTTTTAACTTGCTTTGTATTTGCAAAACCAAATCGCCAAGTAGTGGATTGCCTGTCAGATCAGCTCGTAAAAGCAGGGCGCTTGGGACATCCTCGCTCTCGTCCCACCCCGCACGAAATGCCAAAGCCAAATCCTCCTTCTCGGTTTCTGCGTACAAAAGTACGAGAAATACGGTCATGAATATCGCATAGGAAGAGGCATCCCAAACTTTAGCCAGATGAGATATCCCAACCTCCCGCAAGCATGTCCATTCAAACGTCACTTCCTCGAACTTTACTGAGTCGGTAGAGAGTGGGATGACGTCCTCTGGCAATATCTTGAGGGAAGGCAAAGTGGAAAGACTCTCCATCCAATCAGCGGGCTTGCCTGCATGTGCAGGGATGTTTTCACCATCATTTTTCAAAAGAGAAAGACTGGTGCGTTCAAAGTCGGAAACCCATTTGGCAATGGTTTCTTCATCCAAAATATCTGAATTGTATTCGAATCCTGCCAGTATGTCATGATGGTTGTCCTTTTCAACGACCAAACATAAATCATACTGGGATACATCTTTGCCAATCGGATAGGTGCTTACGGTAAGGCCATTGCTATGAAAAGTATTTTGCGCATTGCCCAGCATAATCGCTGCATCTTGCTTAATCGCTTTTTGATGGACGAAAGCCGTTGAAAAAAAGGAAGCATATTTTTTATCGCGCTCATATTGCAATTCAGCTGTAATCAAAGAGATTGGATAGTTTTGATACTGTGAACATAAAGACAATTCTTCATGAATCTGCTTTGCCAATTCACGAAGCGAGCTGTTCTTAGGAATTTTGATTCGCAGGGGAAGCATTACCATACACGGTCCCATGATCGTATGAAACTCTCTTTTTGGCCTGCCGTATCTCGGTACGCCAACAATGATGTCGTCTTGCCCAGTTATCCGATAAAGAAAAGCACTAAAAAGGGATAAATAAATGACATCCGTAGGATATTTGTGATGTTTATGATAAGCAATCAACTCATCCCGGAGTTGGCGGGTAAACGTAAAGAATGATATCCCCCCTTTAAACGAAGGGGTACTCGGACGCTTTTTATCTGGCGGTACTTCTACCCGCTCAAGAGTCCCACCCAATTTCTTTTTCCAAAAACCTCTCGCAGCTTCGCCTTCTGGGCTCGCTATGTAATTCTGTTCCCACTCCACAAAGTCTGCGTATTGGTGTATTTGTGGTTGCAACACGTGATCATTGCCCGTGATCAGTAGTTGGTAGATCATCGTAAATTCATCGAGGGTGAGCGAAACACTCCACCCATCAAAGCAGATATGGTGATACTTGAAACATAAAATACTGCCGCTTTCTTTATAATCGAGCAATCTGCAACTGAATAACGGCCCCTCTTCCAGCGTAAAAGGCTTGCTGAACTCCTCATTGAAATATTCTCTAATCATCGTGTCGTCCCAGGTAGCGGAAGACACATGTTCAAAATCCAATATGGGCTCGCTATATACTTTTTGGATGGGCTCGTCTTCCAAAACAAAAATGGAACGATAGATTTCGTGGCGTTTCACGATCTCGTAAAGTGTACGGATCGTAACCGATACATCCAATCGACTTTCGAAGTGGAATAGATACTGCTCCTGATAATATGGACTCATTGGATAGACTAAATAGTGTAGATAATAATCTTTTTGAGCCTCAGACAGAGGGATCGTTTTGATAAAAGTTTTATCCATCATTCGTAGTCTCCCCGATACGCAACTGCGTAATGGTTGGGCATGCGGCTCTCACCAGCATGCCCCAACAGCCATAAACTAGTTAGCTGAATAGTTCATTGAAATCATATTCTTCCACCAAGTTTATTTGAGACAAGCGCTGCATTGGATTGTCAATCATTTGGCAAATGACATGCTTTAACTGATCTAGTAACGTATCCATTGCATTTTCGCTGAATGCTTCCGTGTTGTAATGAGCAGTTAACATCAGTTGGTCATGACGCGTGGACAAAAATAACATCATATCCAATTGATCGTCTTGAACAAAGTGACTGCCTTCATATGCTTTGATAATCGTTTCATCCAGAAAACGACGTAACGGACATTCTGTAAAGGTCATTTCATCTGATTCAGGCTGATTGTTCGATACATGTTGTCCAATAAAAACAAGGGAATACAAACTCTTCTTATCGCCTGTGGCAGCTAGTTGATCCTCTACAACCAAATTGTACGGATACTCTTGATTCTCGTACGCACCATATGCGGTTTCTCTTGTTCTGTTCATCATTTCCAATACAGTCGGGTTGCCAGACAAGTCTGTACGCATGGCGACCGGATTGATGAGCGGTCCAATAATTCCTTCTAGATCCGTCTGCGTGCGGCCAGATAATGTCGAGCCGACAGTTATGATGGTTTGATCTGTGAGGAGTGACAGCCAAATGTTGATCGCCGCAAGCAAGCTCGTATAGACGGTACCACCAGCCATTCGAGTCAATTCTAAAAGCGATTGTCCCTTCACTTGCTCGATTGGAAGCGAAGCTACGTTTGAAATTCGGTTGCCGTGTGTGTACGATTGTGTCTCTCGCGGTATGAACGGTGCATCTACATTTTGTTGCAGTTGTTTTAACCAATAGTCCCGTTGTCGGTTCAGTTCTCCATTTTGCAACCGTGCTTGCTGCCACAAGGTGTAATCCATATAATCCAATGGTTTGGAAAACTCCTGTTGCACCCCACTCTTTACTTGTTGATAAATGCCCGCGAGATCATTCATAAACACATCTAACGACCAGCCATCAAATCCAATATGATGCGCGCTCAAGATGAAGAAGTGCTTCGTTGATGAGATTCGATACAAAGTCATCCGGAAGAAAGACTCTCGCGAAAAATCAAATGGCTTGTACAGAGCAACTTGCAAATCCATTTTGATACGCTGCTCGCCTTCCGTCACAGATAACGAAGACAAATCTACAAACGCATTCTCCACCTCAAGGTCGTCATGCACTTTTTGATACAATTGCCCTTCGTTTTCTATAATCGTCGTGCGCATGATTCTGTGACGTTCAAACATGAGGCCCATAGACCTGTGCAGAGAATGACTGTCAACGGGACCGTCTACTTCAAAGAGGTAAACCCCTCCTACTGCTTCTTGGTCACTGAATTTTGCATGGAACCATTGTCTTCTTTGCCCATGGGATACTTCGAATAAGGAGACATCTGTCTGATTTTCCACGCGCGATACTTCATGGATGCGGGTATTCGTCTCACTGCCTTGCTTAATCTCAGAAATACGGGCGGCAATCGCTTCAATGGTTGGAAACTCAAAAATCGTGCGCAAAGGTATGTCCATCCCCAAAACATTTCGCATGCGGGAAATGACTTGCGTAGCCAATAAGGAATGTCCACCCCTATCAAAGAATGAGTCCTTGATCGAAATCCGATCCACCTGTAATATATCGCACCAGATGGAGTGGATAAGTTCTTCAGGTATCGTGCGCGGCTCAATGATCGAGAAATCGCTTGGTTTCATGACTGGTAATTCCAGTCTATTTCGGTCAATTTTTCCACTCGTGGTTTTAGGAATGCTGTCCAACTTCATGAAATAAGTTGGAATCATATAAGCAGGCAAATGCTCCTTCAGGAATGCCCGCCATTCGTTTACATCCCCGTCCCCCACGATATAAGCAGCCAATTCGGTAGCTGACCTGTCGTTTTTCACAGAAATAACGGCTGCTTCACGAACGGACGGATGCCTGCTTAATGTGGATTCAATTTCACCCAATTCAACCCGCATGCCTCTAATCTTGATTTGATTATCTTGTCTGCCTACGAATTTAATGTTGCCCGAAGGCAGGAAGTACCCCTTGTCGCCGGTTCGATATATTCTTTCCCCAGGTACAAACGGATTCTCCATAAATACTTCTTGGGTTTTCTCGCTATTATGCAGATAGCCTCTGGCCAATCCAAGGCCCCCAATATAAAGGTCGCCAATGACGCCAATTGGGACAGCCTTCCTATTTTGGTCAAGAACATAGACTCTGTTGTTATCAATCGGCTTGCCTACACTCACACAATCCTTTTCCAGCACGTCCATTGGTGAGCATGTGTAAATGGTGGAGTCGATCGATACTTCTGTGGCCCCCCACGTATTATGGAGTTTGGCATTTAGCTTTTTAAAGAACTTGCCTACTGTTTCGGGTAAAAGCGCCTCCCCACTGGAGATGACATTTTTTAATTTGTGCAAGTTGGATGCATCCTCTGGAGAAAGGGCGTCCACAAACATATTGAGCATGCTCGGTACAAATTGAATGCACGCAACTTGATAGTGAATAGCAGCCTGGATAATCGCCTCAGGGTCCCGATGCAGCCATGGTTCCAAGAGTGATATCCGTCCCCCTACAGACAATGGCCAAAAAAACTCAACAGCTGCATCATCAAATGTTAAGGTTGTTTTTTGCAGAATAGACTCTCCCTGCCCCAAGCCATGTTGTCGCTGCATCCATAACATGCGATTTACCCAGCCATAATGGAGGTTTTCAACGCCTTTCGGATTTCCGGTCGAACCTGACGTGTAATAAATCGAAACTAAATCTGTCGGTTTTACGGTTTGCTCCGGCAATCCCTCCGGCATGCTTGCTATTTTTTCTTTTTCCGCTTGGGAATCTATACATCTCACAGGAGTGGCTTGTCCAAACAGGTTCATGAACTCCGGCTCGGATATACAAATGTTGGTTTTGGAGCTTTCCAACAGTTTCGCCATCCTCGCTTGCGGCATTTCGGTATCCAAGGGGAGAAATGCTCCGCCAGCCTTTACGATGCCGAGAATCGAAATGACAAGCTCGATGGAGCGATTCATACATATCCCGACAGGCGTATTGGGTCCAACACCCAGCATAATCAGGTAGTGCGCTAACTGGTTAGAACGTCTATCCAGTTCTTGATAGGTCATCTTTTCACTGCCATATTCAGCTGCAATGAGTTCCGGTGTCTTTTTGGCTTGTTCGATAAACAAATCATGCAGGCATGTATTCTCTGGAATGGCGACTGCTGTATCATTCCACTCCACGAGGATTTTGTGACGTTCTTTCTCGCTCAACAATTCTAGCAAGGCCATCGGCACGTCCGGTGCATTCACAAGCTCTTGCAACCAATTTGCGAAGTGCTCTGTCATTTTTTCAATCGTGGATGCATCAAATAGATCCGTGTTGTAGATCATGTTCATCACGAGACCGTCCTCAGACTCACCCATGGATAACTGAAGATCAAATTTCGCCACATTGATATGAACCGGCATTTTTTCTAATTGCCCACTGAACGAATGATAGACATCCTCTTTCATTTCTGCCCATGTGAACACTGTCTGAAATACCGGGGAGTAGCTTGTATTGCGTTCCAATTGCAGCATTTCTACGATTTTTTCAAACGGGACATCCTGGTACTCCTGTGCCTGTAGAGCTTTTTCTTTTACTTGGGCAAGGAATTGCTGGAACGTTGGATTGTCTTGGAAGTTCGCCCGGTAGACGAGCGTATTCACGAAAAAGCCAATCAATCCTTCGATTTCCTTTACATGTCGGTTCGCTATGGGGCTTCCCACCAAAATATCGGTCTGTCCGGTATATCTGGATAAAAAGCCTTGGTACGCGGCCATCAGGGTCATAAATAAGGTGGTATTCTCTTGCCGACTAAACGCTTTCAGCTTCTCAAGCAATTCGGATGTCAGCACCATCTTATGCATACTTCCGGCGTAGGTTTGAATGCTTGGTCTTGGTCGATCAATCGGCAATTGCAAGACAGGAAGCTCTCCAGACAACTCCGCTTTCCAATAGTCCAGTTGTCGGCCCATCACTTCATCCGTCAGCCATTCACGCTGCCATACCGCGAAATCAGCGTATTGAATCGGCAATTCTGACAGCTCCGCACGTGCCCCGCTCTCTGCTTCCTCGTAAAAGGCCAACCATTCTTCCAATAAGATATCCTCTGACCAGCCATCCGTAATGACATGATGCATGGTGCACAGCAAAAGGAACTGATCCTCTTCGATCACGATTAACCTGGTTTGAATCAAGGGTCCCCGCTGTAGATCAAACCTTCTGTCTGCTTCCTGCATGATAATATCGTGAATTTGCTCTTCTTTTTCGGAGGCAGGTCGATCGCGTAGATCAGTCACTGGTAACGTTCGAGACACATGGGGTTCAATGACTTGGAAAGGTTGACCCCCTTCATTCGAAAACACAGTGCGCAAGATGTCATGACGTTGAAGAAGCGCATTCCATCCCATTTCCAACGCCTGCGCATTCCACTGCCCTGTTAAGCGCCACATGTGAGGAACATTGTACGCCGTACTCTCCGGTTCTAATTGATGTAAAAACCATAGACGCTGCTGGGCATGCGATAACGGTAGCTTTTCAAGATGCGAGGCCTTCACAATAGCTGGTGTCCGTTCTTTTTTTCCATCCCGGCCAAGCTCCATCATTTTGGCATCTAGACTTGCGATGGTCGGGCATTCAAACAGGATGCGCAACGGGATAGATAGATGAAAGGCTTCCTGCAAGCGGGATATGACCTGCGTCGCAAGCAACGAGTGTCCACCCAAATCGAAAAAGGAATCGTGGATACTCAATCGTTCCGTTTCCGTTTTTAAAACTTCACGCCAAATCTCTGCGATCCTATTCTCTGTATCCGTACGTGGTGCGACAAATTCGTCCTTCATCGTGCGCATTTCTGGAAGCGGCAATGCTTGACGGTCCACCTTCCCGTTAGCTGTAAGTGGGAAAACGTCCATTTTCACAAAATAGGAAGGGACCATGAAAGATGGCAATTGTTCACTCGCATACCGTTTCCATTCATCGACATCCCCGTCTCCCGCGATATAAGCAATCAGACGTTTATCGTCCGCTCCATATTCATGTATAAGGACGACGGCGTCTCTTACGCTCTCATGCTGACTGAGGACAGCTACAATCTCACCGAGCTCAATCCTGTTCCCTCTTATTTTCACTTGATTATCTTTTCGACCGATAAATTCGATTCCTCGCCCTGGCACATATTTCACCAGGTCGCCCGTCCTGTATAATCTCGCTTCAGAGTCTTGTTGAAAAGGATGCGGAATAAACTTCTCTTGGCTCATTTCCGGTCGGGTCCAGTATCCGAAAGCTAGTCCCTTGCCTCCCACATACAACTCCCCCACGAGACCGTCAGGAACTACCTTTAACATTTCGCTTAAGATATACACCTCCGTATCATTGATCGGTCGACCGATCGGAACGGAGTGCTGGATTTCGCTCTTATTTTTTATAGGATAATAGCAAGTAAATGTCGTGTTTTCTGTCGGGCCATACCCGTTAATCACCAATGTATCTGGTAACATATCCAAGGCACGTTGCGCATGCTTGGCGGACACGATGTCGCCGCCAGCCAACAATTGACGCACCCCTTTTAAATACTCGATCCGGTAATCGATCATTTGATGAAAAACGCCTGCGGTTAGCCATAACGTGCTGATTTCCTCGTCACGCAGCACTTGTCCCAACTCTTCAAGAGACAGGCCGTGAAATGGATAAATCACCAATTTCGCGCCATTTAGCAGGCTCCCCCAAATTTCGAAGGTAGCTGCATCAAATGAGATCGACGCGAGTTGCAGCATGGTTTCTTCCGGTGTGAGTGATACATAAGAGGCATGCTTCGTAAGTCGGATCACCCCTCGATGAGGGATGAGTACCCCCTTCGGATTTCCTGTCGAACCGGACGTATACATCAAATAGGCTAGACTTTCCGAAGTCGTACTCTCGCCTAGATTTGTATCTGATTCCTTGTTGATCTCACGAGCTTGCAGGTCGGGACAAACGATTTTCAATCCATCTGGCAGTCTGGACATCAAGCTTTCTTGTGTCAGTACAATCGAGATGCTTGCATCTTGCAGCATATAAAGCAAGCGTTGCTCAGGGTAAGCAGGGTCAAGCGGAACATAGGCACCGCCTGCCTTTAAAATAGCAACCATACTGATGATCATTTCAAACGAGCGATCCATGTACAAACCAACTCGGCTATCTGCTCCTACTCCGCACGATTTTAAATAATGCGCCAATTGATTCGCTCTGCTATTAAGCTCTCTATAGGACAGGCTCGTACCTTTGTATGCTAATGCAGTGGCGTCAGGATAAAGCTCCACTTGTTCTTCAAATAATGTGGAGATGGAATCTTGCATAGAGACTGTAGCCCCATCATTTTTTCCAAAGTCACCACTAGTATGATTCCATTCGAGTAAGAGTCTGTGACGTTCTTCCTCAGTCAACAATTCCAGCAAGGCAATCGGCACATCCGGTGTGTTTACAAGCTCTTGCAACCAATGCGCGAAGCGGACTGTCATTTTTTCAATGGTGGATGCATCAAATAGATCCGTGTTGTAGATCATGTTCATCACGAGGCCGTCTTCGGACTCACCCATGGATAACTGAAGATCAAATTTCGCCACATTGATCTGAACCGGCATTTTTTCTAATTGCCCACTGGACGTGCGATAGACATCCTCTGTCATTTCCGCCCATGTGAACACCGTCTGAAATACCGGGGAGTAGCTTGTATTGCGCTCCAGTTGCAGCATTTCTACGATTTTTTCAAACGGGACATCTTGGTATTCCTGTGCCTGTAGAGCTTTTTCTTTTACTTGGGCAAGTAATTGCTGGAACGTAGGATTGTCTTGGAGGTTCGCCCGGTAGACGAGCGTATTGACGAAAAAGCCAATCAATCCTTCGATTTCCTTTACATTACGGTTCGCTATCGGGCTGCCCACCAAAATATCGTTTTGCCCGGTATATCTGGATAAAAAGCCTTGGTACGCGGCCATCAGGGTCATAAATAGGGTGGTATTCTCTTGCCGACTGAACGCTTTCAGCTTCTCAAGCAATTCGGATGCCAGTACAATTTTATGCATATCTCCGGCATAGGTTTGAATGCTTGGTCTTGGTCGATCGATCGGCAATTGCAAGGCAGGTAGCTCCCCGGACAACTCCGCTTTCCAATAGTCGAGTTGTTGGCTCATCACTTCATCCGTCAGCCATTCGCGCTGCCATACCGAGAAATCAGCGTATTGAATCGACAATTCTGGTAGTTCCGCACGTGCCCCGCTTTCTGCTTCCTCATAAAAGGCAAGCCATTCTTCCAATAAGATATCTTCAGACCAACCATCCGTAATGACATGATGCATCGTGCACAGCAAAAGGAACTGATCCTCTTCGACGACGATTAATTTGACTTGAATCAAGGGTCCTCGCTGTAGATCAAATCTTTTGTCTGCTTCCTGTTCGATATAGTCGTGGATTTGCTCTTCTTTTTCGGCAGCAGGTCGATCACGTAGATCGATCACTGGTAACGTTTGATACACATAGGGTTCAATAGCCTGGAAAGGTTGACCCCCTTCATTCGGAAACACAGTACGCAAGATGTCATGGCGTTGAAGGAGCGCATTCCATCCCGTTTCCAACGCACGCACATTCCACTGCCCTGTTAAGCGCCACATGTGAGGAACGTTGTAGGCCGTACTTTCCGGTTCCAATTGATGCAAAAACCATAGACGCTGCTGGGCATGCGATAACGGCAGCTTGTCTCGATGAGAGACTCTCGCAATAGCTGGTGTCCGTTCTCTTTTGCCATCCCGGACAAGCTCCATCATTTTGGCATCTAGGCTTGCGATTGTCGGGCATTCAAACAAGATGCGCAACGGGATCGACAGATGAAAGGCTTCCTGCAAGCGGGATATGACCTGCGTCGCAAGCAGCGAGTGTCCACCCAAATCAAAGAAGGAGTCATGGATGCTAAGACGCTCCACCTTTAAAATTTCATACCAAATCTCTGCGATCCTCTTCTCGGTATCCGTACGTGGTGCGACAAATTCATCCTTCATCGTGCGCATTTCTGGCAACGGCAATGCTTGACGGTCTACCTTCCCGTTAGCTGTAAGCGGGAAAGCGTCCATTTTCACAAAATAGGAAGGGACCATGAAAGGCGGCAATTGTTCATTCGCATACCGCTTCCATTCATCGACATCCCCATCTCCCGTGATATAAGCAATCAGGCGTTTATCATCGGATCCATATTCATGTACAAGGACGACGGCTTCCCTTACGCGCTCATGCTGATTGAGAACAGCTACGATCTCACCGAGCTCAATCCGGTTTCCTCTTATTTTTACTTGATTATCTTTTCGACCAATAAATTCGATTCCTCTGCCTGGCACATATTTCACCAGGTCACCCGTCCTGTATAATCGCGCTTCAGGGTCTTGTTGAAATGGATGCGGAATAAACTTCTCTTGATTCAACTCCGGTCGATTCCAGTATCCGAAAGCGAGTCCCTTTCCCCCCACATATAATTCGCCCACAAGACCAACAGGAACGAGCTTTTGTTTATCGTTTAGGATAAAGACCTCGGTATCATTGATCGGTCGGCCGATTGGAACGGAATGTTGAATCTCACTCTTCTCTTTTATGTGATAGTAGCACGTAAATGTCGTATTCTCTGTCGGACCATACCCATTAATCACCAGTGTATCTGGTAACATGTCTAAAGCTCGTTGCGCATGTTTGGCGGACACGATGTCGCCGCCAGTCAACAATTGACGCACTCCTCTTAAGTCTTCGATCCGATAATCGATCATTTGATGAAAAATGCCTGCGGTTAGCCATAACGTACTGATTTTTTCGTCACGCAGCACTTGTCCCAACTCGTCAAGAGACAGGCCGTGAAATGGATAAATCACCAATCTCGCGCCATTGAGCAAGCTCCCCCATATCTCGAAGGTAGCCGCATCGAATGAGATCGACGCTAGTTGCAATATCGTTTCTTCCGGTGTGAGTGATACATAGGAGGCGTGCTTCGTAAGTCGGATCACCCCTCGGTGAGGGATGAGTACCCCTTTGGGATTTCCTGTCGAACCGGACGTATACATCAAATAGGCTAGACTTTCCGAAGTCGTACTCTCGCCTACATTCGCATCTGATTCCTTGTTGATCTTGCTAGCGTCCAGATCAGGACAAACGATTTTCATTCCGTGTGGCAGTCTGGACTTCAAGCTGTCTTGTGTCAGCACAATCGAAATGCTTGCATCTTGCAGCATATAAAGCAATCGTTGCTCAGGGTAGGCAGGGTCAAGCGGGACATAGGCCCCGCCTGCCTTTAAAATAGCAACCATACTGATGATCATTTCAAACGAGCGATCCATGTACAAGCCAACTCGGCTCTCTGCTCCAACCCCGCACGATTTTAAATAATGGGCCAATCGATTCGCTCTGCTGTTAAGCTCCTTGTAGGTAAGGCTTGCATCTTTGTATACCAATGCAATGGCATCAGGATGAAGTTCCACTTGTTCTTCCCATAATGCGGTAATGGAATCTTGCATACAGCACCTCCTAATGATTACTCCACATTTCCAGCAGTTGTTTTTCTTCCTCTTCTGAAATCAATCGCAAGCCTTCTATTGACTCCTCAGGATATGCCATCACTTGTTCGAGCCAATTCACAAAATGTCCGATCATTCGTTCTATGCTGGACGGATTAAATAGGTCTGTATTGTAGCCGAATGAAATCGTCAACGAGTGCTCTGAATTGACTTCTATTGAAATGGACAAATCAAATTTGGCAACCTTGATGGTGCTTTTCACTGGCTCAATTTTTCTATTTGGCCATTGCTTTACGTTTCTCAGGTGGGTTTGCATCGTAAAAATCGTTTGGAAAACAGGGGAGTAGCTTGCATTTCGCTCTGGCTGGAGAGCCTCTACTATTTTTTCAAAGGGCACATCCTGATTTTCTTGCCCGCGCAATGTTTTTTCTTTGACTTGGGCGACCAATTGCCTGAAGCTTGGATTGTCTTCGACGTTCACTCTGTAAACCAGCGTGTTTACAAAGCACCCGATTAACCCTTCCATTTCTTTTCGAGTGCGATTCGCAACCGGGCTTCCTACTAAAATGTCTGTTTGTCCGGTATACCGAGAGAGAAAGCTCTGATAGGCAGCTAGTAATGTCATGAACAGGGAAGCGCCCTCTTGCTTGCTGAAAGCTTTTAGTTTTTCTAATAATGAAGGGGCCAGATCGATATGCTGCATGTCTCCTGCATACGTTTGAATGGCTGGTCGTGGACGATCGAATGGCAACTGAAGCACCGTAAGATCGTCTGCAAGTTCATTTTCCCAATACGCCACTTGCTCTTTCATCGTCTCATCTGATAGCCATTGTCTTTGCCAGACAGCAAAGTCCCCGTATTGAATGGATAACGGTGGCAGATCAGCAGGTGTTCCGCTGACTGCTTCTTCATAAAATGCCATCCACTCGTCCAACAAGATATCCTCTGACCAGCCATCGAATACAATATGATGTACGGTACAAAGTAGAACATACTCCGATTCATCCTGCTTAATCAGCTCGGCTTCAATCAACGGTCCTTGGCTCAAGTCAAATACGCGATCAGCACTCTGTTGAATAGAATGCTGGACCTGCTTTTCACTTTCATCCGCGGAGAGACTACTTACATCTATGACAGGCAATGATCTTGATTGATGCGGCTGAACGAGCTGTACAGGGACGCCATTTTGTTTTGCGAATACGGTACGAAGCATTTCATGACGTTCAACCAATTGGTTAAATCCTTTTTCTAATCCGGCAACATCCCATGAACCGCTTAAGCGCCATACATAAGGAATGTTATAGACGTTGCTTCCTGGCTCCAGTTGGTCAAAAAACCACAACCGCTGCTGCGCAAAAGATAACGGAATGGGTTCCGTTCTATCCACTTGTAGGAGCGCAGGCAGTTGAACCATTTTTTCGCCTTGTCGCAATTCGGTTAGCCGCTTAGCCAACCCCTCAATGGTCGGGCAATCAAAGATCGCTCGGAGAGGTAGATGTTGACCAAACACTTCTCGTATGCGCGATACAACCTGTGTTGCCAACAGGGAATGCCCGCCCAATTCAAAGAACGAATCAAATACCCCTATTTGGTTTACTCTTAAAATTTCACTCCATATGAGTGCGAGCAATTCTTCCGTTGAGTTTCGCGGCGCTGCGTAGTGATGGCTTACTATGTGGATATCAGGCAGTGGCAATGCTTTACGATCCAATTTGCCACTCGATGTGAGCGGCATTTCACCCACCCGTACAAAATAAGAAGGAATCATATAAGGCGGTAACTGTTTCTGTAAATGGCTTTTTACTGTCTCGGCCTCTGATGCCCCACTGTAATAAGCAATTAATCGTTTATCCCCCGGCTCATATTCATGGGCAATGATTGCCACTTCTCCTGCCCCTTGCTGCTTCCTCATAACCGCTTCGATTTCACCTAATTCAATCCGATAACCGCGAATTTTCACTTGATTATCCATACGGCCGATGTACTCAATATTGCCGTCTGGCATCCACCGAGCGTAGTCACCTGTCTTGTATAACCTTTCAGATGGATTGCCAAAAGGATTCGGGACAAAACGTTCAGCTGTTAACTCAGGCTTTCCGATATACCCTCGTGCAAGACCAATGCCCCCAATAACCAATTCGCCCATCACGCCTATTGGTTGCAGGTCCCCTTCCTTATTGAGGATGTAGGCTTGAATATTATCCATAGGCTTACCAATGGGGATTACCTTGCTATCGGCCTGGCAATCATAGTAGGTCACTTCAATAGTCGTTTCCGTAGGACCATACAGATTAATAAGAGTCGTATGATTCCTTTGCCCGATTAATCGATGAAAACGTTGAACCTGTTCCGCACTCAAAGCTTCCCCGGTTGTATAGACTCGCTGTAAAGTTTTGATTTCCTCTGCGCAATCCACGTTTTCCAAATGGTCTAAAAAGATGCTGAGCATAGATGGAACAAAATGAATATAAGTTATCTGATGCTGGGCAACCGTTTTGACAATAAGCTCCGGGTCTTTCTCTGCATGGGGAGCGAGGAAACATAATTTACTACCAGTGAAAAACCATAGGACTAATTCCGTTACGGAAACATCAAAACAATAGGGAGTCTTTTGCATGATGGTGTCATGCTCGTTCATTGGGTAGCGATGGACCATCCAGTTCATCCGATTGACAACCGAGCAATGCTCGATCATGACTCCTTTTGGTGCCCCCGTCGAACCTGAGGTATAGATGACATACGCCAAATTTTTCGAATGGGCAACGGACTCCAGATTCTCGCATTCTACATCCTGATCCGGCCTATTCTCTTCCAATAACAGGACGGGTCCATTGAAATCGATCGCTGTCTTGAATTTCTCTTGCATGACGACGACCTTCGTATCGCTATCCCGGAGAATATAGGACAGTCTTTCTTTCGGAGCCACTGTGTCCATCGGCATATACGCTCCACCCGCTTTTAGAATGGCAAGAATACCAATCATCATGTCGGGAGAACGCTCACTCAGTAACCCTACTAATGTATCCGGCTTCACTCCCTGATTTCGCAATTTGCTTGCCAAGAAGTTTGCCCTGTTGTTTATTTGCCTGTAGGTCCATTGTTCGTTGCCGAATACAACCGCCATTCGCTCTGGCGTCCGGGCAGCTTGCTCTTCGAATATTTGATGGAGCGTTTTTTGATCCTCAAAAGCAACATCCGTATCATTCCACTCTTGGAGAATTTGGTTCTCTTCAGAAGCGGTCAGCATAGGCATGGAATGCAACGTCCGGTCACTGTGCGTAAGAACGCTTTTCAGCAATTCAATATAATGCGCAAACATGCGGCGCATCGTAGATTCGTCATACAAATCCGTATTGTATTCCCAGTCAAGGCTTATACTTCCGTATTCATCCTTTGTTAAAAGAGAAGAAGAGAGCTCCTCATGATTCGTCACCACTACGTTGATATCAAATTTGGCCGATCCGTTGCTAATGCCTTCAGTGAGTTGAATATTCAGATTGGATACAGGTAAATGCGTGACTTTTGCATCCTGGAAACTAAACATGACTTGGAATAGAGGGTTACGGCTTTGATCACGCTTCAGTTTTAAGGCATCGACTACTTGGTCAAAAGGAATCTCTTGATTCTCGTACGCTTCCAAGGCCGATCTCTTCACATCTTGCAATACATCCTGGAACGTCATATTGTCGGTAAATTGCGTACGGATCACAATATTGTTGACAAACATCCCGATCAATTCTTCCGTGTCTTTCCAGCGGCGATTCGCGATACCCGAACCTACAATAATGTCTTCTTGATTGGAATAACGATGGAGCAAGGTTTGAAACGCAGACATCATGACCATGAATAAGGTCGTGTTTGTTTTCATGCAGTAATCACGCAATTGAAGATACAGTTCTTCCGGTATTAATTGGGTAAACATATTCCCGTGAAAGGTTTGATTTACTGGTCGTGGCCTGTCAGTGGGTAGTTCCAGAACCCCATTGGCCCCTTGCAGTAGATTCTTCCAGTACGTTAACTGCTTGTTTTCCTTGCCGCGCTTAAACAGCTCATTCTGCCATACGCAATAGTCTGCGAATTGAATCGGCAACTCAGCCAGTGGAGATGGTTTCTTTTCAAGATAGGCACTGTATAGCGTAAACAGTTCTTTTAAAAATTTGCGGAATGACCATCCATCATGAATCAGATGATGCTCCACAAACAAAATGACAGACTCCAACTCAGAAATCTTATAAACAATCCATCGCGCCAATGGCAGCTGTGCGATATCAATCGGATTTTTGATCTCCATTTGAATGAGTCTTTGGACTTCGGCGGCACGATCACTCTCAGGTAAGTGCGAAACATCTATAACAGGCAATTCCACATCGAATGGTTCATAGATCACCTGATAGGGTTGTCCATTTTTCTCATGAAAAACGGTTCGGAATATTTCATGTCTGCGAACAATCTCTGTAAAACACTTATTGAGTATGGGGAGATCCAGCATCCCCCGCACTTTCATTGTGGCTTGAAAAATATAAGCCAAATTATTCGCGCTTAACTGTTCTAAAAACCACACTCTTTCTTGCGAATAAGAAAGCGGCAATTCTCGATCTCGTGATACCCTCTTGATGGCAGGTAACGCATCCACTGCATCTACCTCATCTGCGGCAGTTACGATCGGCACGATGCTCCGAATCGTCGGATGGGTAAACAGAGCAGACAACGGAATCTCTTTCTTGAAAAGAGCACGGATTCTGGCAATAACCTGAGTCCCCAACAGCGAATGTCCGCCTAATTCAAAGAAATTATCCTCGACTCCAATCTCATCGTATCCGAACAAATCCATCCAAATGTCCAAGAGCTTCGTTTCCCATTCTGTTTCCGGTTTTACATATTCCTTCGAAACATGCGGACGACTATTACCTACCTCTGGCAGTGACTTCAGGTCAATTTTTCCACTGGGAGTAAGCGGGAAAACATCCATTTTCACAAAGTAGGCCGGAACCATGAACTCTGGAAGCTGAGCCTTCAGATAATCACGCCATTCTGTTACCGTTCCAGACCCTATCACATAAGCGATCAGCTTGTTATTTTCATAGGCGTCTTTTTTCGCGACAATGATTGCTTGCTCAACAGTCGAATGATTGCCTAAAGTGACTTCAATTTCCTCCAGCTCAATTCTGTACCCTCTCACTTTTACCTGGTTGTCATTGCGCCCGATATACTCCAAGTTTCCGTCGGCCAAGTACCGAACCAAATCTCCCGTTCGATACAAACGCGAGTCTGATTTTGGACAATACGGGTTGGAAATAAAGCGTTCCTTTGTCAATTCAGGACGGTTCAAGTAACCTCTTGCTACGCCTGATCCGCCGACATACAGTTCTCCGGCAACTCCGACAGGTTGCATTTGCAAATGCTCGTTCAACACGTATAACTGTGTATTGGCATTCGGTTTTCCAATGGGTATTTGCGCGTGTTTTTCATCTGGATGGCATTTGAAGCTGGCAACCTCGACTGTCGTCTCTGTCGGCCCATATGTGTTGTATAAGGTTGTACCATGAGGAATGGTCAACAGATCGGTACATTTCGTAACAACAGGAGGCGGAAGTACTTCCCCTCCAACTGTGACGTATTTCAAGGAGGATAATGCAGCAGAAGAACCATGATTTTCTATAGAATCCAATACAGCTTTCAACATAGATGGCACAAACTCGAGATGGGTAATTTTATGCATCTCGACTGCTTTCACAAGCAAGGCAGGGTCTTTCTCATCGCTGTTCGGGAGGATGTACAAGCTAGCGCCTTTCAACATCCACCAAAAGAGTTCCCAAACAGAAGCATCAAAGGAAACAGACGTTTTTTGTAAAAGCCTGTCCGTTTGTAAAAGTGGACTGCGACTCTCCAGCGTTTGAAGAAAATTCATAACGGAATGATGCTCAATCATTACCCCTTTCGGATTTCCTGTCGAGCCGGAGGTATAGATGACATAAGCAAGATTATGGCCGTTTACTTCCATTGCAGGGGGCTCCGTGCTTTCATTCGACAAAATTTCGCAATAATCCGACAATTTTACCACTTTTATTCCGTCAGGTACTTTCGTCGCGGACGCTTCATCCGCAATCACTACTTGTAAAGCAGCATCTCCCATAATATAGTGGAGTCTTTGAACGGGATAAGCAGGATCGATCGGTACATAAGCGCCTCCTGCTTTCAACACACCTAATATGCTTACGATCATTTCCATGGAACGCTCTTGGCATATTCCCACCAGCACTTCACTCGTTACACCAATCTTTCGGAGGTAATTCGACAATTGATTTGAGCGGAGATCCAATTCCCGATAGGTCATCTTCTCTTGCTTAAAAACGAGCGCGATGGCATCGGGATTCCGATTGGCTTGGAAATCAAAGGCATTCAAGATTGTGTCAGGAACATTCGTGGGTTCATCATTCCTGCACCACTCGTCTACCAGTTCTCTCTCTTGGTTTTTGGTTATTAGTCTCAATAAATCGATAGGAGTTTCGACATCCGTGATTACTTGTTCGATCCAGTTACAAAAGTTCTCGATCATTCGTCGTATCGTCTGTTGTGTAAACAGGAAGGAATTATATGTAAAAGTTATGCGCATTCCCTCAGCTTCTTCGACATCAACACGCAGCTCTACATTTGCTATTTGGGAATCGACAAAAAGTTTGATATCCCCATCCCCAGCTTTTCCCACTCTTAAAAAGGTATGAAATAATTTCGTAGTTTCGGAGTTGCTGGTAAGCTTCTCCTCCATCCCATTCTCTTTGACCTCGTTCAACAGCTGCTTAAAATTCGTCGTTCCACCCATAATCACTCGACTTGCAAAAAAGGCAGAGCTATCACCCTCTATCGCACCAATCCGAATGTCGTTTTGCCCCGTATATCTGTAAAGATAGCTATGGTATGCAACCAAGAATAGCGTAAACATGTCGGTCTCTTCTTGCATGCAAAGCAATCTTGCTTTTTCCCCCACCGGTTTTGACAGATCAATCGATTGCCACTCTTCTTCATAGCGAACATTTTTTTGTCTGGGGATATCAAACGGAAGCTGTAGCAATGGAGCCTCTCCTGCCAATTCTGAAAGCCAATGATTCACTTGATCTTCCATGGTCATGGTTATCCTCCCTTTTTGAGCTTGATAATGAAGGGGGAACCCTCTAAAATTATGAAGTTCCTCACCCGCTCTGCTTGATCAGACTTTTAAAATGGATAGTAGTCGGTAAGCCTCCCCCTCCTTTACAAAGTAGGCGTTGACTCATCGAATCGTCCACGATAAAGACTGGACACCCGATTAGTTAAGGTGAAGCAAATAGAAAAAGGGAAAAACATAGGAATAGTTGACCAAACAAACATGTTGCTTTCAAATTTTATCGTGCATGTTCAAAGCGGCTACAAACGAGATGTGAAAGGGAAGGTAACTGAATCGAATTGCTATGAATTCGCGAAAAAAGTGGAGTAGTGTTTGAATACAGTTGAGTATGAAACACCTATGCAGGGAAGCCTTGCAATTGAAAGGTGAATTGTTCTTTCGAATCGTGGAAAGGCAGCTTCAGATTCTACTAGGAAGAGGGGGTATTTTAGAACAATTACCTATTAAAAGCATAAAATGTAATAGATTACCATTTAAGAGCATTATATCATATCTGAATTTTATGTCAAATATTAGCCTAGACATTGGTTTATCATCAAACAAAAATAGACATGTTTACCTTCTCGGGTAGGCTGGTGTAGAAATTGATCGATACCTGAGAAGGTTGAACATGTCTATTTTTCTTTGTAGAAATTTGCTTACTCGATACGTTAAATCATTACCCTTGGAAAAGGGTATACCCTCCTACTACTATCGAGACTGCAAATAAAATACCGAAGTACCACTTCGTAAACCGAAGACTGAACCACGAGCCTTCCCACCATAAAATACCAAAGAAAATAGCCCCAATCATCATGCTAGTGACAAAAGCAATGGATGCGTTTTCCATATTTCTTCACCTTTGAAAACAGGATGGAAAAGAGGCTGCCCTCCATAGTAGATCGAACAGCCCCTTTTCATTTACCAGACCGTAATGTTAATCGTAATGGTCTCGCCGCCGTATTCCACTGTAATCGTTGTTTTACCAGATTCCAGTGCGGTCACGACACCATTTTCTACAGTCGCAATCTCTGGATCTTCCACTGTCCATTCGGCATCCTTGGTGACGATCTCCTCGTATCTATTTTCATAGACCGCATACAGGACGATCTCTCCAGTATTGTCTGCCTTCAAGCGCAGCGAAGAGCGCGATACTCGCAAATCTTTTACTTTCTTTTCCTCTACTACGAGCACACGATTGGTTACCTTTTTACCGCCATATTTCGCAGTAATGACAGCCTTCCCTTCAGCCAGCGCTGTCACTTTTCCCTCTTTTGTTACTTCGATGACCTCTTCGTCGCTTGAGGACCAAAATGCTTTTTCTGTCACCTCTTCGGTGTTCTTGTCACTGAAGACGGCTGTCAGAGTGAGCTGCTTCTCCTCATCGATCTCCAGCACCAAATCCTTGAAGGAAGTCGTCAACGAACGAATCGTTTTCTTAGAAACCGTCACCGGAATCTCCAGTTCTTCGCCCATATAGCGAACGGTAACGATGTCTTCTCCCTCTTCTTTTCCTGCTGTAATGCGGCCCTGCTTGACGGTAACCAACCCGTTTTCCGTGTCGTATTCAACATTTTTGTCTCGCGTGATGTCTTTGCGTTTTTTGCCTTCTACTTTATAAAGGCGTAAGGTCGTGGTTCCCTTTGGCTTCATCCAGAAGGACGGCTCGTTTGTTTCCAACTGGAAGGTGGCTATTTCCTTAACGGTTACTTCCACCGAATCGGTTTTGTTCCCATCCTCGGTCGTCACTGTAATCGTCGCGGTCCCAGGAGCTACAGCCGTGATCTTGCCTTCCTTATCTACCTCGACGATCTCAGAGTCGCTGCTTTCCCACTTGACTCGTTTGTTGGTGGCGTTCGTTGGTTTTACAGTGGCACGAAGGCTTTCTGTATCGCCAACACGCAGCGTTAACTCCTCTTCCTCCAACTCAACTCCGGTGACCGGCTCTCCCGTTGGCGGATTCGACACATATAGCTCAATGGAATCATCCAGTTCGACGGTGTTTCCTGCCTGGTCGCGAAGCTGGATCAGAACTTTTTTCGTGCCATTGCCATACGGCAAGTTCCACGGCACTGTTCCCGTCACTTTTTCCCAGCTGCTCCACTTGCCTTGGTCATTGGAGATGCGCATCTCTACATCTCCCAAATTGTCCGTGGCAGTAACATGCAGTCTCACGCTGGTGGAGCTGGTTAGACGATCATCATTGTTGATGACGAACGTTCCCGTTGGTGCTGTCTTATCCAAGGTAAACGTGATCTTGGTTTCGTTTCTGGAAGCATCTACGACCCGCAGTTCATGCTTGCCTTCAGTTGTTACCTGGTCGCCACTTGCGAACGGAGCACTATTCAACGTCGCGGTTCCTTCATTGAAGGTGATGGTCACGTCATCTTTGTAAATGCCTTTGTCCTCGACTCCTGTAACAACTGGCGCATCTGCATCCAGCTCGATCGTATCGGAAACAGTTGTGATGTGCCCAGCCTTGTCCGTAATCTGCATTTCGACGGTCTTGGTTCCATCACCGGACTTCAATTGCCATGCTTTGGTCGCAGTTACTGCCTCCCAATCGCTCCAGTCGTTGTCACCATTGGCGAAGCGAATTTGCACATCACTCGTACTGTCATTCGCTGTTATGGCGAGCGTAACATCACGGGACTTGGTGTAGTTGTCTCCGTTATTAATCGTGATAGATCCAGTCGGCGCCACCACATCTAGCTCAATCGTATCGCTTAGCTTTGTGACGTTCCCCGCTTTGTCCCGCAGCTTGACATAAACCGTTTTGGTGCCGTTTATACTGCCATCAGCCAGCTTCCATGCTTTTGACTCTGCGAAACGCTCCCACGTACCCGAATTGTCATCCGCGTTAGAGATCAGCATTTCGATATCGTCTGTATTCCCTGGGGAAGTAAGGTGTAACGTCACATCTTCTGTTTTCGCAAATTCGGCTCCGTTATCGATGCTGAGCGTTCCTGTCGCTGGTGTTTTATCCAGCGTAAAACGAATCGTCGTGCGATTTTGTGCCTCATCTGTGACGACCAACTCATACGATCCTTCCACAGTGACGACAGAACCGCTCGTAAACGGACTGCCATTCAGTAATGCTGTTCCCTCGTTGAAGGAAATCGTTACATCGCTCGCATAGACACCATTCTGGGCGACTCCCGTGACGACTGGTCCAGCTGAATCCAGCGTGATTTGCTTTTGAAGGGCCAATTGGTTTCCGGCTGGATCCCTCAGCTCGACATAGACCGTTTTGGCTCCATCAACACCGCTCAGCTCCCATGGAACGTCGCCTTTTGATGGTGCCGTTTTCCAATCGCTCCACGTCAGGTTGTCATTGGACAAGCGCATTTCCACACCATGAGCATCAGCCGACTCCACACTCAACGTAACCTTGCTCGAGTTGGTATACAACTGGCCTTGATTGATTTCGAAGGCACCCGTAGGGTTGGTCATATCGAGTGTGATCTCATCGGTAAAGCTGGCAATATTCCCTGCTTTGTCCTTTACTTCCATGTAAACCGACTTGGTTCCGTCCCCAGTCGGCAAGGTCCACGCCTTTGTCGTGGTCAGCGTTTCCCAGGAAGTCCAATTGGCTGGATCACTCGTATCATGGGAAAAGCGCATCTGTAGTTCATTACTGAAATCGGTAACGGCAATTTGTAATGTAGTTGCCAGTGTATGGGTATAATTGGCGTCACCATTGATCTTGAGACTGCCTGACGGCTTCGTTTGATCGATGGAAAATGGAAGGATAGTCGTATTGCCCGCTTCATCTGTGACAATCAGCGTATAGGCTCCATCCTCATTGACGATTTCTCCGTCAGCTATCAGCTTTCCGTTCAAGGTCGCCTTTCCTTCGTTGAAGCTGATCGTAACACTCTGATTGTACAGCTTGTTGTTCTCTACCCCTGTGACAACAGGTGCAACCGTGTCGAGTGTAATCGATGCCTGTAAATCATGGGTGTTGCCCGCTTCGTCGATCAACTGTACATAGACCGTTTTCTGTCCATCCCCAGTTGTTAACTTCCAAGCCTTGGTGGTCGCAACATCCTCTGGCGCACTCCAGCTGGTGTTATCGTTGGACAGCTTCATTTTTACCTTGCTGGTAGCGTCAGTGCCATCGATTTGCAAGATGACATCCTGATTATTTGTATGGGTGGCTCCGTTATTGATCGCAAGAGTTCCAGTAGGCGCGGTTTTATCCAGGGTAAAGGCTACCGTCGTCGTATTCCCCGCTGTATCCGTCACGACCAACGTGTACTTGCCCTCCACACTCACCCTTGTGCCGCTGGCAAAAGGAGCACCATTCAATGTTGCTGTGCCATCGTCAAAGACAGGGGTGACATCCGCCGTGTAGAAGCTGTCATTCGCAACCCCCGTCACAATAGGCGGCGTTTTGTCTAACACGATGGTATCGGATATCGTAAACAGATTCCCTACACCATCACGGAACTTCGCGTAGACTGTTTTTTGTCCGTCTCCACTAGCCAAGTTCCATTCCAGCTTGTTATTGGCTGGGATTGGCAGCCAACTGCCTGTAAAGTTGTTATCATTCGACAACATCAATTCTACCGGGCCGTTCGCATCGCTTCCCTGAATGGTAAGCTCTACCTTTTCTGATGAAGTGGCTACGTTCCCGTTATTGATCTCGATTGTCCCTGTCGGAGGTGTCGTATCCAGCACAATGCTATCCTGCGCTTGCAAGACAGTTCCTGTTCCGTCACGCAACTCCATGAAGACCGATTTGGTCCCTTCTCCTGTCGTGAGGGTCCACGTTACAGGTGTCACAAACGACTTCCATTCGCTCCAAGGACCACCTTCCACGTTCGTCAAACGGTACTCGGGCTTGGCCGCGTCAGGGTCATCATGGGTCATAGTGAGCGTCACATTTGCTGAATTCGTAATCGCAGCACCGCCATTGATGGTAACCGTCGCCGTCGTAGGTGGTTCATTTACATCTGTCACCTGGATGGTCATCATCTTGGTAAAGAAATTGCCAGCCGAGTCTGTTGCGGTTATCGGTACGAAATAAGTCGACTTCGTTTCAAAATCAAATTTTTCCGTTACCTTCAGTTGATTTCCCTCAACAGTAAATGGCACCGGATTGTTTAGAATGCTGAACGTAACAGTATCTCCTTGATCAGGATCTACTGCCGACAGCGTACCAACTACCGCTCCTATTTGATTGTTTTCAGGAATCGAATTGGACGATAAGAGGATATCGGTTGGTGGAGTGTTAGCAGCATAAGTGATTTCCAGCTGAGAAGCGTAGCTAATATTTCTTTTGTCATAGAAAACGATTTGAGGCTGATACAAAAGTGGTACTGGCGGCGCTGTTTGCCGTCCTCTTAAAACAAAGGTAGCTTTTTTGTCTGGAATCTGGCTCTTAACAAAGCTGGTTACATCAAACGATTTCCACCCTGTGAAATTACTGGGGAGCATCTCATTTGGTATGATTCTTTCGTGATGCATAGGTATCGTCACCGTAGGATCATCGTTCCAGCTGTCATCAGACGAGCCCCATAGATCAATAAAGGGCATATCTCCGCCTGTTGCTTCTACCTTGTGCACATAAATTTTCAGGTTGGCGGACTCAATTTTCTTCTCACTTTTCACGCCGCTCAGGTCAAAACGCAGGGCAGCATTCGCAGCCCCATAATCCCCGCCCGAGTCTCGCGCATAGCCGACGATCAACGCGTTCGGAATCAATTCATACTGTATTCCCTCTGGATAGGCACCAGACGCATCCACGAACTTGTCTGCCTCTACTCTAATCACATCTGTAAGATTAGCTGCGTTCACTTTTTCTTGAATAAACACAGGTTGGACAATTGCAAACAGCAAAGTAAATACCAACAAACGAGCAATCATTCTTTTCATCAATAACACCGTCCTCCTTCCTTCTTCATTTGAACTCCCCCTACTGTCGACACACTCCCCTAGCAAAACATCTAGGTGAAACAAAAATATGGTAACAACAGTCTATTGCAAAAAATACTAACTAAAGTTATGTCTTTTCGTGATTATTTTCTTCCCAATAAAAAGCCCCACCGTAAACATGTGCCAAACAAAATAAAAAGAACCCCAAAAATGAGGTTCCAATTGAGCGTGCGTTATTTAAGGGTTAACTCCTTCTCCCATGTCTTTTCATTGCCTTGCTCATTTTGAAAGACCAAAATCAATTTCCCCTTTTCCCCCTTCAACTCATCCTTGTAAAAGAAACCAGTGAACTGTCCATTGCCACTGATGTAAAATCCATTCCCACCAGGGATACCTTCTGTGTCGTTTTTGATCGCTTGCTCTATCGTGCTTACGATGTCAGTTTTCTCAGACTTCCACTGCATGCTAGCTAACGAATAGCCGGCAGGTACCTGTTCGATAAAGAAATCGAAGCTATTCCCATCGATGGGTTTCGGTTCTTGGTCGACCACGACGAGAATTTCTTTTTCCTGCTGTTCTGCGGCCATGTCTTGTGCAACGTTCTCCGGTTGTTTCTCCTTGTTTTCTTTGTTTTCCTGAGGAACTTGCGGCGGCACTTGAGCAGTCGATTCTGGAGGAAGCGGTGTGCCACAAGCACTCGTAACGAGTGATAGGACCAATACAGCCAGTAAGCTTTTCATTTTATTCTTTTTCAGATTCATTGTCATTTCCACCTTTGTTTTCATTTTCAACCAACGTGAAGGAAAAAGCGACTCCATTCACGGTATTTTCCGCACCATAATCACTGCCATGCAGATCGAGAATATGTTTACAGATCGCCAATCCGAGACCCGTGCCGCCAGATTTCCGCCAGCGAGAGCTATCTACTCGATAAAATTGCTCCCATATCCGCGTTAGTTGATCGTCTGGGATGTGCGCTCCTTCATTTTCGATTCGAAACCGGATGCAATCCCGCTCGCGGGCCCCCGTAATCCGAATCTCACTTGATGGATTGGCGTGCCGGACTGCATTGCCGAGCAAATTCACGATCACTTGCTCGATACGTCTTGGATCTGCCCATACGTTGTTCTCTTCAGGTAAGACGAGACATAGTCGTACCTGCTTGTTTGCCAGCTGTAGTTGGAAGGAAGCGGCTACACGATCTATTACTTCCGATACGGGAAACGATTGTCTACGAAGCAAAATGGCTTTGGCTTCGAATTTGGACAACTCCAGCATATCCATAATGAGCTCGTTCATCTTGTCGACTTCGCTTAAAATGACGTCCATGTATCGCTCCCGCTTTTCATGTGCGACATCATCTTTTAACCCTTCCGCAAAGCCCTTCACAATGCCAAGCGGGGTCTTGAGTTCATGAGAGATGTTTGCAATCAATTCTTTGCGAAGCTGCTCCATTTTTTCCTTATGCTCTAGATCCTCGCGAAGAGTGACGTTGGCATTCGTCAGGTCTTTTAATGTCTGATCTAGCTTGCCAGCTAACGTATTCAGATGGCGAGAGAGCTCACCGAATTCATCCTGAGAATGAATCGAAGCATGTTCTGTGAAGTCCAGATTAGCCATACGTGAAGCGGAATGATTCAGCGTAACTAATGGTTTCGTGATAATCTTCGAAAAGACAAAGGACAGCAGCAATAAGATGACGAGGATGACTGGCGTCGCGTATAAGGAATAGCTGGTCAGCATACTTACCGCATCGCTCACTGGTTGCAACGTCGTCACCGCCAGTATGAAACTCGCCCCGCCCTGATAGGAGAACCGATGAATCACGATGGCATAGTTTACACCACTCCACGGATCAGTCCACTTCCGCTGGATG
Source organism: Brevibacillus sp. HB1.4B (assembly GCF_013284285.1). Classification (NCBI taxonomy): domain Bacteria; kingdom Bacillati; phylum Bacillota; class Bacilli; order Caryophanales; family Paenibacillaceae; genus Brevibacillus; species Brevibacillus sp. HB1.4B. Next base: position 227,798 of record NZ_JABSUT010000011.1, read on the forward strand.
AATGATCCGCTTTTCATCTGTGTAATCTCGTCGTATTGCTGCTCCAGCCATGGTCCGATTTGATCCGCTACGAGAGAATCCTGATAAAAAGGGTTATGTGCCCGTTGCTGACTAGGCAGCATGAGTTCAGAAATAACAGCCGTAACCCGGGTTAGTCCATTTTCGGACACATTTGTGGATGGACTTTGCCTTGCAATCCGTATCGGCTTCATGATCGTATCGTTCTCATCCATATAGATTCCGTCGATGGTAATCGTGTCTCCAACATGGAGTCCTTCAGGGAGATCGGTGCTTTGCATTTCTTTTAGCGGTAAGGTAATCACTTGATTTTTATTTGCTACTTTTATTTCTAGAAAATAGGGGGTGAGATTCAATTGCCTGAGTTGCTCATCTACGATCGCGATGCTGGCATCTGTGCGATTCATCAATGTACCCACCAGCTTATCCAGCTTGTGCTTGTCGGGAGGGAGTTTGGCGTACTCATCTGGAAAAGATACCATTGCTTGTGAGAGCTCGCTTACTTTCGCATTTAAATAAAAGCGCTCGAAGAAAAACTTTTCCCCTATCAATATCAAAGCGTAGAGCAAAAAGACAAAAACAAAAGTGGCGGCAAATAATTTTGTCACAACGTTAAGTCGAAGGCGTTTCATCGTTTTGCCTCAAACTTATATCCAAAACGGATCATCGTCTGAATCAGATGCTGCTCTGTATCCAGCTTGGCACGCAGTTTTTTCACGTGGGTATCAACGGTGCGATGGTCGCCAAAGTAGTCCATCCCCCAAACCCCATTCAAAATGCTATCTCGGGACAAGACCGTCCCTTCATGCTTAATGAAGAACAGAAGCAGCTCATACTCTTTTGGTGTCAATGAAATCGGGACGCCTGCAATCGTAACGGTGTGAGCTCGTTTGTTTACCGTCAATGCTCCAAACTGAGCGATATCATCTCCCCTCCCGATGCTCCCCTCTGCCCTTTTCATCAGAGCTTTGGCACGGGCCACTAATACTTTTGGGCTAAACGGTTTGGTGACGTATTCGTCCGCGCCAAGCTCGAATCCCATCAACTGGTCATCATCGTCTACTCTTGCTGTAATGATCATGATGGGAATGTCGGATTGTTGGCGGATTTTTCTGCACACCGACCAGCCATCCATCTCGGGCATCATAATATCTAGCACAACTAGATCGACAGGGTGCAGAGCGAAAAGTTCCATCGCCATTTTTCCGTGCTGCGCTTCGTACACTTCCCAAGCTTCTTTTTTAAAATAATCCGATACAAATTCACGTATGAGCTCGTCGTCCTCTACGAGTAACACTTTCCGTTTCATTTCCGCACTCCTTACTCGTGGTTGTGCATTTACTGCATAGATTACCAGTTTATTGCGAAACTTACGAATCCATATCTCACCGTCGCCATTCCGATGACCGCCAACCTTGGTTTTACAAGATGAGTATAGATGGCTGATGTGACCGTTGTGTGTACATGAGATGGATTTGTAAAGAAAACAAACACCCGAAAATGGCTGAGGCCACTGAAAGAGTGGACTTTTTCAGTGGCCTCCGTATAGGTGATTCTAATGGTCGATCTCACTTTCTCTTAATCTGACGATGGCTTGTGCCCGATTTTTCACCTGGAGCTTGCTAAAAACTTGATGCACATGCCCTTTTACCGTCCCCAGTGTGAGATGCAGCTTGTCCGCAATCTCCGAGTTGGATAACCCTTCACCGATCAGTGCCAGTACTTCCGACTCTCTTTCCGTCAATTTTTCCAATGCGGGGGATACCCGGATTTGAATATCTAGCGTAGGAAATTCCTTCTCTACACTTTTGAGCAGCATCGAAAGATAAGCCATCTCTTGCTTGGATACGTTTTTGCTTTTATAGAGCGAATAGAGCATTTTGGCAGCGCCAGGGCCTTCATCCAAAAAAGTGCGTACATAGCCTTCTGGCGCAGCTAACGTTACCGCCATGCGCATACACGCCGTCGCTTCATGATGCTGTTTTTGGATCATGTATGCTTGGCTGAGCAGAAGAAAGGCTTCAATCCTACTCCCGAGCCGATCCTTTATTTCCGCTTCGTGCTTTAAGCTGGTTAGTAGCATGATGGCTGCACTGTCGTTTTTTAAATAGATGTATACCCGGGCCAACGTCATTCGCTCAAATTCATGTCGGGAAGCGACAATATCGACATTCATTTTCGTGTAGGGCTCGGCCCATTTTTCTATTTCTTCCCGTCGATTTTCTTCGATCCATAATCGGACGCGGAATGTTTCTACAAAAGACATCCAATGGGGAGGCGCATCGTGCTGGCGGCATAGCAATGTGATTTCCTCCATGGCCAGCCACATCTCTTCGTGACGATGCTCTGCTTTTCTCCATCGGGCCAAAGTCAGATACACGGGGACCAATACGCCAAAATTCAAGGAGATGGTACCTAACTGGATTGCTCGTGGTACGAAATATTTTAATTGCTCAAAATCATTTTTCTCATAATAGAGCTCAGCCATCACGATGGAACCGTAGGCTAATATGCCAAGACCACTGTGCTTCCAGATCGCCCGTAGTTTTGGATAGTATTCATTCACGTTGGACAAATACCCGCTCAAGGCCACACGACTACGCAGCACGTACGGCTCATCTGAATTCAGCTCTATGCCGACGATGAAGTAGCGGCTGAATTTTGGCTTCATTTGAACTGATTCTTCCATATATTTGAGGGAAAGATCTACATTTCCCCGCATCACTTCGATATATCCCCGAAGCACACACATTTCTACTCGACAGTCGTCAAAGCTCCCATGGTTGGTCCGTGTTGCTTCGTCAGCCAATTGAAGGAGGATTTCCGCCTGATCAATTTCGTTGGATACAGCATACAGCCAAGCAAAAGCGATGCACAGCTCAGGGTTGCATTCCAACCAGGACTTCTCAAAGTATTTCATCCATCTGCGCAATGTTATATTTTCGTACTGTTTCAACATCCACGGCGCATGTGCAACGATCAAACGGCTCGCTCGGGTCCAATCTTTTCCGAGAAACGCATGCTCAGTCGCCTCCATTATCCACCCGTGACTTTCAAACCAACAGCTTGCAGAGATATGTAGGGCAGGAAGCAATTCGTTATAGGTTTTTCTTACATGGGAAAGCAGAAGTTCTGCGAACAAATGGTGATAACGATACCACTCATTTACGCCATCCAGTGCGATGACAAATGAATTCGTTCTCTCCAGCATGCGAAGGATGTCGTAAGCATCTGGTTCTCCCGTAACGGCTGCGCATAGATCGCCTGTCAGACGCGGCAGTATGGACGTTTTCAACAAAAACTTCTGCACCTTTTCTGGAAGTCGTTTCAATACTTCTTCCGACAAATATTCCCCGACATACTTGTCATTACCGGAAAATTGATGAATGACCTTAGACGCTTCGGGCTTTCCTTGCATGGACAAGGCTGCTAACTGCAAACCGGCCACCCATCCCTCCGTTCGTTTGCTTAGCATGCCAATATCTTGTTCTGACAGACTCAGACCCAGTTGCTCATGGAATAAGCGTCGACACTCCTCCTCATTGAACCGAAGAGTGTCTGAGCCCAGTTGCTTCAACTGTTTCCGAACGCGTAGACGGTGAAGGGCAAAAGGAGGTTCCTCCCGCGTAATCAGGACGACATGCATATAGAAGGAAGCATGCTGAAGCAGTGTCTGCAGTCCTTCATGAATGGAAGGCTCCTTAATGAGATGGTAATCGTCCAATACCAGATAAAAATCACGTTCAAATCCCGCAATTTCTTCGAGTAACACGGACATCAATTGCTCAGCAGAAGCCGTGTACTGTGGGTGAAGTACCGAGGAAGATTCTTTGCCCAAGCCTTCCTGTGCCCTATCAATCGCCCTAGCAAAATATCGCCAAAAGCGCACGGGATCATTATCTGATTCATCCAGAGAGATCCAACCGGTCGGTTTGCCAGAATTTTGCGTCCATTGACTGACTGCTGTCGTTTTACCGAAACCGGCTGGCGCGCACACGAGAATCAATCTTGCAGCGCCCGCTTCATCGATTTCTTTCAATATCTGATGTCGAAGTAACAAGTCCGAACCATACTTCGGAACATGAAGCTTGGTTGCGATAAGTGGACTGTACGTTAATAAATCCATACGCATCTCCTGCCTAGAAGTAAAATGACATTCATGAAGGAAACATGGAAAGTAGCCTTGCTATCGATGACCTGAAGCGCAATGAGGTTGGCTAACGAGGAAAAAGAGTCTATATAAAGATAGGAAATATTGCTCAGATTAAAGATACAGCAAAGTGATCCATGAGTGGATATTTTTTTTATGAACGTTGCTTCCAAACAGAGAAAAACCCGACCATTACAGATGCCGGGTTTACTTTGAGTCATCTAAACATTCTGTTGATTCGTCTGGCTTCTATTGCGACTTTTTTACTGTACAGCCTTTTATCCTGTTTGAGTTGCAGCATCTTGGCACACTGGTGCGCCTTTCTCAAAACGTTACTGCTGTAGTTGTTTGTCGATTTCAACATCTGGTCGGCCCAGCGATACGCTTCTCTAGCCAAAGACTCGTCGCTATCCTTCGCCTTCAAGCTGATATCCAACAAGGTCTCGCTCAAGCTTCTGCCCAAACCGGCACTCCTCCAGGAGGAAAAGAGTTTGAGCTCTGGCTCGCACTGTTTAACGCTGGCAAAAGCCTTGACCAAGTCCTGCTTGAGCAAATGGATTTCGGCCATTTTTAACCAAAGAAATACTTTGTCAAACGAATCTTCCTGTTCCGGGAGATCCTGTGTGAGATAGTGAAGTGCCTTGTCGTACTCTTCCAATTGTTTTGCCTGATGATACAGCAGAGAATAATTCTTTTTGTCAGAGCCCAGCTGCTCTTCTAGCTTCCCCAGTAATTCTCTGGCTTCTGCCCTATTACCGAAATCGCTTGCTCTGTCCATTAACGTAATCAAGGACTCATCCTCGAGATTGGCAGGGTAATTCCTTGCCTTGGATTGAAACCATCGTTCCATATGTTCAGCCGTATACATCGTTTCCAGCTCCTCTTTCTTATTCTGAAAGAAAGAGCTGATTCGGTACAGATCGTTCTCTTTGATATACGTGATCGCCTCTTCAATCCCCGCCGAAATGATATACTCGGTGTCAAAGCCATAGTAGGTATCGAAATTACTTAATTTGGCCTGCTCAAACAGTGGGATATGGTTCACATCCTTACACTTCGCCAACAAATAAGCCACAATGTCCATGGATTCATGTAATCCCTGATACGGATGGGATTTATGCATCTCAATCTCTTGGCTCATCAAATAGTGTAGGAACTCTTTGTCTGCTTCTGTCACAGTCTGATCGTATTGAAGCTGAACAATCAGTGCGTATCTTTTCAGCCCGTTCTTGTCATAACCGTATGCATCCTTACACTTGCTATATGCAAAAGAGCCCCAGATGTCTTTGGAATGTTTGATCAATGGCAATTGCTCGGGTATTTGGTGGATTTCCATATGCTATTCTCCTCTCCCCGGAATGGGACGGCAGCGCCTTACTCATCTTTTCCCATTCTAATCGTCTACATTTGACAATACAATTTTCAAAGTGGTTAAATGTAATATGTTTACATTTTTTCAGGAGGTGCACAAAATTGGAGCAACAACCGTCATCATCATCGGTACCGACAGAATTTTCTCCTCTTGTCCAACAAGAGCCACCAAAAAACATGGGGGATTTATCGAAATCGTACGACAGGGCGACGATTTTTTTCACGAGATGGGGAGCCCATGTTCTCGATCATATTCTTCTCGCTTGTTTTCTAATCGGATTACTCTCCCTTGGGATTTCCATTGATAAAGACGCCAACAGTCTTTACTTCTTCATCCTAGCCGCCATTATCCTATGTTCTTATTATGTACTGTTAGAAGGACTTACCGGATATACGATCGGAAAATTTACTTTTCGCATCATTGCTGTCAATGCAGAAGGACGGCCGCCGGGGTTATGGAAATCATTCATCCGTTCCCTCATTCGTCTATTCGAAGCAAATGCGTTTCTTCTAGGCGGGTTGCCAGCCGGTATCAGTGTGTTGGCTTCCGACAAAAAACAACGGTTAGGCGATCTAGCAGCGAATACATACGTCGTTAAGGTGAAGGATCTGAACATCGTCAGCAAAAAGCAAACAACCGTACTCGCTGTTGTCTTCTCCAGCGTTGCTGTTTTATCCATCATTGGTATGATTTTTGGGATAATCGATCTCGCATCAAGAACGCCTACCGAAGAAATTTTCTATAGCAAGGATAAAAAACTTCAAATAACAGCCCCTTCCGATTGGAGCAAGGATTCAGCCCTTCATGATGAGGCTGATATAGCCATCTCCAATCGAATCAGCGAAAAGTATTTACTCGTACTATCAGATGCCAAACAGAATCTCGACAGTTCATTCACACTTCAGGACTATGCAGACTTCGTTGAAGCAAACATTGAAGATTCAGTAGAAAATGTATCCGTTGATAAACCGATTCGTACCGTAGTAAATAACCAGGTCGCCATCCAATTCAATGCCAAAGGGGAAGGTGACGGCGTCAAAATCGCGTATATTGTGACAGTGTTCGAAACGCCTACGCATTTTTATCAAATCATGGCTTGGACTGAGCAGAAAAGGTTTGATTCGCTCAAACAAGAACTGCAAAAGGTCAGTGCAAGTTTTCGCGAGGTAAAATAGCGACTGCCTTCTCCTCGGAAAAAAACTCCATAGTTTTAATAAAAAAGGAAAAGAGGAGCTCTTCTTAGGGCTCCTCTTCGCAGTTCACCGTTTTCTTTCCCACACACTATTTCTCTATCGGCTCTTTATCAATGGCCTTTTTGCTGGCTATTTGATTCCCCCACGGAGGTTCTGCTCTCATCAAGTGCCGTACAAAATAATCCCACTTTCTGCGGATAAAGTACGGTTCCAAAGAAAAGCCGTGATGTCGGTTGGGCAATAGCAGCATGTCAAAATCTTTATCCGCTTTAATCAGCGCATTCGCCATCCGAATCGTTTGGGAAGGATGCACATTTTCATCCATATCTCCGCTCACCAGTAAGAGCTTTCCTGTCAGATTGGCTGCCAGACGTGCATTGTCTTGATCCTTGTACAAGTCCGGGTCATACAGACCTTGATAGCGTTCCGCCCATGCTGCTATATACAGCCGTTGATCATGATTACCACACGCGGAAACCGCAGCTTTGTAAAACGCTGGAAATGAGAGCATGGCCCTTGTTGAAGCGTAGCCTCCCCCTGACGAGCCCCAAATGCCTACCCGATCAACATCCACATACGGGTAGCGCTCAGCCAATTGCCTTACCGCAGTCACATGGTCAAGCAAACCTCCTGCTTCCTCCAATTTTCCGTTCGAGATATCATGGAACCATTTAGAACGATAAGGTGTCCCCATTCCATCTAGGATCAATACGATAAAACCCAACTGCGCCAAAGATTGTCCACCACCCAGCGGGTCATGGCTTCGACCGGGATCGAGCGCGAAAGCTTTCGGCGTATTGATGATCTGTGGTCCCCCGTAAATGTAATCGACGACCGGATACTTGCGTGAAGGATCAAACGGGAATGGACGCAGCATCACCCCATAAAGATCCGTCACACCGTCTCGTGCTTTAACGGTAATCCTTTCTGGAAATTGGTACCCCATCTCGAGCAGCATTTCTACATCAGCGTGCTCCAATTCGCGAATCAGGGTGCCATCTATCGAGCGGAGAACAGAAACAGGCGGCAAATCAACTCGCGAAAACGTATCGACGAAATACTTCAGATTGGGAGAAAACACAACATCATGCTCTGCATCTTCTGGCGTCAGCAACGACAGACCCGTTCCATCCAGACGAACACGATACAGGTGTTGATAATAAGGATCGCGCCCCTCTTCTAGCCCCCCTCCAGTGATATACACCCATCCCTGCTGCTCGTCCACTGCCATCAATTTTCGTACCGTCCAGGAACCCGATGTGATCGGATTGCGAATTTCCCCCGTTTTGCCATCGCAATGGTAGAGGTGACTCCACCCATCACGCTCTGAGTGCCAGATGAACGAACCATCAACCAATAACCGAATATTCGGATTAGTTTCACCGAGATTATGCAGGTCTTGATTCAAAAACGTATCGCTTTGTTCCCGAAGTAGTGTGCAAACCTCACCGGAGCAAGGATCAGCCACGGAAAAATCGACAGAGCGAGCATCACGGGACATCCGGGCGAAATATACCTGTTTACTGTCGGCTGACCATCCGGCCATTTGCATCCCCGGAGTGAGGGGTGAGACTGGACATGCCAGTAAAGGCTCGTTTTCAATCTTAACTGTGGTTCGCCTTTCCAAATCACAGACGACCAGCTCAGCCAACGGTACGTGTGGATCGCCAACTAGTGGATAACGGTACGAGTGGAGTACCGGTCTGACTTCTTCGCCTTTCGGAACCGATTGAATCAGATACAAATTGCGCACCTTTCTTTGATCAAGCCGATGGGTCAACAGCATCTTGGAATCGGGTGACCAAATCGCTACTGGAGGAAGCTTTATGTTATTCAATCGCTCCCCCACCGTCGAGAGCCGACATTCAGGTTGGGTTCCGTAATCATAGTAAGCCTTGCCGTCGCGGGTTAGCCTGAAACGCTTTCCGGTCTCGAGTGACCGAACATACAAGTTGTGATCATATACGAACGCCACCCACTTTCCATCTGGAGACGGCAGTTCATCCATCGACGGCTTATCCACATGATCTATCGGCTTGCAGCTGTATTCCTGTAAATCACAGTTCCAGACAGTACCGCCCACCTTAAACTGGAATGACAATCCATTCTCGGTAAATAAAAGTTCCCCAAGTGGCAATGTTTCTGCGCTATACGTTTCTCCTGCCCTTCTTGACAAACAGACAGCTAATCGTGCGTGATCGAATGCTGGCTGACTCGTATTCTGTTCAGCATCTACGATCACATATTGCCTGCCAGTCCCCTTTTCCAAACGGATTTCTCGGATGTACCAGAACCGATTCCCACTGATCCAGTTTGGCCTGACAAAAGCATTGAATACTGCGTCGTAATAATTGGCAGGATGCAAGCGTTGTGCCCTCTCATACTGTTCCCCTGTGACAACATTCTCCATGTGAATCCCCCTCTTCCAAAGTGAGATACAAGAATCATGTGCTTCACAATTTCGAACTAGAAGTTTCCTTAATTATCCATTTGTTACATGCATATGTAAATCGCGAGATAATATATCTCTGAATTTACTTTTTTAGCACCGAACAAGTGATTTTTTTTCAAAAAGAAAGAGGCGCTCTCTCGCCTCTTCGCTCCTCATATAGATTACTCCACTTCCGCTATCATTGTTTGGTTCCTACCCGATCTCTTCGCTTTGTACATGGCCTCGTCAGCTACATGCATCAGATCTTCAGCAGAAACCGCATGGGAAGGATAGTGCGCAATGCCTTGTGACACGGTTAGCGGCTGCCCGATTGGATTTGTACTTGTTTCTAAGGTATGGCGTATTCGTTCGGCCACCTGATAGGCCTCCTCCAAGCCCGCATGGGAAACAAGGACAACAAATTCCTCACCGCCAAAGCGACTGCTCACATCTTCGGGCCGAAGTGATGAAGAAATCATTTCCGCAAAATGTTTCAACACCTCATCTCCAGACTGATGACCATACGTATCATTAATGGATTTAAATCGATCAAGGTCCATCATAATAAGAGAAAAGGGGATTTGCTCCATCATCCATTTTTGCATGGTTTCCTCGAGCGTTCTTCGGTTTGTTAGCCCTGTCAACGGATCTGTTCGCGCATCATGAGCCAACTGATCTGTCTGTTTTTTGATATCGTTTAATGTAAAACGAATGGCTCGAGTTAACAGCTCAGCCTCTCGATTCCAATGCTGTTTACCTTCGGAGAACTCCACCTCTTCTCTACCTGCCTTGCTCACAAGATCGGCCAGGGATACGAAAGGTCTTGCTACTTTGCGCGCAAGTCCAATCACAACTAGCATTAATAGTAGAAAGGGAGGCAGTGTATACAGCAAAACGCGTTGAATATCACGATTTACTTGTTCATAAACAACACTGATATTCGACACGACAACGACACCCCAGTCGTTCTCTGGAACCTTCACGTAGGCGGCCAATTCCGTCTGTCCCCTCAAGTTGACAATCTGTTCATAGCCACTTTGCCCTTGAGTGAGCTTCTGCACGGCTGGATTGGCACTGATATCCTCTCCGATCCGACTTTCATCACGATGGAACAACAAATAACCGTTTGATCCTACGATGTAGAAAGATGAACCTAACTCGTCCGTTGGGTTGCTCCCCAGGATGGTATTTAAAATGTTCTCTTCATGAAGATAAATCGTTCCCCCGATAAAACCACGGTAGATTCCGTCTTTATCAAAAATGGGTTCACTAATAAGCAAAATGAGACGATTCGAATGTGCAGTGATATAGGGTACAGAAATATAAGGCTTTTTTAATGCCAATACCGTTTTCCCCACATCCATTTTCAAATAGGTTCCTGCTGTACCAATTGATTCGGGAGACACACCTCGAACAAGCCCGGTTTCATCCACCACGATAATCGAATTAAAATAGTTGTTTGTACGACGTATCAATTCAAGCTTCCCATGTATTTCATCTGCATCCATCTCGTGCATATCGGAAAAGATGCTCGCCGAATACTGTAAGCTACTCCGCATGGATTTTATCAAAGCGTCTATGGTGTGACTCATTTTAAGTGCACTTGTGTGATTTAAGGTCAACGTCGTGTGAATCAGTGCCTGTTTTTTGGATTGATAGAATGAGATAAGTAGGATAGTAACAGTCAGTACAACGGATAAAGAGACTAGTCCTGTTAAAAGTGTCACTAGACTAATCTTTTTCGAGTGGTTTGCTTTCTTCTGTAAGACAGGCATCTGATGCCCCCTTGTATTTAGCCTATAGCTATTATGCAATAAATAACAAATAGTCTAACACTTGATAATATTCGTTTCAAGTATATAAGAAAGTTCAAACAGACGACTTTTGGCTTGAGGACATAAAAAAGCCACCTTTGTCAGGTGGTAGTTTTGTTCCTATCAATAGCGTAGGACATCATTATCTAGGAGACCCGAAAGCTTTGTCTTCTCATCCACATCGTTGCGACCCACTTTTCCCCATGGATCACTTGTGTCCCTGCATGCAAAGTGAACTCGTTTAATTCTTGATTGCTATAAAAATATTCAAAGTAGACAGCCATGCCTTTGGTAGGGAAAACAGATAAATTAAGCAAAGGGAACACCGTTCCTCCGCCTTGCTCCACATCATTCAAATACATTACGAGCGTACTAATGCGATTGTTCGTACTTGCTCGACTCGTTTCTGCAAAGAAATCATAATGGGGTTTATATTCTTGGCCAGGGGTATATCGTAGAACTTGCAAGCCATCACCATGCTCAATCGGAATGTTCATGATTTGGGAGATCCGCTTCTCGATTCTTGTAATCGTCTCCGTCTGCTCGCAGAACACCCCGCTGCTCGTTCGAATAGAATTGACTGAACGATCTTCGCCTATTTTTGAACGTTGCAATCGTTCTCTGGAATGTTCGATTAGCTCATCGCATTCGCTATCGCTAAGCACATTTCCTAACACGACAACCAGTGGTTCCTCATACTTAGTAAGAATTCGAATCTCTCGATCTTCTGTCTTGATCCTATTTCCAGTATGATCAAAAATCGTCCGTTCTTTCTCTGTCGTGTGCCCTTTCACCCTATGCACCCCATATATATGACATCCATCGCAAAAAATAGAATACCATAAAATGAGTAATTCCAATCTGTAAACTTTAGAAAAATAAAAATATTTTTAACTCTCACTCGATGCTGATTGACTTATGAACAAAACCCGTCTCCTATATGATAAGAGACGGGTTTGTACGTTATTTTCATGCCTCTTTTTGTTTTTGAACGTGGTACGTATTCTTCCGGAATACACTGATCATGTATCCGCATACCCCGCCTATAAGAGAAGGCAGCAACCAGCCCAAACCTACGTCATACAGTGGTAGGTACTGAGTAAAATAATGATAGACAACACTGTTTTCGAATCCAGCAGCCTTTGAGCCATCAAACAGACTAATCAGAAAAGTGAAAAGTAAACTTCCTTGATACACTTCTGGTCTGCCATTGAATGCTTTGTGCAGAAACGTCAAGAAGAGTAACGAGATCGCAATCGGATACATGGTCATTAAGATCGGAACGGAGACCTTAATGAGTTGCGTTAATCCAATATTGGCAACGAGTGTACTGAAAACAGACAAAATAACCGCGAATTTTTTGTAAGAGATCTTCGGAAACCATGCATGAAAAAAGGAAGAGCAGGCTGTAATAAGTCCTACACTAGTAGTCAAACATGCCACTGTAATCATTAATCCCAATAAAATGGCACCATAAGAACCAAAGTAGTAATTCGAAACTTTCGCCAAAACTTCAGCACCATTTTCTAAGTGGCCCAACTTTTCTACACTAGAGGCACCCATAAAGGAAAGTGCGGTATAGAAAAGTGCGAGAAGTAAACCGGCTATCATTGTTGCTTTTGCGCACGCAGCCAATACTTGTTTTTTTGCAGTAACTCCCTTTTCTTTAATCGCATTCACGATGATCATTCCAAAAACAAAAGCTACAAGCGCATCCAATGTTAAATACCCTTCTTGAAAACCCTTGAAAAATACATGGGATGTATAATCTGCTTGCGGGGCTTGAAGGGCTCCAATTGGATAAATAATAGCCGTTACTGCAATAATTCCAATAAACGTTAATTTAATTGGAGTTAAGATTTTTCCGACTACATGGATAATTTTCATAGGATTGAGCGATAAGAAGCAGGCAATTGCGAAAAACAGGATGGTAAATAGAATCAGCGGTGCCGGACCTGCCTGTTCTGATAGGAAAGGCTTTACCCCAATATCAAACGATACATTGCCTGATCTCGGTATCGCAAAAAACGGACCGATTGCTAGATATAGAACAATCGTGAATACCATTCCGAATACGGGATGCACGCGACTGGCTAAAGAGCGCAAGTCGTCTTTTCCCGAATAAACAAAGGCTGTGATCGCTAACAAAGGTAACCCGACCCCTGTAACTAAAAAACCTGCATTGGCTATCCATACATTTGTTCCTGCTAATTGGCCAAGCATGGGCGGAAAAATTAAATTACCCGCTCCAAAAAACAAAGCAAATAACATGAATCCTATCGTAACTACAAAAGAAAATGGCGCTTTCTGTGACACAAAAATCCTCCTAATTGTTCTCTATCTCTCATTCATAAATGTTCATTCAGATGGTTGCTTACCCAACCCTCATTTATTCATTCTGATACTATACTCTAAATAAACATTCTTTTCAAACATACATAACTCAAAGTACCGCTCCGCTTGCAAGAGAAAGACACTCCAATCGCTATAAGCTCAGTTACTCCAAGTTGCCGGAAATCAAGCTTACACCCCTGATACAGTTTACTACAAGCACCCCTATTGTCGCAGCAGGAAGTACCTTCCCTGGAATAAGCCGCCATTAACCAAATTTATATATTTCAGAAAATATTTATTTTTCTTAACTTGAAATGAATTGTCAATTTTCCTTATAATTACAATTAAGCCTTTTGTTGATAGAAAGGTCATATAATTCTACCTCTATGGAAAGGAGATGTAAACTCATGAAGAAGGTCGTAAAAGTAGCAGTAAACAAGAACAAACAAGTGCAAGAAATGAAAGCGCTGAAATGGCGTGTAGTTGTTGATGTGTGCTTGTAAGAGAATCAAAAAGCATTCGTGATTTCCATAAAATTATAAAAACTAGGAAGGACGGGATTGCCGATGAAAAAGGTAGTGAAAGCACAACTTTCTAATAATCAAAACGTTCAAGAAATGAAATTGCTTCCTCTTCCAATTTTAACAATTGCATGTAGAATGTAATCAATTGTTCAAGAGCACCTCGTGTGCTCTTGAATTTTTTGCATAAAGTTCTCACTTTCCAGGCAGTAAGCAAACATGACAGGATGGTGCAGTTTATGAATCAAGCGCATTTGTTGGAAAGATATCATCAGTTGAGAGAGCTTGCCGTGGACGCAGACGCATGGCTAGAATCAGAGATCGGTTCCGATCTATGGGTGGATGGAATTAACGTATTTTTAACGGTATCACCAGAGGATTTTATTGAGGGACTTGAGCAATTCGAGGGTAACTACGGTTTTAACAACCATGGAATTGTAAGCGATATACGTCAATTTCAACGTTATTGTAGAGAAGCAGCAGCGGATGGTGAATTTCCTTTATATCAGGCTCTAGCAGTTGGGATGACCTGGTTAAGCTTGCAGCCTCAAATAAACGGCGGCTATTTCAATTTGCCCGTTCAAATTACCAATCACTCCATCGCTTTGTTGTTAAGCCCAACCTATTTAGCTGTTTGGGCACATAGTTACAATGAAGGGATTGGATTATACTTAGATTTACACTCGACGCTACCAACGTTATTCCGACCAGAACATGGACGGATCTATCAAAATGCAGGATCGTATTTGGAAGGAAGTCACATCAAGTTTCCTTTTCAAAATTACTTCCACGAAATTGCTCATATCCTCTTCTTCCATGACGTCTACCAACGTGTACTGGGGAGCGAAGACGAATGCAGAAGCTACTGGACACATATCGAAGCATGCATTTATGGACTTGAGGAGCAGGTGCTCGCTGAAATGATGGAAGTGCAACCAGATTTGCATGCCATTGATGATGGATTCGGAAGTAGTAAAGGATTCGAGGAGTTTATCTCTTATCGATTTGGAATTCTCGGCAATCTAGAGGATAGATCGATACCAAAAGACACGGTTCGAACGTACATCAAAAGAAACATGCAATTAGGCGAAGCGAATGAAAACATCCCTGATAATGAGGTAAAAGCGAGGATTCTTGCTAGTCATAAGCTAGATGAGGAACAATTACAAGAACTCGATACTCACTGCAAGTCATTTGCTACGGCATTGCAGGTACATAGCTTGTGGGGAATCAAAAGCTATCAACGAAACTCGATTCCAGCGTTTCGTGAAGTGGTAGAGTTACTCTCTCCTGATGCGTACTGCCTGCAAAAACTCGAAGAATCCCTGCGACCAGATTCATGGAGTACATTAGAAGATTTGTTATCGAAAAATCCTTTTGTTGAGATATGCTCTCAAACAAGAGAAAAAAATATTCAAGTATGGAACTGGCGCGATACCCTGTCTCGATTGGCAGAGATGCGCGGATATTTGGCAAACGCTAATGAACCTGGTTATGGCGAGACCAATCAAGAGCTATTTGGGATAGCGAAGCGTTTGGCTAGCGTCATTCACGAGGAGAAACAAAAAGTGGGCCTGGAAGAGCAGTATGAAATCCAGTACGCCGACATGAACCGAGAAATTAGCGAATCATTAAACCGATTGCCAAACGTGGAAGTACGCGATCATTTGCACAATCTTCTCTCCAAACCGTATTACTTTGTGTTAGAGCCCAATTAATATCTGATAATGAGTCAAAGACCGGCGATATTTACTATGTTGGTCTTTGTTTTTTTATGCAATGAACGGGATATCCTCCTTTACTCCCTCCCTGCATCAGCATGTCCCTCCTGCAACTCATTGTCAGGCTGTTGAATCATTTGTTTTGCCCCCTCCCCTAGTTTTTATCCTTTTTTTAGAAATCGTTTAGGGTTTGTTTTGAAATTAAGTTTAGGATGGGGGTAAGCAAATTATTCAGAGGGGAGAGGCTTTTACGTGCTTGAGAAACTTCCTAAAATTTGGTGGGGATTATTTCTTGTATCGCTAGTGGTTATCCTTCCATTTATGGCTCCCTATTTAACATTAGATCCTGCAAACAGCCGCATAACGATTATTTCCGGTTCTCTTCAATATCCTTTATTAGTTGCTCATATCGTTTCTGCTTTCATTGCTCTTCTCACTGGCTTTTTCCAGTTTGTCGACCGAATTCGCCTAAAGAACCCAAGGATACATCGTTTTCTTGGGAGGGTTTATGTGTACAGTGTGTTTATCAGCGGACTGCTCTCTTTTGGGGGTATTTTTTATGCAGAAAATTTCATGAAGGCAACAAGCTTCCTTGTCTTATCTTTCGCTTGGCTGTTCACTTGCTGGAAAGGGTACCGTACCGCCATCAACAAGCAATATGAGGAACACCGAAAGTGGATGATTCGCAGTTTTGGAATGACATTAGTTGCCATAAGCGCGCGTCTATTGGTGCCAGTACTACTCCTACTGTACTTTATTTTTCACGGTTTTTCTATTCCGCATGGTATGGAAACCGTCATTGGAGAGGTTTTGAATGTAAACATTTGGGCTGGGCTTATTCTTAATTTTGTGATTGTCGAGTGGGTTATATTGAAGAAATAGGCTTGCTTCGTCACGCCTGGAGTCGTAGCGCAAAGAAGGACTGTCTCGATCGTTAAATCGGGACAGTCCTTCTTGTAGATCGGTTTCGTGAGACACAGCTTTCCCTCACCGAATCAGAAAACGAACGAGGCAAGTGAGCTAGAAGTAAGAGCTCCGATGCAGATTGCGTTTGCTTTTTTAGTGGCGATGCTCGATTGAATCAATCTTACTAAGTGCTTTTTCTACCAAATCGTAGTTGCCGCCATGGAGTTCTACCACTACGGTGATGTAGGCGCGAAGTTTATTGGAAGAAATTTTGAAGCGATCACGAAAAAGGTAATCCATACGATGGGGTAGGCTCTATGTCTAGGAAGGAGATCGTTAAGCCACCATTAAGTCTATAACATTTTATGTCAAAATATTGAAATAACACCAAATAATCGAAGGAGCTTAATGAAACAAAAGCGAATCCTAACAGAAAATATTTCTTATGAAAGGGTGTTTTGGTCATGCTTAAAAAAAGTATGGTTTCTGCTTTAGGTCTACTAGTAGTTACAATGTCACTATCCATTCCTACCAAGGCTACTGAACTCACAACATCTTCTTCTCAGGAAACGTTACTTCAAAATCATTCAACCGACTCTCATAAAGTATCAAGAGTAACTAGTGTTAATTTTGGAGCTACAAGACAAATTTCGAAATCAACTCCTATTCCTCCAGATTGGGTCATTACAACAGTAATGAGTGACTACTACGTCATCCAATATGTAGGTGGAGCAAAGTTGGGTCAGACAGTACAGACTGCTAGAACGACCCCCATTCCAAAAGACTGGGTGATCACTGTTGCAACAAGTGATTTCTTTGTATGGACGTATGTAGGAGGAGCAAGCTTCGGATATACCATTCAGACCGCAAAAATAACCCAAGTTCCAGAAAACTGGGTGATTACTCTAGCAACTTCAGATTTTTATCAACTGAAGTATGTAGGAGGGGCAAGCTTTGGACAGACCGTACAGACCGCAAAAATTACCCCAATTCCACCAGGCTGGGGCATTACAACCGCTACATCAGACTTCTATATCCTTACTTATAGAGGATAGTGGTTTTCACGCCAGTATGCCCAGAGAACAGTTCCCCCATAAACACAAAAAAGCCACCCTCATCAGGTGGCTTCACTTTATGTATTTGGTGGAGGCGGGGGGATTCGAACCCCCGTCCGAAAACAGCGATACATGAGCATCTCCGAGCGCAGTCACTCATTTAAATTTCGGTACGGATTCGCGGAGTGACGCGCTGACCCGTTACCTAGCCTGATTGATCTTCTTCCTTCGGCTCCAGGCGGAAGCCTCCGGCGTATCCCACTAAAGTTGAGCGCTAGTCATGCCACATGGGCGATGGAATGGTAGCGCCTCACTGGTTATTAAGCAGCGAGAGAAAGTTGTTTGTTGCCAGTTAATGGCGTTCCGCGTTGTTGACGAGGTCCGCAGCCCCCCGGCTCGCTTCTCATGCTCTACCATCCCCGTCGAATCCAGAACGCCCCCAGGTAGGTGAGAAAAAGTCTAGGTGAAGAGCCATTAAATCCGCACCTAGACTATATTGAACAGTGTATTGGCTTGTTGTTGCTTATTAAATATAGCACAGGCGACAACCAAAACTCAACGTTGATTGCTGCCAAGCCTGCCAGTGCAATCCAATCAACCTTTTTGACGTTCGCGCAGAGCACGATCGATATCACGCGCAGACTCTTTTTTCTTGAGGTCTTCGCGCTTGTCGTAGTTCTTTTTCCCTTTGACAAGTGCGAGCTCGACCTTGGCCCAGCCGCCCTTCAAATAAATGCTGAGCGGGACCAGTGAGTAGCCTCTTTCGCGAATCAGACCATTGAGCTTGAGGATTTCCAAGCGGCGCATCAGCAGCTTGCGAGTCCGCTCTGGCTCATGGTTAAAACGATTTCCCTGCTCGTACGGACTGATGTGCACATTGTACAGAAGCAATTCGCCATTCTGAACACGGGCAAAGCTGTCCTTGAGCTGGACACGCGCCGCACGCACGGACTTGATCTCCGTACCGGTCAGCTCAATGCCTGCCTCGTATACTTGCTCGATGTGGTAATCGTGGCGCGCTTTTCGGTTTTGGGCGATTGTCTTGGTTCCGGCCTTCTCTTTTGACATGGAGATCACCTCACTTGTACGTACTGCGTTTCGTACCAGTTAGTCTAGCAAATTTTGCCCATTGTGGCAAGTCATTTACCCGGTAAATAGCCATCCCCGAAAAGGGAAACGGATCGCTCCGAGTACTTTTCGGGGTTTAAACAATTGTTTAACGGCGTTTCCGTTTCACCTGACTGGCTACATTTTTGCGATTCTTTTTCTTGGACTTGACGAGATCTTCCCAGAATCCCTTCTGGCGTTTCGCTGGGGTATCTCCTTCTCCTGTACCGATTGGCAGCACTTCTTCACCGTTCGATGCTTTGCCCGATCCAGTACGACGAGGAGGTTTGTTCCCTTCCGCTTTGCGGCGATCCTTGTATTTCTGCCGGATTTCCGCCGGATGCTTTTTGTCCTTTTGACGATCTGGTCGATCTGGTCGATCTGGTCTGCCAGGACGATCTGGACGGCCTGCACGTGAACGATCTTGTTGCTTGCCACGTGTCGGCTTACGATCCCCACCGCGACCATCTATTACGCGAGGCGTACGCTCACGGCTACCACGGAAGCCAGCCTTCGGCATCCCGACGATTTCGAAGTCGATGGTGCGTTCATCCACGTTGACATTCGCTACACGTACCTCGACGACATCCCCGATCCGGTACTGCTTTCCAGTACGCTCACCGACCAGCGCAAACATTTTCTCATGGTAATGATAGTAGTCGTCGGTCAAAAAGCTGACGTGCACCAAGCCTTCAATGGTATTAGGCAGCTCGACAAAAATCCCAAACGAAGTGACGCTGGAGATGACACCTTCGAATTCTTCTCCCACTCGCTCAAGCATGAACTCCGCTTTTTTCAGATCGTCTGTTTCACGCTCGGCATCGACAGCCAACCGTTCACGCTGTGACGCATGCTCTGCGATTACTGGCATTTGCTCTGCCCAGTACCCCAGACGTTTTTCTGATATTTGATTCCCCAACTCGATCCATTCGCGAATACGGCGGTGGACGATCAGGTCGGGATAACGGCGAATCGGCGAAGTGAAATGGGTATAAAACTCCGTAGACAAGCCGTAATGCCCCAGACTTTCCGCGTCGTAACGCGCTTGCTTCATCGAACGCAGCATGACGGTGCTGATAATAATTTCTTCCGGCGTTCCTTTTACCTCTTCCAGCAGCTGCTGCAACGCACGTGGATGAACAGAATTGCCCTTCCCGCGGATCGAGTAGCCAAAATTCGTGATGAACTCCATGAAGGCCATGAGCTTTTCAGCGTTCGGGTCTTCGTGAATCCGGTACATGAACGGCTGCTTCATCCAGTGGAAGTGCTCCGCCACTGTTTCGTTGGCAGCGAGCATGAACTCTTCGATGATCTGCTCCGCAATCGATCTCGTGCGGAAGCCGATTTCCGTAGGTGTACCCGCTTCATCCACATAAATTTTCGCTTCGCGGAAGTCAAAGTCAATGGCACCACGCTGCATACGTTTTCCACGCAACTTCAATGCCAAATTCTTCATTTCCTCGAACATCGGGACGAGTTGGCTGTACTTCTCGATCAGCGCTTCGTCCTTGTCGTCCAAAATACTTCGTACATCCGCATACGTCATGCGCTCATCTGTACGAATCACGCTCAAAAATATATCGTACTTAACGGTGTTCCCGCCTGCATCCATCTCCATATCACAAGAAATCGTCAAGCGATCCACCTGCGGATTGAGACTGCATATTCCGTTGGACAAGCGATGTGGCAGCATCGGAATGACGCGGTCAACCAAGTAGACACTGGTACCGCGACGATACGCCTCATTATCCAGCTGGGACTTATCGCGAACGTAATAACTCACGTCAGCGATATGCACACCGAGTCTTACGTTTCCATTTGGCAGCTTCTCAAGAGACACCGCATCATCCAAGTCTTTGGCATCTGCTCCATCAATGGTGACCATCATACGATCACGTAAGTCACGCCGACCCTTGATCTCTTCCTCGGATATCTCATCTGGTGCCGCCTCAGCCTCAGCTAATACGTCCTCAGGAAAAGCCTCAGGCAAGTTAAACTTACGGATGATCGACAGAATATCGACGCCCGGATCGTTCTTATGTCCGAGAATCTCGACGACTTCACCCTCTGGATTCACACGCCCCTCTGGATAGCGAACGATGTTCACGACTACCTTGTGACCATCTACTGCTCCATTAAAGGAGTCCTTCGGGATAAAAATATCTTTGCCGATTCGCTTTTCGTCGGGGATGACAAACGCGTAATGCCTCTCATCCTTGAATGTCCCTACAACCTGCTTGATTCCGCGCTCGACAATGCGGATGATCTGCCCTTCCAGGCGATTGCCGCCCGCTTCTTTTTCCACGCGGACAAAAACCGTATCGCCATGGAGTGCACCATTCATATCATTCGCATGTACATATACGTCATCCGAGTCAGGTGTCTCCGGGATCACAAATCCAAAGCCCTTCGGATGACTTTGCAGACGTCCGCGTACCAGATTCATTTTTTCAGGCACGCCATACCGATTCGCTCTGGTGCGGATCACCTCTCCGCTCGCTTCCAGTGCATTCAGCGTTTTCACAAGCTCCTTGAACGTGACAGAATCCTTGATTCCAAACGCTTCTTCCAGTTCCCTCACCGTCATCGGGTGGTATGCTTGCTCTCGCATAAACGCGAGTATTTTTTCTTGGTCTTCCATTCACAAACCTCCTTTTTCGCGTGGCATTCCCGCGTTTCTCCATGACCATCCTATTATGTAGTATTCACCGTTCCTGCATATCGCAATCGGAATAGAGAAAAAGACAGCAAGTTGCACTCGCTGTCTTTCGGCCGTTCGTCTATTACGCTCCTGATTTCAAGAAATACCCGAGCAAAATCGCAAAAATCATGAAGCCAACCGCAAATACAACGGTCAGTTTCCCTAAAAGTGCGTCAATCCCGCGGGCTTTTTGTTTGCCCATCAGTTGCTCTGCGCCGCCACCAATCGCTCCGGAAAGGCCGGCACTTTTTCCCGATTGCAGCAACACGACGATAATTAAGCCAATACTTGCGATCACAAGTAAAATTTTCGCAGCCAATGCCATTTTCATTCACCTCAAAACGTATTTCCAAGGCGGAAAAAACCAATACAACAACTTTATCACACTTGTCTGGTAACAGCAACCCGCTATCCCTTCCATTTATAAGAGAAATTCTTTCAAATAATATTGACCGTTATAAGGTAGAATAAGAGCAACGTGTTTTTACGAAATAATGGCAAATTGTGTACTTTCTTTGTCTTGTTTGGTAGTCTCCTTGATATTGTCAAACTTTTGCCGTAAAATTACCATGAAACTTTATTATTTGCTTTGGGAGGTCTTTGTCAGATGGCTGGGTCCAACAAAAAAGACATGAATCAAAACGATGTAATTGATTCCGCGAAGGCCTTTTTCACTTCGTTTGGTATCTTGTTTCTAGTTTTTCTCATCGCACTTGTAGGTTCAATCATTTTCCCACCAAAACATGGCGAAGAAGCCAATGGTGGCGGCGCACCAACTGCACAAATTGACGCTGCTGCTGTATTTAAACAAAATTGCGCTTCCTGTCACGGTCAAAATCTCGAAGGCATTGCAGGTCCAAACCTGACGAAAATTGGAGCGACGCTCAGCGCTGACGACATTGCTAAAATCATCAAAGATGGTAAGGGCGGTATGCCTCCTGGAATGCTGAAGAAACAACCAGAAATTCAAGCGGTTTCACAGTGGCTGTCGGAGAAAAAATAAGTACATAGATAGCCAGTAAGAAAGAAACACCGAAGACTCGTCCTCTTCGGTGTTTTCCGCGTTAATGGGGAGGCTTTTACATATGACCATCAAGATCGAAGCTTTGGGGAAACAAATCCACTCTCCCACGAGTACATGGTTGTTTCGTGACGTAAACGCTAGTATTAAAGAACCTACGATTATTGGAATTCTAGGAAGATCAGGCCAAGGAAAAAGCACCTTGCTCCGTATTTTGGGTCGTCTTCTGCACCCTGATGCCGGTAAGGTTTTTTTAGAGAATAAAGAAATGTCATTGTGGGACGCGAAAGCTTGGCGAATGAAAATCAGTTATGTGGCACAGCAGGCTGTTATGCTGCCAGGCAGTGTGGAAGACAACCTGCGGACAGTAAGTACCTTGCATCAACGTCCTTTTGATAAGAAGCTCGCCTCTGACTTGATGGAGCAGTTATATATGGAAGAGATCGATTGGTCAAAACCAGCCGCTCAACTGTCCGGTGGTGAAAAACAACGACTCGCTCTCGTTCGCAGCTTGTTGCTTCAGCCACCTGTCCTGCTGCTGGATGAGGTCACCGCTTCACTCGATATGAAAAGCAAGCAGGCTGCTGAGCGTCTCCTCGTCGATTTGCACCGGCAAACGGGCACGACCTTAATTTGGGTCACGCATGATTTAGAAGAAGCGCGAGTGGCTTGCAAGCGCATTTGGTTTATGGCCAACCACCAGCTCGCAGAAGATGCTGAATGTGAAGCGTTTTTCCACTCGCCCCAATCCGTTGAAGCTCGTGAATTTTTGCAAGATGGAAATGTCTTTGCTGCCTTAAGTGAGGTGCAGCGATGACGCATACTTTTACGTTTTCATACATGTGGCTACTCTTTGCCTATGCCTTTGTTTTCATTGCCCTTCTGCTCTCTGTTTGGCAGAAGCTCGGTTTGGAAAAAGACATTTTGATTGGCACCATCCGTTCGACCGTTCAGTTGCTCGCGATCGGCTATGTCCTACATTTTGTCTTTGCTGCCGATAGTGTCTGGTTTATTTTCGTGATCATTCTCATGATGATCTTGGTCGCTTCGTGGAACGCTGCCAGCAGAGCGAAGCATTTATCGGGGATCTTTTGGCGGATCTCCCTTTCACTTGCGATAACAGAGATCATCACCATGGGACTGTTGGTTGTACTCGGGCTTGTCTCTCCTACGCCGCAGTACCTCATCCCGATGAGCGGCATGATTATAGGCAGCTCTATGATCGTCACGAGCCTTTTTCTCACGCATATGAACAGAGAAGTAGAAGCCTCTCGTGGGGAAATCGAAACACTGCTTTGTCTGGGAGCCACTACACGCCAAGCCGTGCATGTGGTGTTGAAGCGCGCTGTCAAAGCGAGCATGATTCCTACCTTTGACACGATGAAAACAATCGGACTCGTCCAATTGCCAGGGATGATGACTGGAATGATCGTCGCAGGTGCCAGTCCCATCGAGGCCGTGCGCTACCAAATCCTCATTATGCTCAGCTTCAGCTCCTCTGCGGCTATTTCGGCGGTTCTAATCAGCGTGCTCAGTTATCAGCTCTGGTTTACTCGGGATTCCATGCTCCACTCGTAAATGCACACACTGCCGGACCTTTGCTTCCGGCAGTTTTTTTGTTTTTGTAATGAAATGCACCCTGAGTCGTCAAATTACAAGTAGAACGTACAAAAGGTGGTTCAGCTATGGACAAAAACGGTTTAATGGAGCAATGGTTCCTGCGCTATGGCGATGATATTTACAAATTTCTTATTTACTACACAGGAACCCGCGATGTAGAAGACCTCGTCCAGGATGTCTTTTTAAAAGCGCTTCGGTCTCTGGATGCATTCGAAGGCAGATCGCAACCGAAAACATGGCTATTGACGATCGCGAGGAATACCGCCATCGATCATAAACGAAAGCAACGTCTTCGTAATTGGCTGCCAGATAAATGGCTGGCGAATATAGAGACGGAAGAAAAAACACCGGAAGAAATTCTGCATGTACATGAGGAGCACCAAGCACTTTATCATGCAATCCGTGAAGTAAAGCCCGCTTTTCGCGAGGTGCTCATTTTGCGTGGAGTCAAAGGACTGTCCTCCAAGGAGACGGCTGAAATACTTGGGTGGTCCGAAAACAAAGTAAACGTGACACTGCACCGTGCCATGAAGGCTGTCAGGGAAATACTTGAGCGTGAGAAAAAGGAGATGATTGGCGATGCGATCTAATTCAGACCATGACTTACTAGCTAAATTGAAAGGGATGCCGGATATGAAAATGAGCGGAGAACAAAAGCACGAGATCGTTTCTGCTATTCGCCAAACAAATGTGAGCAAATCTGGGGGGACTGCTTCTTATCGTGGTTTCTCTGCGCTTGGAAAGGGATTGGCCCTCTGCTCGGTACTTGCTGTGACCGTCTGGCTGGGAGCCTCACTCCTTACGAATCAACAACAGAGTACAATGCCGGGCACCGTTGCGCCTATTGCTCCTGGCTCTCCTACTGCTTCTCCGGGACCGGGTCCAAACAACAGCGTAACGACACCGCCATCTCCGCAGTCAGAGGAGCTCTTGTCACAAATTCGCTCAAATGCGAAAGAAGGCAGAGTTATCTCCCTTCCTTTCGTTCTAGAAAAAACGGTAGATGAAGTCGAAAAGGGCTGGGGAAAACCTGAGAAAACCTACACGGCAAATGGATTGATCTACTCCGCCTACCCGAAAAAAGAAGTCGTATTTGGCTACAACAAAGGTATGCAGATCGTAGACATGCACAGGACAGATTTACGTTTGCAACAAATTAGCCTGTCTGCCGTCGAAAAGAGCTGGGGAAAGCCAGGGCGTATCAGCGAGTTTGGTAATCAAACGATTTACACCTACGATGTCACAAACAACTATCAGGTGAAATTCCACTTCCAAGGAACAAAAAGCACGAACAAGGAAGACCTGATTCTTGTTGAATACCATCTGTATTACCCGCAAGGAAACAAAAATCTCATGCTGTATGCGAACAATGCCGAGATTTTGCAAAGCGTGCGTGATCTCGCCCGGAAAGGCCAAACCTTTGGCAGTCAGTATCGTGTAGAAAAAGATATGTTCGATGACGCAGAAAAACAGCTGGGCAAACCGGATGTCGTCTCCTTCATCAATGGCATCACGTACAATACGTACCGGGATCTCAATCTAGTCTTCGCCTTTAACAAAGGAATGCAGATCGTTGATATTCGCTCCTACGACCCACGCCTGCAAGCAATCACACTTGCCGAGGTGCGTGAAACACTTGGGGAGCCAGCTAGCAAAACCACAACAGGCGGCCAAACCATCTACACCTACAAGGTAACCCCTGATTATGAATTAAAATTCATTTTCTCAGGTATCATGACCGATGACCCAAACACCCTCTACATCGATCACGTAAACATTTACTACCCACGAGGAACATTCAACAACATGGCAGGATAACCACACAAAAAAGACGGGAGCATCAGTCCCGTCTTTTTTTCATTATTTACCGATGATGTAGCCTTCCAGCTCATCCAGTACTTTATTGGCTGCGATTACGCCACCGGAAGTATTCCAGATGGTGTCATCCACTTTGAATGCTTTATTGTTTTTCACGACGTTCAGGTTTTTCCAGAGAGGATCGTTCGTCCACTCTTGCTCCAGCTTGGAAGCTTCGCCTTTGCCTGTTTCGTACGTGAAGTAGAACATGATGTCGCCGTCCATTTCTGGAATGCGCTCTTTGGTTACTTCTGCTGCGAAATCGTCTTTGTCTTGGGAAGCTGGACGTGCCAGGCCAAGGTCTTTGAAGATCGCGCCAGTGAAGGTGTTTTTGTAGTAGATGCGAACTTTACCTGGCATGAAGCGTACAACGGATACTTTCGTGTTCAGCTTGTCGCCAGCTTTTGTTTTGAATTCTTCTACGCGCTTGTTCCAGTCAGCGAGGACTTTTTCACCCTCAGCCTTTTTGTTTACTGCTTCTGAGAACAAGGAGAAGTTTTCTTTCCAGTCGCCGCGTGGCTCGTCAACGAATACCGTTGGAGCAATTGCAGTCAATTGTTGATAAATTTTTTCGTGACGGAATTTCATACCCAGAATCAGGTCAGGTTTCAGTGCAGCGATTGCTTCCAGGTTAGGTTGACCTTCTGTACCTACGGATTTTGTACCCTCAAGGAAAGACTTGGTGAAATCGTAGAATTGAGTAGGATCAACGGTCGAGCCTACAGCCCCTACTGGCTTCACACCAAGAGCCATCAAGGTTTCTGTACCTTGGTTGGTCAACATGACGATGCGTTCTGGTGTACCTTTAATGGTTGTTTCGCCCATCGCGTGTTTCACTGTGTAGCTTTGGCCGGAACCCTCCGAATTGCCTGTTGCTTGATCAGCAGGCTTTTGTTCTGCCGGCTTTTGTTCACTTGCTTGCGGAGTACCACAACCTGTAACAACCAGCAAGAGCGCCATTAAGACAGCAAAGAAAGCTTTACCGCTTGCGGTCCGATATGTACGAGAAAACATGATGAAAGGACCCCTTTCCCTTTTCTATAATGAGAATTCATATCAATGACAGAGTCTATCCTACTCCCCTGCTTGTCAAAAGTCAATCACAAAATGATAATGACTATCAACGTCATTGACACTTCCTTTATGTAGCTCTACACTTAACTATGAAACCATCTAAGAAATAAGGATGTAGCCATCATGAATTCTTTTTTAGCTAGCAACTTTCGTAAAATTCTGGGAGTGGTATTCGCCCTTCTTCTCCTGACTTACCTCAGTTATGCCAGCCTCATCTTTGGCGTCATTGACACAAGTTGGCAAACTGCGATTGATGCCTACACGAATTTCAACGGCTCCAATGAGCACATTGTCATTAAAGAAGTGCGAGTACCGCGTGTGCTCAATGCGCTTACGGTCGGTTTTTGCCTCGGCTTGGCCGGAACTCTGCTCCAATCCTTGACGAGAAACCCTGTTGCAGACGTTGAACTGTTCGGTCTTAATGCAGGTGCTTCTCTTTTTGTTGTGTTCGCCGTTACTTTTGTCGGAATCAGCTCCTTGACTCAGTTTACGTGGATTTCCTTTTTAGGAGCCGCTGTAGCAGGTTTGATCGTTTACTTGCTCGGTTCATTCGGCAGAGATGGGCTTTCACCTGTGAAGCTGGTTCTAGCGGGTGCAGCTATCACCGCTTTGGCTTCCTCAATCCGACACGGCATGATGGTCCTTAATGAAAAAGCTACTGACGAGGTGCTGTTCTGGCTAGCAGGGTCAGTCGGAGGCAGAAAGCTGGAGTATTTAGCCACTGTCTTTCCTTATATGATCATCGCCTGGATCGCTGCTTTTGTCCTCGCACGTCCGATTCAAACCTTATTGATGGGTGATGACGTAGCAAAAGGTCTCGGACAACGCACATTATTGGTCAAATTCAGTGTTGGAATCGTCATTGTTCTCTTATCCGGTTGCGCGGTTGCTGTTGCTGGACCCATTGGTTTTGTCGGATTGGTTACTCCGCATCTGGCCCGCTATCTCGTTGGAATCGACACTCGCTGGGTGCTTTTGTACAGCGGTCTGCTTGGTTCCATCCTACTGCTGTTAGCAGACATCGGCGCTCGGTATATCGCAATGCCTTCAGAAGTTCCTATTGGAGTAATGACAGCCCTGATCGGGATTCCTTTCTTCATCTATGTCGCACGCAAGGGGCTGGATAAATAATGAAAGACTACCTGTCTCTTCGCATCGGCAAGCGCTTTTCATCGTTTCAGCTACATAAAAAGACGATCTGGTTTTCGCTACTCGCCTTGCTGATCGTCATCGCAGTGGCGGTTGTCAGTCTCGGAATGGGTGAAATGAAAATCGCCCCGCTCGATGTGATCAAAGTTTTGTTGGGAATCGGTTCAGAAGAGAATGCTTTGATTGTGGAGCAATTTCGCCTGCCGCGCATCGTCATCGCGATTCTGGTAGGTGCCGCACTTGCCGTTGCTGGTGCCATCATGCAGGGCCTCGTCCGCAATCCGTTGGCTTCCCCAGATATTCTTGGAGTATCCGGTGGAGCATCTGTTTTTGCAGTCGGCTTTTTGATCCTATTTGAAACAGCGAGCATCAAATGGCTTCCTCCCATCGCTTTTTTGGGAGCGACATTGACAACATTCCTGCTGTACGCCCTCTCTTGGAAAAAAGGCGTTACGCCGCTTCGTCTCGTCATGATCGGTGTTGGAATCAAAATCGCAGCGGGTGCCATTGTCACCATGCTGATCATGTTCAGCCCGTTTTTGCTGCAAAATAAGGCATTGCTCTGGCTGACAGGAAGCATCTACGGCGTTGCCTGGAACGACGTATTCATGATTTTGCCGTGGGTCGTCGGACTGATTCTCGTAGCCGCCTTACTTGCTAGACGCGTGAACATTCAACAGCTCGGCGATGATCTGGCGACGAGTCTCGGCAGTTCCTTGCAATTGGATCGCTTCCTCCTGCTCATGATTTGCGCGGCTTTGACGGGAACAGCCGTCTCTGTTGGAGGAGACATCAGCTTTGTGGCTTTGCTGGCCCCTCACATTGCCAAACAACTGATTGGTCCGTCCTTTGGCGGTGCCATGACACTCTCGGCTTTCTTGGGTGCCATTATCGTATTGCTTGCGGATTTGATTGCACGGATGGCTTTTTCACCAATCGAAGTGCCTGTAGGGGTATTCACCTCTGCCATCGGCGCTCCGTTTTTCATCTACTTGCTGTACAAAAACCGAAATCGCTAGTAAAGAACTTTGTCCCGCTGTGGTGGTGGGGAGGAAACAGGAGAAAACGCTCAGCTTCTTGTCCCAACCACTGAGGGATTCATTGCCCGACTCCATGCAAAAAGCGAAACCGCGTCCAAAGTGGTTCTTTCAGGAAGTTTTTCAGAGGTGGACGCTTAAGAAGGTGTTTCGCTTTTTGCATTCCGTCTTGGTCGACGTGCCAAAGATCTTCGCTTATTTCTCCTGTTTCCTCTACGAGCTGTCGTGCTATACGGATTTTAAAAAGCCTTTAAAAGATTGATGAATGTGATCAGTAACGCCAGAGAAAAATATTTCCAGACGTAGCGACTTGTGGAGTCCTTCGGAGCGGACAGTGCACGCTTCCAGTGGGACGTAGCCTGGAGCCTAGACTGGAAATATTCTGCTCCCACCATAGCCACATGCGGCCCTGAATATATTTTTTAACTTCCTATGCGTTTGAAAGGAGTCCAACCCATATGCAAGCTTTGGAAACCCAACGGCTTACGTTATCGTACGGAGAACGCAACATCATTGAAGCATTAGATTTAAACATCCCGCGTGGAAAAATAACTGTTTTCATTGGTAGTAATGGCAGTGGCAAATCGACATTGCTGCGCTCTCTGGCACGTTTACTCAAACCAAAGGAAGGTGCCATCCTGCTTGAAGGAGAATCAATCGCAAAGCGCTCTACCAAAGAGGTAGCCAAACGTCTTGCCATCCTTCCTCAAGGCCCATCTGCACCAGAAGGATTAACGATTCTACAATTGGTCAAACAAGGACGCTATCCTTATCAAAACTGGCTACAGCAATGGTCAGAAGAAGACGAGCAGATGGTCAACAAAGCATTGGCAGCTACTCAACTCACGGATATGGCTAACCGTGCCGTCGACAGTCTCTCTGGCGGACAACGTCAACGCGCCTGGATTGCAATGACGCTCGCCCAAGGTACCGAAACGATTTTGCTGGATGAGCCTACGACTTATTTGGATATGTCGCATCAGATTGAGATTTTGGACCTGTTGTTTGAACTGAATCAAACAGAACAGCGCACCATCGTCATGGTGCTTCACGATCTGAATCTCGCTTGCCGCTATGCCCATCATATCGTTGCCGTTCACAATCAGACCGTAGTGGCAGAAGGGGCTCCAAACGAAGTACTGACGACCGACCTTGTCCGTACGGTTTTCGATATGGATTGCCAAATTACGCAAGACCCGCTGTACGGAACTCCTATGTGCATCCCGTACAGTAAAAGCCGCCTGGGCTTTGTGCAGGCCGAACCCAAAGCATTCGCCATGTCATAAACGCCAAACAACAAAAAGACTGTCCATCAGTAGTATGGGCAGTCTTTTTTCGTATGCAAAAACTTGAGTGCAATGGCATGTTTCTTTCATCCTACAAAAAGAACAGTGGCAGTCCCGGACTTTCTTGCATCCTGGACTGCCACTGTTCTTTTTATCTATCAATCATGTAAGCTTACTTCTTCAGGTTGTAGAATGCAGAACGACCGCCAAAACGAGCTGTATCAGCGAGTTCGTCTTCAATACGCAGCAATTGGTTGTACTTCGCTACGCGGTCAGTGCGGGAAGGCGCACCAGTCTTGATTTGACCTGCATTTGTAGCCACTGCGATATCCGAAATCGTAGAGTCTTCGGTTTCACCGGAACGGTGGGAGATCACCGCAGTATAGCCAGCCAGCTTCGCCATTTCGATTGCTTCGAAGGTTTCTGTCAGCGTACCGATTTGGTTTACTTTTACCAGAATGGAGTTACCTGTAGAGGTTTCGATTCCGCGAGCCAGACGCTCGGTGTTCGTTACGAACAAGTCGTCGCCTACCAGCTGAACTTTGCTACCCAGCTTGTCAGTCAGTGCTTTCCAGCCATCCCAGTCGTCTTCAGACAAACCGTCTTCGATAGAGATGATTGGGTATTTGCTTACCAGATCTTCGTAGAACGCGATCATTTCTTCTGTTGTTTTCACAACGCCTTCGCCTTCGAAGTGGTATTTGCCATCTTTGAACATTTCTGTAGCTGCAACGTCCAGTGCGAGGAACACGTCTTTGCCTGGCTCATAGCCTGCTGCCTTGATCGCATCCAAAATGGTTGTGATCGCTTCTTCGTTGGATTTCAGGTTTGGAGCGAAGCCACCCTCATCCCCTACTGCTGTGCTCAGACCTTTTTCACCCAATACTTTTTTCAGGGAGTGGAAAATTTCCGCACCTGTGCGCAGCGCTTCCTTGAAGGACGTAGCACCTACTGGCATGACCATGAATTCCTGAATGTCTACAGTGTTGTCTGCGTGCTTACCACCGTTCAGGATGTTCATCATAGGCACTGGCAACATTCTCGCGTTGAAGCCACCGAGGTAGTTGTAGAGAGGAACGCCGAGAGAGTCTGCAGCTGCACGTGCTACTGCCATGGACACGCCGAGAATCGCGTTTGCGCCTAGCTTGGCTTTGTTTGGTGTACCGTCGAGCTGAATCATCGCCATATCGATGCCAACTTGATCGAGAGCGTCCATGCCGATCAGTTCAGGAGCAATGATTTCATTCACGTTCTCTACGGCTTTCAGAACGCCTTTACCCAAGTAGCGGGATTTGTCACCGTCGCGAAGCTCAACTGCTTCATACGCACCTGTAGACGCTCCAGATGGAACATCTGCGCGACCCATCGAGCCATCTTCGAGATACACTTCTACTTCCACAGTTGGATTACCGCGGGAGTCCATAATTTCGCGTGCATAAATGTCAGTAATCATTGCCATTTCTCGTCCATCTCCTTTTTTCATGTGCACTTACAATCTATTTCGATAAACGCCAAGCTACCCTTACAGTGTGTCCCAGTAAAGTCTATTTTGCAAGTAACGATTTGCCTGTCATTTCAACCGGTTGCGCTACCCCCAAAAGCTCTAAAAGCGTTGGGGACAAGTCGGCCAAAATACCGTCTTCGCGCAGAGCAGCCCCGTCTTTAGTCACGATTACAGGCACCGGATACGTACTGTGTGAAGTAATCGGACGTCCCGCTTCATCCAGCATCAGATCCGCGTTGCCGTGGTCAGCTGTGATGACGGCTACGCCGCCTTTTGCTACGATGGCATCGACCACTCGGCCCAAGCATGCATCGACCGTCTCGACTGCTTTGATCGTTGGCTCCATCATACCGGAATGACCAACCATGTCGCAGTTGGCAAAGTTCAGGATGATCGCATCAAAATTTTCTGCCTCGATCTCAGCGACAACCGCGTCTGTCAGCTCTGGAGCACTCATCTCCGGCTGCAAATCGTACGTCGCCACTTTTGGCGAAGGAATCAAGATACGCGTCTCACCTGGAAACTCCTTTTCACGCCCGCCACTGAAGAAGAACGTCACATGCGGATATTTCTCCGTCTCGGCAATGCGCAACTGCTTCAAGCCTTGCTGGGAAAGCACCTCTCCCAACGTGTTATCCAGATTGGAAGGCTTGTAAGCGATATACCCGTCAACTGTCTCGGAAAAATGCGTCAGGCACACAAAATGCAGATCGCGTGGACGCTCATCTCCGCGGTCAAAGCCACGGAAATCTTCATTCGTAAAGGCTTGCGACATTTGAATCGCACGATCCGGGCGGAAATTATAAAAAATAACCGAATCGCCGCTTTGAACGGTCGTCACTGGTTTTCCTGCCTCATCGAGAATCACGGTTGGCATGACGAACTCATCCATAATGGACTTTTCGTAGGATTCTTTCACTGCTTGAACCGGATCACGATAAGCCGGAGCATCTGCGTACACCATGGCACGATACGCCTTCTCTACGCGCTCCCAGCGTTTGTCCCGATCCATCGCGTAGTAGCGACCTTGTACGGTAGCAATGCGACCAACGCCGATCTCTGCGATTTTGGCTTGCAACTGTTCGATATATCCCACTGCACTGTCAGGCGATACATCGCGACCATCGAGGAAACCGTGGATGAACACATCCGCAAAGTCCTGCTTTTTCGCCAACTCTAGCATTGCAAACAGGTGGTTAATGTGACTGTGTACACCACCATCGGACAAAAGCCCGAACAGATGAAGCTGCTTGCCGTTTTGCTTCGCGTGCTGGAAAGCAGCGATCAGTGTTTCGTTTTCAAAAAAGGCGCCTTCTTGAATCGACTTGGTAATGCGCGTCAAATCCTGATAAACAACACGCCCTGCGCCGATATTGAGATGGCCTACTTCGGAGTTCCCCATCTGTCCTTCTGGAAGCCCAACAGCCAGCCCGCTTGCCTCCAGTGTCGCGTGAGGGTATTGGTTCCAGTAACGGTCGAAATTCGGCTTGTTGGCTTGTGCTACTGCGTTTCCATGCGTCTCGTTACGCAGAGCAAAACCATCTACAATCAAAAGGGCAACCGGTTTTGGTCTTTGTGCCATTGCTTTCTCCTCCTATCGCGACGTAGCTCCTGCCACTAGCTGCAAGTAACTGTCCGCTACAAGACTCGCTCCACCGACCAATGCTCCGTCGATATCCGGCTGTGACATGTAGCTTGCGATGTTTTCCGGCTTTACGCTTCCGCCGTATTGAATGCGCACTTTTTCAGCTGTCGCTTGTCCGAAGCGTTCACCGATTACGCTACGAATAATGGCAATCGTTTCATTGGCATCTTCTGCCGTGGAAGACTTGCCTGTGCCAATCGCCCAAATCGGCTCGTATGCAATAACGGTATCTGCCACTTGTGCAGCGTCCACTCCAGCAAAGGCACCTTCTGTCTGCGTACGAACGACGTCAGCTGTCTCGCCCGCTTCCCGCTGCTCCAGACTCTCGCCTACGCACACAATCGGTACGAGACCTGCTGCTAATGCGGCTACAACCTTTTTGTTCACGGTCTCATCTGTTTCATTGAAATATTGACGGCGCTCGGAGTGACCAAGGATCACGTACTCCACACCGATTTCTTTCAGCATAGACGCGCTGATTTCACCTGTATAAGCACCTTGCTCTTCAAAATGCATGTTTTGCGCGCCGATGGCAATATCCGTGCCCGCCAGTTCTTCCTTAAGTGCAGCCAACGCTGTAAATGGTGCGCAAATGACTTTTTGTACCCCGGAAGTATTGTTGCCTGCCTTGGCGTCCTGCGCAAATGCTCTTGCCTCGGCCATCGTCTTGAACATCTTCCAGTTCCCCGCGATAATTGGTGTTCGCATGCAAACTCCCCCTCTTCGCTCTTATTGATTATCTGCCAACACAGCTACGCCTGGCAGTTCCTTGCCTTCCATGAATTCCAGAGACGCTCCGCCGCCTGTAGAAATGTGTGTCATCTGCTCGGCAACGCCTGCTTTCTCCACAGCTGCTACGGAATCCCCGCCACCGATGATGGTCGTACCGCTGCATACTGCCATCGCCTTGGCTACACCAATCGTGCCGCCTGCAAAAGCATCCATTTCAAATACGCCCATCGGACCGTTCCACACCACTGTTTTGGATTCTACAATGACGCTGTGGTACTGATCTACTGTTTTTGGCCCGATATCGAGTGCCATCCAGCCCTCTGGAATCGCATCAATTGCTACGACCTGCTTCTCGGCATCTGCCGCAAAACGGTCAGCTACCACAACATCAACTGGCATCAGCAATTGAACACCGCGCTCTTTCGCCTGATCCATCAACGTACGTGCGAGGTCGAGCTTGTCGTCTTCACACAGAGAAGCACCAATACCGTAACCCTGTGCTTTGAGGAATGTATTCGCCATACCGCCGCCGATAATCAGGTGATCGACTTTGGTCAACAAATTTTCAATGACAGCAATCTTATCTTTTACTTTTGCACCGCCGACAATTGCTGTAAACGGACGCTCCGGATTGGACAAGGCTCCGCCCATGAAGCGAATCTCCTTCTCCATCAACAAGCCTGCAACTGCTGGTATGTACTCAGCGATTCCCGCTGTAGAAGCATGTGCCCGGTGAGCTGTCCCGAAAGCATCATTGACAAACAGATCAGCCAAGGCCGCAAAGCTTTTTGCCAGTTCTGGATCGTTCTTTTCTTCTCCCGCATGGAAGCGCACGTTTTCCAACAGGATGACGTCGCCAGACTCCATCCGTTCTACTGCCGCTTCTACGTCAGCACCATGGCAATCCTCCAGCTTACGCACGTCCTTGCCCAAGAGCGAGGATAGATGTGCTGCGACAGGAGTAAGACGCATCTCTTCCACTACTTGGCCTTTAGGACGCCCAAAATGGCTCGCCAGGATTACTTTGGCTCCTGCCTCCATCATGAAACGGATGGTTGGTACAGCAGCACGAATACGTGTATCGTCGGTGATTACCCCGTCCTGCATCGGCACGTTAAAGTCGACGCGGCAGAATACGCGCTTGCCTGCCAGCTCAACATCGCGGATAGATTTCTTGTTCATGAACGATCCTCCCAAATCATTGGCTTTTTATTCGGAAAAAAGATATGGGAAAAGGGAGATTGCTCTCCCTTTTTTTCCACAACAGTTCTATTTTACGTGTTAGAAGCCGCGCTGTGCAACATAATGACACAAGTCTACGACACGATTGGAGTAACCCCACTCGTTATCGTACCAGGAAACGACTTTCACCATGTTTCCTTCCAGTACCATTGTAGACAAAGCATCAATTGTGGAGGATGCAGGGTTTCCATTGTAATCAGACGATACGAGTGGCTCTTCGGAGTAGCCGAGAATGCCTTTGAGTGGGCCTTCTGCCGCTTCTTTCAGAGCGTTGTTGATTTCTTCAACAGTTGCATCAGTCTTCAACTCAACTACCAAGTCTACTACGGATACGTTTGGAGTTGGTACGCGCATTGCGAAACCATTCAGCTTGCCTTTCAGCTCAGGCAGTACGAGTGCTACCGCTTTTGCCGCTCCTGTAGAGGTTGGAATGATGTTCTCCGCAGCTGCACGGGCACGGCGCAAATCTTTGTGCGGCAGGTCGAGAATTTGTTGGTCATTGGTGTAAGAGTGAACGGTTGTCATCAATCCGCGTACGATACCGAATTTTTCATTGAGAACCTTCGCATAAGGCGCCAAGCAGTTCGTTGTGCAGGATGCGTTGGAGATTACAGTGTGTTGAGCTGGATCGTACTTGTCTTCGTTTACACCGATTACGACTGTAATGTCTTCGTTTGTTGCTGGAGCGGAGATGATGACTTTTTTCGCGCCACCTTCCAGGTGCTTCGCTGCATCTTCGCGCTTCGTGAAGCGTCCAGTCGATTCCACTACAATTTCAACACCGTAATCTGCCCATTTGAGTTGAGCTGGGTCGCGCTCTGCCAACACCTTGATTTCTTTGCCGTCAACGATGAGCGTGTTTTCGGAAGCTTCAACGCTCACGTTCAGAACACCATGAACGGTGTCATATTTCAAAAGGTGAGCCAGTGTGTGTGCATCTGTCAGGTCATTGACCGCCACGATTTCTACATTCGGATTGTTCAGTGCTGCACGAAATACGTTACGACCGATACGACCAAATCCGTTAATACCTACTTTTACCATAATGTATACCTCCTGCTCATTAGCTAGCTTTATTCTTCATCGCGAGAAACCTGCCCTCTGGCGAAAAACAGCGGGTCGATAATATCGTCACAATCGGTAATAAGATTGGAAAAAACACAAAGGGCAATGTCTGGATCGTCGAAACACCTAACGTGAGTGCCATCATCATCGATAGACCGTTCCATGGGATCAGTACAGGCATGACAACTGTGGAGTCCAACATCGTCTTGCCCAACAGCTCGCGCCCTCCCTCCCATTGGGAGAACCGTCCGAGAAGAGTAGAGCCGAGAACCAATATTGGAATGGTTTGATTACAGCTGATGATGACCACTAACAGCGATAATGCCGCTGCCTTCGCTACCAATACCGTCTTATTTTTTGTATGGCCCATCATTTTGTCTACGATGGGGGTTAATAAATTGGCTCTGTTCAAAATGCCGTTTAAAAAGCCTGCGAGAATGATTAACGCCAGAACACTGAATATGGCGAACATCCCGCCCCCATGGACCAGTTGATCCAGCGGCGTTCCTGAATGAAGCTCAAATCCAACTAGCATCGATGTAAAAAACGTCTTCACATCCAAATTCCCATTGATCCCGACTAGAATCGCACTGGCTCCGATACCGTAAAACAATGCCTTCACAGCTTTTACTCTCAGTGCGAAAGATGCAATTAACACGACGAGAGGCAGCATGAGTAGCCAATGTACAGAAAAATGACTGACTAACAGCTCCTGGTACATTTGAATGGTATCCGTCGAGCTCGCCTGAGGTCGAAACAGATCAAGAATCAGGAAAAGTAACGCGCAAATCGCTACCGTAAGCAAAGCAGGACGCCGTATTCTTCTTTCCTGCTCTTCTGTCATACCGACATTGGAAAGCACCAGTAAACGACTGCTGGATATCGGTGAGAAACGTTCCCCCACCATCGCTCCAGAGATGAGCGCACCTCCTACGATCGCAGGTGATATCCCTGCTGCGTGTGCGATGCCCATCAGAGACAGCCCAATCGTACTCAGCGTACCGATTGATGTACCCAATAAATAACTGACGCCTGTGGTCAACAGAAAAGAGAGAACGAACAAATACTCGACATTCACAATCGACAATCCGTAGTAAATGATGGCGGGTATAGTTCCTCCCATCATTAAAAGCGGAATCAAGAGTCCTACTAAAAACAGAATCGTAAGGACGGGCTTTGCCTTTTGGACACCTTCCCAGCCAAACACGAACTGCTGCTTCCACGGATAACCCAATCTTTTTACACTAACCAGTGTGACCAAGATCGCAAAAACAATCCCCCATGCGATCGGAAAACCGAGCGATAGGCTCAAAATGATGCCAGCGATCATTGCCAAGATGGGTGTTACCGATGTGATAGACATGCGACCGACTTCCTTCCGTTACAATCGTGCGGACAACAGCGTGTAAGCTGCCCCTTCGTCCGTAATGAGTACATTCTGACACGATTGCTTAGCAAAGGAAAGAATCGCTTTTGCCTTGCTTTCGCCCCCCGCAATGGAGAGCACGGTTTCTGCCTTGTGCACTTCCTCTAGCTGTAAACCAATTGTCGGCATTCTGTGGACCGTTTCTCCCGCTTCATTAAAGTAGTAACCGAATGCTTCTGATACAGCACCCGTCTCCACTAATTCTGCGAGCTCTTCCTCCGAATAATTCCGCCTTCTCGCCATCGTGACGGCATCCCCGATTCCATGCAAAACGATTCGAGTCTCGCCCAAGAGCGACAGCACATCTTGCACTTGCGGCTCTTTGACCAATGTCTGCAAGGCTTCTGGATGGAGGCGATCCGGTACGTGAAGAAGCCGATAAGAAGCACCTGTTTTCGCTGCCATGGCGGAAGCGAGCGTATTCGCTTGTAGCTCTACGCGTTCTCCCAGTCCACCGCGAGCAGGGACAAACTGAACGTTTTTGAACGAAGCAGAAGGCGTCAGATGACTTGCTACGCTGGCGATGGATGAACCACCTGTTACCGCTACAATGTCTCCTTCTTGCACGACCTGTTTGAGTACCCTTGCCCCTACCCGTCCCAGCTCTTCCTTTACCCAAGGCGATTGGTCTGCATTGCCCTGCACCACAATCACTTCTGATATGCCCAGCTTTTTTTGCAGGCGTTCCGCCAAGTCAGTAAGGCCGAATAGGTCTCCTACGAGAGGCTCCATGTCGTCCAAGACTTGTTGCCCTTCTTCACTCAGGCTCATTCCCGCAGCCGTTACATGAAGGAGCCCCGTCTCTTTTAGCAGTTCCACTTCTGCCCGCAAAATACGCTCAGTAGTATCCATGGCTTGAGCTAGACCTCTTCTGCCAATCGGCTGCAAATGATAGATGGATCGGAGCAACATGTACCGCTGACGCAAAACCTGAATCAAGTCAGGCAACAATTTTTGTTGCAGTTCCAGTAAACGTCGCATTTTGCCTTCTTCCTTGGTTACAAATTGTTGATCGGGACGTTAAATGTCCCTGTATATACATTTTTTGTCCCGCTTGGTGCAAAAAAAGATCACTTGCTACAACTTGAATGTATCATATTTAACAATATCTTGCAAGTTCCCCCGAGTCCCTATAAAAAAGTGCCACTCATGACCGAGCGGCACGTCTATGTAATTCGTCTCGCAGCTCCTCTAGCGTCACCACATGTGTAATGGAACGAAACACGATTTCTCCATCAATCTCGACTACTGGAATGACAAACATCATT
Organism: Brevibacillus sp. HB1.4B; assembly: GCF_013284285.1. Lineage (NCBI taxonomy): Bacteria > Bacillati > Bacillota > Bacilli > Caryophanales > Paenibacillaceae > Brevibacillus > Brevibacillus sp. HB1.4B. Next base: position 267,047 of record NZ_JABSUT010000011.1, read on the forward strand.
TCTTCATGCAAGACCGGATCACTTTCAATATCAACCATGCGCATACGAAGGGGGAGCTCCTTCGCCAAACTGCGGATGTAGAGCTCCACCTCGTCGCACAAATGACATTTTTTTCTCCCGTACAAGACAATTTCAAACGTTTTTTCATTCATGCCCGTTAAAACCTCTTTCGTTTAGCCGACGATGGGATCAGCATTTCTTCCCGGTACTTGGCAACCGTACGGCGGGAGATTTCAATCCCCTCTGTAAGCAACATCTCACCCAGCTTTTGATCAGATAACGGAGACTTCCGATCTTCTTGTTCGATCAGTGCTTTGATTCTGCGCTTAACACTCTCAGAAGAAGTCACTTCCCCGCTAGATGTAGAGAGTGCTGACGTAAAGAAATACTTCAGTTCAAAGATTCCACGCGGTGTCTGGACGTATTTGTTGCTGGTTGCCCGGCTGATCGTCGATTCATGCAGGCTGACCCGCTCTGCTATTTCTTTTTGTGTCATGGGCTTTAAGTAATGAATCCCCCGATCAAAAAACTCCCGTTGCATATCGAGGATGGCCTGAGTTACACGCATGAGCGTCAGGCGGCGCTGCTCCAGACTTTTTGCCAGCCACATAGCAGCATTCAGCTTATCGTGAATGAACTGCTTGGCTTCATCCTGACTTTTTTGCTGGCTCAGCATCTTTTCATAGAAGCTGTTGATTTTCAGCCGCGGTGCAGCAACATCATTGACCAATACTACATAATCATTCCCGACCTTCTCTACCGTCACATCTGGAATGACATATCTTGTGTCTACTGCGGAAAAGGCCGCCCCTGGACGCGGATTCAGCGTACGGATCAAGTCTGCCATCGCCTGTACCTCTTGCGGTGTACACCCGATTTTGTCTGCAATCCGCTGATAGCGATTGTCCGCCAAATCTTGCAGGTGGTTGCGAACGACCTGAACGATCTTTTCATCATCGAGTGCCAAATGCTCGAGCTGCAGCAAAAGACATTCTTCTAGGCTGCGTGAAGCTACGCCTACTGGATCAAAATGCTGCAAGACGGACAACACGTCCTCAATCTCCAGCATTTCAGCACCTAGGCGCGTACTCGCTTCCTCCAGTGTAATTTCCAAATACCCCTTCTCATCCAGATTCCCGATCAAAAAGAGAGCGATCTGTTTTTGCAGCGACGAGAATCCTTTTACATAGCCGAGTTGACGCTCCAGATGTTCGTACAGCGTCTCCGCACCTTGCTGGACGTAATCCAACGGATTGTAAGTGCTTTCATTTTTCAACGAACCGTACTCACCTGTCGCGCGATTGCCCACAATTTCTTTCCAGTCAATCTCAGGAGCTGGTTTCTCTGCTTTTGCAGAAGCGACTTCTCCAGCAACTTCAAGGTCAAAAACAGGATTTTCATTGGCCTGATCCTGCAAATAGGAGATGAGATCAATGGCTGAATACTGCAATATGGTAATCGCTTGGCGTAATTCCGGCGTCATCACTAATTTCAGTGTTTGTTCTTGAAATAACCCCAATCCCATGTTCATGAAGCCCGCCTCCTTCGCACTTGCTCATGCTGCTCGATGACTCTTTATTTTCATTATATTCGTTCTCTCATGCAATTTTCCTGCCAAATTGATGAAGCAGAACACAAAAAACGTCGAAAGATCTTCACCAATGGACTTTTTCACTCTCGCTTACCTTATCACTAGTTTTTTCTGCTGAACTACTTTTTTTCGTTTGCATTGAGATTCTCGATGTTTTATAATGAAAATTGTCGTCACAATATACGCCTGTAGCTCAGTGGATAGAGCAATGGTCTCCGGAACCATGTGCGGGGGTTCGATTCCCTTCAGGCGTACCATACTAATAAAGACAAAGCGATCTCTTGGACTTCCAGAGGTCGCTTTTTTATGTTGAATCCCCATGGGAACAAAAAAAACAGCCCGATTATGAACTGTTTCTCTTGCGTGACATTTACTCGTTAAAAATCGCCTTGACATCAGGGGACCTATTGATGATTCCTCGTTTTATACAAAAGATAAACAAAAAACGGCGCTCCAATCGCTGCGGTAAAAATCCCAGCTGGTAAATCATGCGGTAAAAACACCGTTCTCCCAATCAAATCAGCCAAGACGACAAGCATCCCACCCAAAACAGCGGAAGCCGGCAGCAAGTAGCCATACGCTGAGCCAACTAGCCTACGCGCAATATGTGGAGCCATCAAACCGATAAAACTGATTCCTCCTGCCACACCGACCGCAGCACCTGCCAGTGCCACACTAATCGCAATCAAGAGCAATCTCTTCTTATCAATTGCTACGCCAATGCCTCTGGCGATATCATCACCGAGCTCCTGGGCATTCAAATAACGGATTTGGAAAATCGTAGCCACGAGAAACAAAAGCGTCCACGGAAGCAACGTCATGACATTTACCCAAGACATACCGTACACCGTTCCAGTCATCCACCCTAGAGCGTTTGAAGCTTTGTGGGTTTGGGTGATCACCATGAAAAAGATCGTTAATGCTCCCATCCCCGCTGATATACATACACCGACAAGCGCGAGGCGAAAAGGTGAGACTCCCTCCTTCCACGCAGTGAGATACGTAAGCGTAGCGGTTAGCAATCCACCGGTCAAGGCCACCAATGGCATCCATTGCACACTTACATCTTTTGCGAATGTGATAAATGCTACCGCTGCTGCCGTCGCTCCCGCTGTAGTTCCGATCAAATCAGGCGAAGCTAACGGATTTCGTACCAAGGACTGTAAGATGGCCCCCGATACCGCCAGGGAAGCCCCCACCATGACTGAAACGACAACGCGAGGCAACCGCCAATCGAGCACGATCAATTCATTCTGTTCACTGCCCGCTCCCACAAAAGCTTTAATGACTTCCCACACAGGAATATGCAAGCTACCTAAGCCAATACTCAATACAATCACAACAGATAACAGCAAAAATAGTATGAAATTAATTCCTAACGCCCGCTTATTTACATGAAACGAGAGCGCTGGCTTCTTGGTCCGAATGACTACATGTCTATGCATACGCCCTCCTCCTGACCAGCGGGATGATAAAGGCCACTCCGATCATGGCGGTTGCTACGCCTACTGGTACTTCCAAACGCATCGGCATCAATACAAGGCGAGAAAGCAAATCAGCGCAGACCAGAAAAGCTCCACCGAAGACGATCGAATAGGGAATCAACCATCGATGATCAAGACCGACTAAAAAACGACAAAGATGCGGGATGATGATGCCCACAAATGCAATCGGTCCGGCGAGCGCGACACTCCCACCTGCCAAGAGCACCACGATCAATATCGCTATAGCTTTTACCAAGATAATCTTTTGGCCCAGACCAGTCGCCACATCATCACCGAGTACCATCAAATTTAACGAACCGGTCAGTAGCATAGCGCCTAACCAGCCTACTAGCAAATAAGGAATGATCATAAAAAAATGATCGAGCTGTCTTCCCTCCACAGAACCAACTAACCAGTAAAAAGCCTCTGTCATCGTCTTTTCTTGCAGCAGCATAAACAGAGAGGTCACAGACGAAGCAAAAGCGGCAACCGCTGCACCCGAAAGTGTCAGCTTAATCGGAGTCATGCCTCCCCGCCCAGCGGAAGCCAACCCGTATACAAGCAGAGCAGTCACACCCGCTCCGATAAAGCCTGCCCACATCATTTTCGACACTGGGAATTGCGAGCCAAAAACAACAATCGTCGTCACAATAGCTGCTGCAGCTCCAGCGTTCACACCAATAAGAGATGGTGAAGCCAAAGGATTTCGAGTCAACGCCTGCAACAAAACACCTGCTACAGCGAGGCTGCTCCCCACCGCTACCGCTGTAAGTGTACGCGGCATTCGGGAAGTCGTAATAATCAAATGTTCCTCTGAACCGGAAAATTGGGTGTATGCCTCTACTGCAGTAATGAGCGAATACCGATTGATTCCGAAAAGGATACTAGCTACCATCACGACTGCCAGGACGACGAGTCCTACTATGAGTACAGTAGTCTTTTGCAGTCGGCTGGACAAAATCACATTCACGCCTGTTCCCTTCTTTCCGTTGCATTCTACCTATTCTGTCTATTCGCTACATATGTATGTAAGTTTCTCCCACTAATCAGTCTAAGCTTGCGGATAGGGCTAGTCAATGATATTGATTTTTATTATCGCTATTGGAAAATTCAGCACAAAAATATCTATACTTTTCCTTTCGTTCCAAAAAATATATTGACACATTGTCATATAAGCATATACAGTAGTGAAGAAAAATGATAATCATTATCAGTTAAAAGGGGGATTTTCCATCATGCGCAAAACTTCCCTGCGTTTGATGCTCGGGGCTATGCTTTCCGCTGTGATGCTCGTAACAGGTTGCGGGGGACAGGCAACGTCTACATCCAGCTCATCTTCTTCTACTCCAGCTGCGTCAACAACTACACCTGCACCGGCAGCGTCTGAAGAGAGAGAAGTAAAACACTTTATGGGGTCAACAAAAATAAAAGGGACTCCTCAGCGAGTGGTCGCTCTTACTAGTGAAAGCACAGAGGCTGTTCTCGCATTAGGGATTACGCCAGTTGGGGCTGTCATGAGTGGCCTCGGTAAACCTGGTGACCCATGGCATCCACATATTAAAGAGAAAATGAAGGATGCAGTTGAATTGGGTGACGAGAACCAACCGAATGTTGAACTGATCGCCAGCCTGAAGCCAGACCTGATTCTGGGAACAAAAGGACGCCAAGGGCAAGAAAAAGTATACGCTCAGCTTTCCGCGATTGCCCCAACCGTCTTCTCCGAGGATCTCGTAGGCAGATGGAAAATCAACTTTGCACTTTACTCCGAAGCGTTGAATAAAAAAGCTGAAGGCGACAAGCTGATGGCTGATTTCGATAAGAAGATTGAAGAGGCAAAAGGAAAACTGGGTGACAAGACGAAGATGAAAGTCTCTGTCGTTCGTTTCGTAGCTGGAAAAACTCGTCTTTACTTGAAAGACACTTTCTCTGGCGTTGTTCTGAGCCAGCTCGGCATTGCTCGACCAGCCTCCCAAGACATCGATGAGTTCAAAAAAGACATTCCAAAAGAGCTCATGGCTGAAATGGATGGCGATGTCATGTTTTACTGGATCGGTGATTATTCCGGTGATGGATCTGCCAATAAATACACCGAGGAATGGATGAAAGATCCGCTCTATCAAAAACTGAATGTCGCGAAAAACAATAAGGCATTCCAAGTTGACGAAGTGATCTGGAACGTAGGTGGCGGTATCCTTTCTGCTGAACTGCTTGTTGATGACATCGTAGAACGCTTCTCCAAACTGTAGGCTATATACTTTCCGATACCGTCAATAAAGCAGGAGTGGTTGAGATAACCACTCCTTTTCTTTTACCTACTGGCATTATTGATCGAGTTCCTTACTTCCAGCAGTATCCTTACTGGGCAGAATCGGATCTATTTGTTCAGGTTTACGCGAATAAGCTTTGTTTGTAACCAAAATCGTCGCACCGATGATGACGATAAAAATGAGCACCAACGCAACGATAAAACCAGTTGTCATGCATACACCCCCGACTTTTTTCTAACTCTCATTATAGCTGATTTCCATGCGAGTCAGAACCTTCATGCATAACCAATTCATTATGGAATAACAAACTATTCCAAATTTTGATAGGAAAATGGGTCTTATATCTCGAATAGTTACGACAACGCTATCTCACTCAAATACTTGATAGACTATGCGGGGGAAATCTGATGAACAAGCTTAATACCCCTTTCTTATGGAAAAAGAAACGCTCAAAAAAGGAAATCACGCAAGTGTTATTTCCAGATCAAATATTAAAAGCATTTTTTCACTTTACGACGGATGCCATCTCGATTAGTGATCTCGATAACAATATCGTCTTGGTGAATCATGCTTTTGAGCAATACTACGGTTGGTCCATGGAGGAGATTTACGCTTCACCGCTCTGCTTCATTCCAGACGAGTATAGGAGCGAGACCAAACAGTTATTTGATGCGGTCAGGAGCATGGGTGTCTTACTAACCAATTACGAAACCATCAGGCAGCGAAAAGATGGCACGAAGATGGATGTCATTCTGTCGGCTGCTCCAATCAAAGATGAAACGGGAAAAATTATTGGTGCTTCCTGTATTACCCGTGACATTTCCGACCGCAAAAAAATTGAAGAGGCCTTGCGTCAAACCGAAGCCAAATATCGTCTCCTCATCGATCATACCCAGGATATCGTGACGATTTATGATTTATCCATGCGACGCATCTATGCATCCCCATCAATCGAGCAATTGGGATTTGTTCCAGCCGAGGTTACTTCCCCTAACAATCTGCAACTCACACATCCAGAGGATATCCCTATGTTCAGGGACAAATTTCAAGAGATCATGGCAACGAAACAACCCGTTCATTTCGAGACGCGCTCTATGGATAGGAACGGAAACGAGGTTTCCTTCGAAACACGCGGTATCCCCATTTTAAGCGCGGTAGGAGACGTACAAAACATCATGTTAGTCTCGCGAAATGTCACAGAACGCAAATACTCTGAGGCCGCCTTGTTTAAAAGCGAGAAAACGAACAAAATCATCTCGGAATACACAGATGATCTTATTCTAATTACGGACAAAAACGGGGATATCCTCTATCTCTCCCCTTCTCATTCACGCGTAATCGAAACGAGTGAAAATTGCCGTCAGCTCACCTTTGCTGACATTCATCCAGAAGATCGGCAAACAGTCATTGACCACTTTCATCATTTGCTGGTGACCCAAGAACCAAAGATATGCGAGTTCCGTTTCCAAACGAAAAATAACAAATGGATCTTTCTCGAATCAAAGGGTGCCCCCATCCTGACGAAAACGGGAGATTGTGATGGCTTTATCATCGTATCGCGGGATATTACAGAACGCCGAAATAACGAGGAATTATTACGGAAGGCTGAAAAGCTGTCCGTGATTGGGGAGTTGGCTGCTGGGATCGCCCATGAGATTCGCAATCCCCTAACATCCTTGAAAGGCTTTATCCAATTTCTTTATCCGAGCATGAATGATAACCAGCAGTACGCTGATATCATGCTCTCTGAACTGGACCGGATCAATTTTATTGTGAGTGAATTGCTAGTCTTGGCAAAGCCTCATAGCATTCAAATCAAGCCTCTTCCGCTCATCCCTTTGCTGGAAAGCGTCTTGGCACTATTGAGGTCGGAAGCAAACTTGAAAAACATCGATTTCTGTACCGCATTTGCTTACCATCCGATCATTGCGGGAGAAGAAAACCAGCTCAAGCAAGTCTTTATCAATATCATTAAAAATGCCATTGAAGCGATCGACGGACATGGAGAGGTTCATATTGCCACCGCCTTAAAAGACAATCATCAGGTGCTCATTACGCTCACGGATACAGGCTGTGGAATCTCTGAAGAAATGATTCACAAGCTGGGTGCCCCCTTTTTCACGACAAAAGAAAACGGGACTGGCCTCGGCCTCATGATCAGCAGCAAAATCATGAAAGACCACAACGGTAGCCTGGAAATTAAAAGCAGGGAGCACGAAGGTACAGTGGTAGAGATTACACTGCCGATTGTACAGGACCAAATTGGGTCATCCTAGAAAGGTGTACATCCCATTATCAGCGGAGGTGCCCTATGGATTTCACCAAAATGAGCACAAGTGAGTTTGTGGCCAAAATTCGCGAATCCCAAGCGAAAAACCTGCGTAGCAGACAGCATCAGGGCTATGGTCATCCGGAACAGCGGCTGCCCAGCAAGCAACGAGTATAACAAGCAAAAACCCACCTGCGAGCTCACTGCTGGGCCAGGTGGGTTTTTGTTTGTTATTGTGGATCCTGCTTATTCAGGTTACGATCTCTTTCAGACTTTTGCTTTTGGGTGCCTTGCGTCTTGCTGCTGTGTCCTTGGTTGCCGCCATTCTTCGTATTACGATTGTTTGACATCAGAATCCCTTCCTTTTCATTCTGGTATTCATGCCAAACGTAGTATGTCCCAAACGGCTGATTCATAATGAAGAATTACTTCGCTTCACCCATAAATACTTTCTTTCCATCCTCATACTTGTACACATATACGGAAGCAAAGTCGTTGTCGCCTTTTTCATTGAATGTTACGTTGACGAATTTGCCTTTGTAATCTTTGGTTTTGTGAACAGCTTCCAGCACTTGTTCACGAGTTGGCTTTTTGCCGCCATTTGCTTTGATCGCTTCTTCCAGACCGTTCAGCATAACCCCCATGGAGTCATAACCAAACGAAGTGAAGATCCCTACTTTGTTGCCAGTCGCGCTCTCGAAATCTGTGATCCATTTCTTGCCGTCTTCGGTAGCACCAATATCACCAACAGTAGAAGTAAAGACTACGTTATTCGCATTTTCCGCACCAGCAATTTTCACCATGTCAGCGGAGTCGTAGCCATCGCCACCCATGAAGACACCCTTGAAGCCTTTTTCACGTGCTTGCTTCACGATGATCCCTGCATCAGAGTAGTATCCACCGAAGTAGATCATCTCTGGATTTTTCGCAAGGATTTGGGTGATGATTGCACTATAATCCTTCTCGCCTGCCGTTACCCCTTCATAGCCGAGAACTTGTACGCCGTCTTTTTCAAATTGCTTTTTCACTTCTTCTGCAAGACCTTGTCCATAAGCAGCCTTGTCATGCATAACGAAAGCCGTTTTTACATTCAATTGATTTTTGGCAAAAATAGCAGCCTTAGAGCCTTGTTGATCATCACGCGCACAAATACGGTGTACGATCTTCTTGCCTTGCTCAGTCAAATCGGATCCCGTTGCGGAAGGAGATACCATTACGAGCTTTTCTTGTTCATATTGCGCTGCTGCTGTAATCGAAGCACCTGTTGTAGCATGGCCAACTACTCCGACTACGTCAGGATTTGAAATCAACATTTGTGCGACTGCTACCCCTTGTTTCGGGTCAGCTTGGTCGTCTTGCGCGGACAATTCAACATCAAAGCCAAGTGCTTTGAATGCCTCCTTTTTTTCTTTCAACGCATATTCAGCACCAGCTTTTGCTGTGCTTCCGTAGTCGGAGTACTGACCAGACATCGGACCAACTACAGCAATCACGAGCTTCTCAGTAGCTCCGCTTGCACCGCCCGTGCTTCCTCCGCTATTGTTGCTCGGCTGTGGTGTCGCGCTTTGTCCACCAGTCCCCGTACCTCCACCGCAGCCCGCGAGCAATGTGCTCAGAGCAAATGTTGCAGCCAGTATCGACAATGATTTCTGTTTTTTCATAGCAAAAACATCCCCCTCTTTATTTATGAGCAAACTATGAATCACAATCTTATTGTAGGATATTTTAGAAAATTTGCAATAGAAATGATTAAAAGAAGAATCAATCAAAAAGCCTCTATCGCTGTCTGCTAATAGAGGTGTATGACGTATTGCATCAAGGAAATAGCCACTTCTCCGCATAAAAATAGCTATCTTGATGAAAAGCATCTCATTCATTTCTAGAACAAATTGGAATAATTAGCTTGTAAGTGCGCGTTTTGCATCGTGATCTAGGTCGAGAGCTTGCGAAGCATACACATCCCTCTACTCTTTCCATATATCTCCTATGCAACTCTCCCGCCAAACATGACCAGACTATAAGAAAACCTTTAGCGACGCCTGTTCATGAGCAACCACATTTTTAGCGGAACGATTTCATGTGCTCTGGAAAGTACGTTGAAAAAATAAATATCCCACGAACAAATGTTTTTGTGCACAACCTGTGCATAACATTGTGGATAACTTTCGAAAGTGAGGCTTGCCATGGCAGGGGAACGTTTTTTTCTCATTTATCAAGAGGCCAGTGACGAGGAATGCTTATTGACCATTGAACCATACAAAGATCAACAGGAGCTAGCGGAAGCCATCAATCAGCTGCAAGCCAAACAAATCGATGAGTATACGATCATCAAGGGAAAAAAGATGAAGGCCACACTGAAACTCGCCGTCGATTTGACCGAGGCCGATGAGAATTCTAAGGAATGAATGTTTTCTTTTTGGAGTAGGTTTAGACAAAGGGAATTTGGCAAACATGGTAGTGAGGGCGCGCACTTATGTGTTTGACCTTCATTGACCTTTTGTGTATGATATTGTTACAAAGAGAGGAGGAAGACTAGATGCATATGAATTTAATTCCAACCGTCATTGAACAGACGAACCGCGGGGAACGTGCTTACGACATTTATTCCCGCCTGCTCAAAGACCGCATCATCTTTCTGGGAACCCCAATCAACGACACCGTAGCCAATATCGTTGTGGCACAGTTGTTGTTCCTTCAGGCGGAAGATCCGGAGAAAGACATTCACTTGTACATAAACAGCCCAGGCGGTTCTATTACTGCTGGTATGGCAATTTACGATACTATGCACTTCATCAAGCCAGATGTATCCACCATTTGTATCGGAATGGCTGCTTCGATGGGAGCATTCCTGCTGGCTGCTGGGGCAAAAGGCAAACGCTTTGCTCTGCCAAACAGTGAAGTCATGATTCACCAACCATTGGGTGGTGCCCAAGGACAAGCGAGCGACATTGAGATCGCCGCAAAACGTATTTTGAAGATGCGTGATCATCTGAACACTATCCTGGCTGAACGCACTGGACAGCCTTTGGAGCGCATCCAAAAGGATACCGATCGTGACAACTTCCTCTCTGCCGCAGAAGCAGTAGAGTACGGATTGATTGACAAAGTAATCACTTCCGAACCGTCTTCCAAAAAATAAGAAATACGTAGTAAAAAAAGCACTCGTGCCTGGACTACTGGCCGAGTGTTTTTTTTGTATGCCGAGCAAACCCCAAGAGGCTTCCCTTGATTTGCCCGGCTTTTTCAATGGATCATTGTGACACTTCCATTAACTGACTGACATACACCGTCCGGCTATGTCCTGGATTTTTTTCCTCATGCACACGTGCTGTTGACGTTTTTTCGTCTACAGCATCGATCCAAACGGCTTGTCCTTCGTACTCTACCTTGATATGGTCGTCGGAGCTCATAATGGCTTGTGCTCTCGTTACATTCATAAGCGGCTCCCTATTGCTCATCTTCAAGGGCTTGCTTGGCTGACGACGCCCCTGTCATTGTGTCAACACTGGTTTCTTCAATCAGGCCGTTCTGGTCGGAAACGATCCCTCCCCCTAGTCCTTCGTTAATCATCCGGTCAATGTCCATGTCAAAGCAATCGCGGCCTTCGTGGCACGAATCACGGTTACTCATGTCTGATTCCTCCTTCATGCAATATACATGGTTAGAAATGCCCTGCCCGAAGTGAATTGATACATATTCATCAAGATGACCAACAAAAAAAGACACCTCCCTTAAGGGAAAAGTGTCTCTCGTGACTCTATTCTTCCTTGCTTACCAGATTCGTAAGGCTAGTGACTGCCTGGGAGGCATCCGGCCCTTCTGCCAAAATGGTAATTTCTGTTCCAGAGCTGATTGCGAGGCTCATGATACCCATGATGCTTTTCGCATTAACCTTCTTGTTGCCTTTTTCTACGAATACTTCCGATGCAAAACGGTTAGCCTCCTGTACGAAAAAGGCTGCTGGACGAGCTTGCAAACCGGTCTTTAACTGAACCACGACCTGCTGTTGAACCATGAATGGACCTCCTTACTTGTAGACTATTATCCTTTAGTATAACATGCATCTACATCGAAATATTTTGTTTTTCTCGTATTTTGTCAGCGATTTCGTTAATTTTTCGCAAGCGGTGGTTAATGCCCGATTTGCTCACTACTCCGCTTGGCACCATCTCGCCCAATTCTTTCAAATTGATATCAGGATGAGCCAATCGTAGCTCCGCAACCTCACGCAGACGTTTTGGCAAATTCTCCAATCCCATCTCTTGATCGATGAGCTGAATATTTTCCATTTGTCTGGTGGCTGCATTCACCGTTTTGTTTATGTTGGCGATCTCACAATTGTGTAATCGGTTTACTGAGTTCCGCATGTCCTTTACGATTCGGACGTCCTCGAAATACAGAAGCGCCTGATGAGCCCCAATCAAGCTCAAAAACTCTGTAATCTTTTCGCCTTCTTTAATATAGAGAACATACCCTTTTTTCCGCTCGATGCACTTGGCATTTAGTTTATACCGATTGGCGATCTTGGTCAATGCTTCGCAAAAATCCTGATAGGAAGTGAAAATCTCCAGATGATAGCTGGATGCCTCTGGATGATTCACAGATCCCCCCGCCAAAAAAGCCCCCCGCAAATATGCAGCGCGGCAACAGGACTTTTTCACGATCTCAGGAGCGATTCCTGGGATAAACGACAGGCTTTGATCCATGATGCCCAAGTCTTGCAAGATATCATTGGCCTTATTCGGAATACGCACAATGTAGACGTTGTTCTTTTTCAATCGCATTTTTTTGCGAACCAGCAGTTCAGCGTGTATCTGAAACAACCTCTTGATTAGCGTGTAAATGCGTCGGGCAATCGCCGCGTTCTCTGTCGTCACATCCAGCACCAGTCGTCCGGCTCCAAACTGCAGACTTCCATTCATTCGAATCAAGGCTGAGAGCTCTGCCTTGCTGCAGCAATCGGCACCCTCCGTCATGGTAAGTTCTTTTTTGGTATGCGCGGCGAATGACATCGACTTCACTACTCCTTCTCTATCTTCAGCACCTTCCGTCTTCGTTTGACGAGTGACACAACCTGCTTGCTGACAGCATGTGCATCATGACGTAGGTATCCGTCCTCAAATGTGACTAACGGCTTCGCCACCACATTTAAACCGAGTTGGCGCAATTGCTTTAAGTCACATCGGACAGGAGCTGCTCCTTTTTCCGTATATTTGTCCAATACATGGGTAGGCAGCTCGGCTGAATTGACAATGATCGTATCCAGAAATGGTCTATCTACATGGTCATACATGACATTGACGTGCCTGGATGCAGAAAAACCGTCTGTCTCCCCCGGTTGTGTCATGACATTACAAATGTAGATTTTCGGGGCTTGTGCGCGTGTAATCGCTTCAAATAACCCGCGTACTAATAAATTGGGCAGGATGCTCGTATACAAGCTGCCAGGCCCAATCAAAATGGCATCCGCGTCGGCAATGGCCATCAGGGCTTCGCTCAGAGGAACAGCGTCCTCCGGATCAAGGAATACCCGCTTGATTTCTTTGCCAGTCAACGGTATTTGGGATTCTCCGATTACGAGAGATCCATCTGTCATTTCCGCTTTCAACTGAATCGACTGCGTGGAAGCTGGCAATACATCTCCACGTACTGCCAAAACTCCGCTTAGTGTTTTGACTGCGGTGACAAAATCTCCAGTGATTTCGTTCATCGCTGCAAGTAATAGATTTCCCAAATTATGCCCTGCTAATCCCGTGCCTGTGGAAAAACGATATTGCATGACTTTTTCCATCAACGGCTCTGTATCGGCCAGAGCAGTCAAGACGTTTCGAATGTCGCCAGGTGGAAGCATATCCATTTCTTCTCGCAAACGTCCAGAGCTTCCCCCATCGTCTGCTACCGTAACAATCGCTGTGATATGCACCGGCTCGTGCTTCAAACCGCGTAGAAGGACGGACAAACCCGTTCCTCCGCCAATAACGACTACCCGTAATGGCCTTGACTGTAGCCTCCCGACTCCCTTAGTAGGCATATGTCACCTCATTATTTCTAATACACATACCACAGGTGGCTTTTTATGCACGCTTCAATCTTTCCTGCCATCTTATGCTCATTTGTTCTTTTCCATGTCTCGATGACTGACACGGACAGAAAAATCTTTACCAAAGGTTTCTCCCAAATGTTCTGCAATGGCGACCGAGCGATGCTTGCCACCGGTGCATCCTATTCCTATCACAAGTTGACTTTTTCCTTCTCGCTGGTAATGCGGCAGGGTGTACCCCAAAAAGTCTGTAAGCTTTTCTAAGAATTCTTTTGTGTCCTTGTGCTTCATCACATACTCTGCCACGTCTGGATCACATCCTGTTTTCGGACGCAAATCCTCCACATAATGTGGGTTAGGCAAAAAACGGACATCGAACATCAAGTCAGCGTCTATTGGTGCGCCGTATTTGAAACCAAACGACAAAACATTAATCGTAAGTGGTGATCCTTGTTGACCGTATTGGTTGATGATTTTTTCTCGAAGCTGAACTGGCTTCATTTGACTCGTATCGATAATCTGATGCGCCCAGCCCTTCATTTCCTCCAACAAACGGCGCTCAGCGTGAATTCCTTCCAAAGGCGAACCGTTCGGGGAAAGCGGATGTCTGCGACGTGTTTCCTTATAGCGAGAAACCAATGTCTGATCGTTCGCATCCAGATAAAGGATGTGGTACGATAATCCATTCATCTGATTGAGGCTCTCCATGGTTACGGCTAGATTTTCAAAAAACTCACGCCCTCGCAAGTCAATCACCAATGCGACTCGCTCAATACTCCCACCAGACTGTTTGACCAACTCAGCAAATTTGGGAATCAGTACAGGGGGTAGGTTGTCTACACAAAAAAAGCCCAGGTCCTCCAAGCTTTGTACAGCAACTGTCTTTCCCGCACCTGACATTCCGGTAATAATCAGGAGATTCATGGCCTTGTCGTTTCCCAATTCCGTCACGCAACTCGCCTCCTACGATTCTGACAATAGCATACCATATTGTCCACCTTATTCGCACCTTTTTGAACCGCTTCCCCTGTTTTTCCAATGATGTCTTCTATAGGCGTATAAGCTTTTTTAGAAAAAAAGATGCGTGACTGAATGCCAGCCACGCAACAATTGTTTATATAGATAAGGGGGTCAATTCATTGTCTATAGATTACTCTTGAATTATTTCACCCATGTTACAAGCAGGTTAAGAGATTGTGACATTTTGTTCCTTTAGCTTTTCATTAAGCTCTTCTACATAGTGTTGAGCAGATTGAGCAGCGATTGAACCGTCTCCAGTAGCTGTCACGACTTGTCGCAGCATTTTTTCACGTACATCTCCTGCTGCAAAAACACCTTTTACTTTGGTGTACATTTTTTCGTCTGTCAATACGTAGCCTGCGTCGTTGGTGATACCCAGTGGACGTACGCTAGCAGTCAATGGGTCCATACCTACGTAGATGAACACCCCATCTGCTGGGTATTCTCTTTGTTCACCTGTTTTGGTGTTTTCCAAGAGAACCGCTTGTACTTTGCCTTCACCACGGATTTCTTTTAGTTCTGTATCCCAGATCACTTCGATTTTTTCGTTATCGAAAGCTCGTTTTTGCAGGATTTTCTGTGCACGGAACTGATCACGACGGTGTACGATCGTCACTTTGGAAGCGAAGCGAGTAAGGAACACAGCCTCTTCCACTGCGGAGTCTCCTCCACCAACAACCACCAGCTCTTTATTGCGGAAAAATGCACCGTCGCATACCGCGCAGTAAGAAACGCCACGGCCGGACAATTCTTTTTCGCCTTGTACACCGAGCAAACGATGCTCTGCACCAGTTGCCACAATAACAGACTTGGTCAAGTATTCCTTGTCACCCGTGATAACGCGCTTGTACGGCTCTTCATCGCGGATTTCTTTGATTTCCCCATATGCATACTCCGCACCGAATTGCTGTGCATGCTCAAACATTTTTGTAGAGAGATCAGGGCCAAGAATAGAAGTGAAGCCTGGGTAGTTCTCGATATCTTCCGTGTTCGCCATTTGACCGCCTGGAATTCCTCTCTCCAGCATCAATGTGCTCATGTTCGCACGGGATGTATATACAGCAGCCGTCATTCCAGCAGGGCCAGCTCCGGCGATAATCACATCATAAATTTTTTGATCGCTCATGGTTGTTGCCTCCTCATCTCACACAGTTCTGTTTCCTTATTTAAATTAATTATAATGTAATAATCTATTTAAAATCAAGTGTCGACAAAACTTTGACGCACTTTGCCAAGGTAGCGGCAGAAATGCCGTATTTTTGAGCTAGAAGGGCTTGTGACTGTTTTTCGTTCGTTATCGTTCCGTATACATATTCTAATGCTGCGACCCACGCTACTTCTTTTCGCACTTGTACAAGACTTTGGGCATATTCATGATGCTTGCGCCATACATCGAGGCACCATTCTCCGGCCTCTTGCTTGCCCTGTGAGAGCAAATAACGGCTTATGCCTTCTTCTATACTGCCCTTCTGCTCATCCGTCGCGGGTGAACCATTCGATCCATCAGGAGTTCCTTCCGGCATGTCTGCACCCATATCAGCCAAAGCCAGCAACGCCAACTTTTGCAGCTGTTGGTTATCCGTCTGGTAATAAAATTGACGGACCGCGGTTTCAGCTTCATCGTCTCCGATCAGAGACAAGGTTTGCAACACCGCGAATTTCACTTCATCGCGTCCATGCTGCAATGCCCAGAGAAGGGAAGCTCGGATCATCGGGTCTGTTTTAAAATCTTCCACTCCCGTGAATGAAGCCTTTTCCCAAGAAACATCACGTTGGGTCGTATTGTATTGGTAGGGGATCGGTTTTATAGTCTCCCCTTCTTGTTCGTTTTTTACCATTTGAATGTACTGATCTGCGATTCCTGCTTCTGGGTCTAACTGCTTGGCTTTTTGCCACCAGCGCAGTGCTTGATCCTTTTTCCCGCTCAAATAAGCTGAGATCGCAGCATAGTGGTACGTGCACGCTTCATGCGGCCGTCCATTTCGCAGCATGCGTTGGTAATGGAAATACGCTTCATCATGCTGGCCCAGCACTCCCATTGTTGTTGCGAGCTTATAGGTATTTTCCGGATGGAACGGAACGACCTTTTTCAACATATCAATCAAGCTCAACAGCTCTGTCGTTTGATTGTGATGGGAGAGCAAAACGGCCAAATTGCACAGTGCATGCAGATTTCCTTCTTCCTTATCCAGCGTCTGTTCGATTGTCTCCATCGCCTTCTGGAATTCCCCAGCATAATAGTAGGCGAGAGACAAATTGTTCCACGCTGGCAAAAAGTCAGGATCGGCTTCGACGATTTCTTTTAAGGTATCCAGTGCCTCCAAGAAACGTCCCTCTTCCAGACTCCGACGAGCTCGTTCATGCTTGCTGTATACGTCCTCTTTTTCACTTGGGAGGAAGTGTCGCGGTGGCATGTCCAGCTCAAAGTAAATATAGTCGAGGAGCTCTTCGGCCTCTTCCCGATACGGTCCAGTGCTATCTTCTTGTAAATAACGAACAGCCATTTCTTCTGCCATAGGGTAATCTTCTAAGTTGGCATAGTTGTTCGCCATGTAGAAATACACTTCTGTCATAGATGGGTCCCATTTTTCTATCACTTCATAGAGGACTTCATTTGACGCTTCAAACTGTCCGGTTTCAGCTAAAGCACTTGCCAAATGGCAGTGGCATTCTGCATTCGTTGGCTCCATTTCAACTGCTCGGCGAAATGAACGCAATGCTTTATCATAGTCGTACCGATTCAAACAACGCATTCCCCGGTCAACAAAAAAAGCAGCATCTTGCTTAAAGTCAACGACGGTCGTTTTCTTCAAAATACTTTTGTTATGTTTCATAAAACCTCCAACATCGTAGGAGCTTACACTCCAAGTATCGTACCAGAAGCATCGGCACCCTACAAGCTGACTCGTCTTTTAAAGTGTTCAGCGGATAAAGCAAGAAACACCACTGGCACATAGCAAGTGGTGTTTACGAACAAAAATGGAGCGGACGAAGGGTCTCGAACCCTCGACCTTCGCCTTGGCAAGGCGACGCTCTACCAATTGAGCTACGTCCGCACATCTTATCAACTATTCATATTTTGTCCGATTGAAAAAACTGGTGAGCCATGAAGGACTCGAACCTTCGACCCTCTGATTAAAAGTCAGATGCTCTACCAACTGAGCTAATGGCTCGTACATGGTGGCTCGGGACGGAATCGAACCGCCGACACGAGGATTTTCAGTCCTCTGCTCTACCGACTGAGCTACCGAGCCATATACTTTGTTCGCCACTCTTGAATAAGAATGGCGGAGCTGACGGGACTCGAACCCGCGACCTCCGGTGTGACAGACCGGCGTGAACTCCAACTTCACCACAGCTCCATATAGAAGGCTTGTTCCTTCAAAACTGAATACGCATGATTGCTAAGA
>NZ_JABSUT010000012.1:0-256035 GCF_013284285.1 Brevibacillus sp. HB1.4B
CAAATGCCAGGGCTGGTCTCTTTATTAATGATTTACAATTCCTACGCGCGTCCCGGAGGAAGCAAGGCTTCCGACTTCCTCGCAGCCTTCCTTCCAAAGCAAGTAACGGATACTGTCTGCCAGCGCTTCCCAGCTCGCCTCGATGACGTTGGTGGAGACGCCGACTGTGCTCCACTTTTCGCCGTTGCTCGAGGATTCGATTAGGACACGTACTTTTGCGGCAGTCGCGCCGTTTTCGTCCAAGACACGCACCTTGTAATCTTCTAGCTGCATTTTTGCAATGCACGGGTAGTAGCCTTCCAATGCTTTTCGCATGGCATTGTCCAGTGCGTTCACCGGACCATTGCCATCAGCTGCCGTATGGACAGACTCCCCGTTCACACGCAGCTTCACAGTCGCCTCCGACGTGATCGATTGGACGGCTGCCTTTTCCAGCATGATTTTGAATGAGTCCAGCTTGAACAGGTTTTTCAGCTTGCCGGAGGCTTCCAGCAGCATCAGCGTTAGCGAAGCCTCTGCTCCTTCGTATTGATAGCCTTGGAATTCGCGCTCTTTGATGTGTGTAATGATTTCTCTCGCCTTTTCGCGATCCAGCGACAGATCGATCTCCAGCTCTTCCATTTTGGCGAGCAAATTGCTTTGTCCTGCGAGCTCTGAGACGAGTACGCGACGTTTGTTGCCGATGTTTTCTGGCTCGATGTGCTCGTACGTTTTCGGGTCGCGCATCACGGCACTTACGTGAATACCACCCTTGTGAGCAAAAGCACTATAACCGACAAACGGTTGGTTGTTCGGCATCGTCATGTTGGCAATTTCCGCTACATAGCGCGACAGCTGTGTCAGCTCCTGCAATTGATCAGTGCTCACACAGTGAAAGCCGAGCTTGAGCTGCAAATTCGGAACCACGGAGATCAGGTTGACGTTCCCACAGCGCTCACCGATGCCATTAATGGTTCCTTGTACTTGCTGTGCGCCCGCTTGAATCGCAGCTAACGTATTGGCAACTGCCACTCCGCTGTCATTATGCGGATGGATGCCTACAGGCGTCCGTAGATGGCCGACAGTCGTTTTGACAATATCATAGACTTCATGCGGCAGTGTTCCACCATTTGTATCACAGAGAACAATCCAGTCAGCTCCAGCTTCTTCTGCCGCTTCCAGCACCCGCAATGCGTAGCGCGGATTCGCCTTGTACCCATCGAAAAAATGCTCTGCCAAAAAGAGAGTCGTCAGTCCGTTTTCTTTTAAAAATGCGACCGAATCAGCGACCATGCGCACGTTTTCTTCCAATGTCGTCTTGAGAGCATCCGTCACGTGCAAGTCCCATGATTTCCCGAAAATCGCCGCCGCGCCTACCCCGCTTAAGATCAACGCTTGCAGATTGTCATCATCCGCCGCTGCTACATTCGGTCTACAGGTACTGCCAAAAGCCGTTACCTTTGCGTGCTGCAGCGGAATCTCCCGGATACGCTCAAAAAAAGCCATGTCCTTTGGATTGCTGCCTGGCCAACCGCCTTCAATAAAATCGATACCAAACTGATCCAGCCGCAGTGCGATCTTTATCTTGTCTTCTACCGACAGGCTGATCCCTTCTCCCTGCGTACCATCTCGCAGGGTCGTATCATACAGATACACCTTGCTATTCATGTTTCTTCTCCACCTGTTCTGTTATTTTTCTGAATAATCACATCATTCAAACCGTTAGACGATACCCAGTATACCACAGCCCAAATGGAAAGAAAACGCAGGAAAATAGAGGTTTTTTCTATGTCCGTGGGGTGCGGACAAATGCGACGGTTTGTTTGATCGCAGCTTCCAACGGAGCCGATGTTCCTGCAAACGGATGACGCGTGTTAAATGTATGATCTCCGCCTTCTATCCAGTGCAGCTCGCTGTTTTTGGCAGCCTGATGAATTCTTTTTGCACCCTCTACCAGACGGACATAATCTTTTTCTCCTGTGATGATGCACAGTGGTTGTTCCATCGTAGAAACACGTTCCAAAATATCGTAATGTTGGCGATTGTTGTCCACATCCTCGATCACGACTCTCGTGATTGGCATATCTTGACCGGTTCGCGCATTCGCTATGTATCCGACGCCTGTCTCTTCTATTTGTTGGCGCAGCTTCTCGTCGAACAAATCGACATGGGCGATTCCGTTCCAGGTCACAATCCCTGCCACATGCGGGTTATTTGCTCCGAATAAAATCGCATCACCGCCGCCCTTGCTATGTCCCAATACGTACAGCTTCGTTTTGTCCACATAATCAGGTACAGGAAGCTCGCCTGACAAAATCCGTTCCGTCAAGGCTTGCAAATCAGCCAGTTCACGCGCATACGTATTGCGCCCGAATTTCTCCAGCTCATCGAACTCCGTCAAGCTCTCCCCTACGCCATTGCAGCTAAAGTTAAAGCGAATCGTGGTAATGCCTTGCTTGGCGAGCTCATCGGCTACGTAGGGAAAGCTTCCCCAATCCTTGAAGCCTTTAAAGCCATGGCAAAATAGCAGTAGCGGCTGTGCTGAACCCGCCGCTTCCTCCGTATGAATGTCTCCTCGCAGTGTCAACTCCTCGTCGAGTGCGATGGAAAATGATTGCTTTTGCATGTGCGTTTCACCTCTTGTGCATTTTTTATTATTATGCCGTGTCCCCCTCTGAAAAGAAACGGAAATACCAAAAAAAGAGACCTTCCTCTATGGAAGATCCCTCAGTCGCTCAGACTTCTCTTTATTAACGAGATACAACGCATACTCCAACGGCCGTCGAACCGCCATCTTATATCGCTTATGCTGACGCAACTGCTTGAAAATTTCTCTGCCCGGCTTCGGATTGATTTCGATAATCCAAACCTTCCCGTGAACATCAATACCCAGGTCAAAGCCAAACTCCATCATCAGGCCGAAATGCTCTTCAATGCGTGTGACAGTCTTGATCGCGAGCTCCTTGCATTCCAGCACAATCCGCTTTGCCATTTCCTGACCAAATCGTTCGACCAAAAAGGAAACAGCAGGTAAAGCGGTTCCTCCCCCATGCAAATTCGAGGTGGACGATTGTAACGGCCCAACGCGAATGCCCATCCCGGTCAAGCACCACTGACCCTTCCCGTCCTTTTGCACAAGCATGCGAGCATCTACTGTTCGCTTGGGAACCAGTGACAACCGTAGCCCCTGTTGAAGAAAAAACTGCTCGTTTCCGCTCTTCTCATTCTTCATCCAATGCTCCAGCCGCTCGCACACCTCTGTGAGCGTCGCCAGTTTTTCGCAGCTTTTGACTTGCTTCTTGGTCCTGCCATGCAAAAGGTAGCGACCTGCTCGTTTCTCCACACGCAGTATGCTTCTGCCACCTGTGCCGTTTGTCGGCTTGAGATAAACCAGACGATGATCGGCAAGCATCGCATCAAGCGTTTTTCTGTCGTAGGGGAGTGTTTCGGGAAGCCAGCGCTGTAGCTCAGGATCTTGTATCAAAATCTGATGAACGACATATTTGTTCGAGAAGCGGTTATTCGCATAACGAAACCAGTCTTGCTTGCGAAATGGCAAATAGGCACGATGCTTGGGCAATGGATAGTAGCGATAACGGTCGATGACGATATCGGGCCAGGCAAAACACTCTCGTCTCCACTTCGTGCCATCTGGTACAAAACCGTTGATCCGCTTTTCTGCAAACTGGACATCTTGTGGGCTAAACAAAAAAACCTCTGCCCCCATTTCTCTCCCTTCCTCAACCAGCCTTCGTAAAAAGCCGGGCTCGACAAAGCCTGATTCTCTTCGGTAGGTCAGTACGCCTATCCGTTTTCTCACCGAAAGGCCACTCCCTCCCTTGTTCAATTTTCTAGCTAGCCTCGTATAGCTTATGGTTGAAAGCAAAAAAAGCGCCTTTGTCCTATGTAGGCAAAAGCGCATCTTTCATGAGTTTTCTTATTGTTGATGTGTTTCCAAATAGTGCAACGCTGTTCGTCCCAAGAGCTCGCCTGCGATCAGCATGGCGTCCTCGTCGATATCAAAGCGGGGATGGTGATGTGGATATGTCGCCAGTTTTTCCGGATTGCCTGCCCCTACGAACAAGTAAGCGCCAGGCACCTTTTCCAAGTAGTAAGAAAAGTCCTCGCCACCCATCAACGGCTTCATCGATTCCACGCGACCAGCTCCGAATGCAGCAATGGCTGCCTCCTGTGCGATCGCTGCTTCTTTTTCATGGTTAATGACGGCTGGATACCCTCGATCGTAGACAACCGTAGCGCTGCCTCCCATCATGGCAGCTGTCCCCTCCGCAATTTCTGTCAGGCGCTGCTCCGCACGATCGCGGACGTCTGGCAAAAAGGTGCGGACAGTCCCTGTCAAACGACAGCTATCTGCGATGATGTTCGTACTGTCTCCCCCATGGAACGTCCCCACGGTCACGACCACACTCTCTAATGGGCTGACGTTGCGACTGGCAATCGTTTGGAGATGACCGACAATTTGTGAACCGATCACAATGGAGTCGACGGTTTCTTCTGGAACAGCACCGTGTCCCCCTCTTCCTTTGATCTCGATGGAAAAGTCGTCCGTATTCGCCATGAGCGGACCTGCACTAATATACACCTTGCCCACAGGGAACATCGACCAGAGATGAACGCCAAAGATCGCATCGACGCCATCTACAGCACCATCCTGAACCATTTGGGTAGCTCCACCCGGATTTTCCTCTTCCGCATGCTGAAAGACAAAGCGAATTTCTCCGGCAAACTGCTCACGATGTGCTGCCAACACAGAAGCGAGTCCTAACAGCTGAGAAGTGTGCGCATCATGTCCACACGCATGCATGACGCCAGGTACGGTAGATTTATACGGCACCTCTTTTTGATCCTGAATCGGCAATGCGTCAAAATCCGCACGCAACGCGACGACCTTTCCCGGGCGACCTCCGCGCAAAACGCCGATGACTCCTCTACCGCCCACACCTGTGCGAACCTCATCAAAATGAAGTCCTCTCAATATTTCGGCAATAAGGGCTGGGGTCTTCTCTTCTTGAAAGGAAAGCTCGGGATGCTGGTGCAGATGACGCCTCCAGCTAATGATTTGCGGCTCCATCTCTTTGAGCAGCTCTTTTAATTGTTCCTGCAAGGCCATGGTTTTTATTCCTCCCACTGGATGCACCATTCTTCTTTCATCATAGCAGAATCATGGGCCAAATGGGGAGCTTGACTAATCCAGAGCGAGCATGCTGCGTTTTCGCTTCTCAAAAACCGCAAAGCTCGTATAACCTACTCGTTTCAACTGCGCTCGAGCCTCGTCCAACTGCTGACCGACTTGCTCAGGTGCAGTAGCGCTAGACGCCAAGGTAATGGGCACCTCATTCTGGAACAAAATTTCCAGAAAGCGATAACTGGGCGAAAATTCCCGGAGCTGACTCGCCAGACCGTAGCCTGTATTGATTTCCGTCGCAATCTCCCTGCGTCCAAGAGCTCGAGCCACACGCTGATAATACGGCAATAGTGCCGTTTCATCTGGTCGCACACCAAACGCTTTGATGCCATCGATATGGGCAATGACATCGAATAATTGCGATTCGATCGCCTGCTCCAGCTTATCAAAATAAAGGCTGTACAATCCGATTAGTTCCTGTCTTCCAAAGCGTTCTCGTGCATCCTGGATCGAATAACCCCAGCCTTCCAGAAAATGTACGGCCCCTATGCACACATCCCAAGGATATTGATTGATGACATGCCGCAGTGTCTCTTCTCCACCTGAAAAATAATCCAGTTCAATCCCGACACGCAGGTCAATCCCGTCCTCCGCCCAACGAAGCCGCTCTTTTTGCATGAAAACAACAAAGCTGTCCAGAGAGTCATTTGCGACCTGACTCAGCCATTTGCGCTGTGCCGTCCCCAAGCGATCAGAGCCGATGTGCACATGCTGCTCGTAGTACGGCCGATACTCAAGAAAACGATATAAGTGCTCCACCACGCAAACTTGCTGAATCCCCGCCTGTTTGGCACGTAATCGATACAATTCAAGCCAGTCCCGTGAATACGGGCCTTGTTGAAGGCGCTCAGCCAACCCATCGGTCAGCATACTAGCCCATTTTCGGCTCCCCTTCACTTCGGCATGCTCCACGAGAGGGCGCAATGATTCCGCTTGCTTGAGCAACCAGTCCAGCGAATACGGCCCTTCCTCCAGATGGACGTGAAAGTCTACCTTCATCCCGATCACCTCCTTGGGTTCGTCCCTGCTATTTTCTATCGTTTATATGCTTGTGGTTCCATACATATGTCGAGTATTCACATGACGAGCAACCAAGCAGAAGAGGTGAAAAAAGAACAAAAAAATGCCTCAGCAACGAGGCATTTTCGATTATCAGCTATTTTTTCGTTCATACACGTAAAACGCATGCGGATGAACGTTCTTCTCATCCACGATACCCTCACGCTTGTCCACCAAGGTGTAAGCATCCCGATCCCATGCTGGGAAAAACGTATCGCCCTCAGTTTCCAAATCGATCTCCGTAATGTACAGCCGATCAACAACATCGAGGAACTGACGATAAATTTCCGAGCCACCAAAGATGATGACATCACCCAGTGCGAGCACTTCTTCCTTCGTATGAACGACATCTACACCTTCAGGGTGAAAGTCCTGGCTGCGTGTCAGGACGACATTTCTGCGGTTAGGCAGCGGCTTGCCGATCGATTCGAACGTTTTGCGTCCCATGACGATCGTTTGGCCTGTCGTTAATTCCTTCACATTTTTCAAGTCAGCAGGTAGGTGCCACGGCATGTCGCCATCTTTTCCGATGACTTGATTGCGGGCATAGGCAACAATCAGGCTGATCATACGGCCACCTCGCCTTTGATGTGCGGGTGGGATTCGTAGCCGACGATTTCAATATCTTCGTATTTGAAGTCAAAAATCGAAGTCACTTCTGGATTGAGCACGAGCTTCGGCAGTGTTTTCGGCTCGCGAGTGAGCTGGAGCTTGACCTGCTCGATATGGTTGAGATACAGATGAGCATCACCGATCGTATGAACAAAATCGCCCACTTCAAGTCCAGTGACATGCGCCACCATATGCGTCAGCAATGCGTAGGAAGCGATATTAAACGGCACACCCAAAAATGTATCGCCACTGCGCTGATACAGCTGGCAGGATAGCTTGCCATTCGCTACGTAAAACTGGAACAACAGGTGACAAGGCGGCAATGCCATCTTGTCCAATTCAGCCGGATTCCACGCGCTAACGATCAAGCGACGAGAGTCCGGATTGCGTTTGATCTCATCAATGACCCATTGAATCTGGTCCACTGTTTTGCCGTCGCGTCCCGCAAAGGAACGCCATTGGCTTCCGTATACCGGGCCCAAATCTCCGTTTTCATCGGCCCATTCGTTCCAGATCCGCACGCCGTTTTCCTGCAAGTAGCGGACATTGGTATCGCCTGATAAAAACCAGAGCAATTCGTGGATGATCGATTTCATATGCAGCTTTTTCGTTGTGACCATTGGAAAGCCTTCACTCAGATCAAAACGCATCTGATGCCCAAAAACACTGGTCGTTCCGGTGCCTGTCCGATCCTCTTTTGTGACACCCTCATCTAAAATGCGCTGGCACAAATCCAGGTATTGTTTCATCGTCCATCTCTCCTTCCATCTCATCTATTTTACCTGACCCAGACGAAAATGAAAGATCGGAATGTCATGATATAATAAATGGATAAATGTAGAAAGCGGGATTCGGGATGGATGGTATATCTTCTACGGCTACAAAGCCCTTATATAAACAAATAGCAGTGCAAATCGAGCAAAGAATCAGCAGTGGTGAATTCGGTCCTGGCAGCTATTTGCCCTCGGAGCGCACCCTGGCCAAAGAACTGAATGTCAACCGTTCGACCGTCGTCGCGGCATACGATGAGCTGCAAGCAGCAGGTATGATCGAGCGCATTCAAGGAAGTGGTACCATTGTCAGCCAAGATATTTGGGGACTCGCACGGACACGCGTTCCGAACTGGCGTCATTTGACGGAGTCAGGGTCGTTTCGTCCGAATTTACCATTGATTCGCAAAATCCGTCGTGAAACACAGGAAAATGAGTTGATTGATTTGGCGAGTGGCGAGCTCTCGACCGATCTCGTCCCCAATCAAACACTTCAGCAGCTCATGACCCCCGACTTCCCCGCTCATCTCGGCTATGAGCATCCGCAGGGCAATTGGGCTTTGCGAGAGACATTGAGTCTCCATATGAAAACATGGCGAAGCATCGCAGCACCTGCTACCTCGATCATGATCACGTCAGGAGCGCAGCAGGCTCTTCACCTCGTCGTTCAATGCTTGTTAAAGCCAGGAGATGCGGTAGCCATTGAGGAGCCGTCTTACTGTTATTCCTTGCCGCTTTTTCATTCCGCTGGCTTGCGTACGTTCTCACTGCCTATCGACCGGGACGGAATCGACCCAAAGCACTTGGCACAGCTGCACCGCCAGCACCGCATCAAAATGGTTTTTCTCAATCCGAATTATCAAAATCCGACAGGGACACTGCTTTCATTAGAGCGTCGCCAGGAATTGCTCGCGTTCTCCTATGAAAACGGGATTCCGATCATCGAGGATGATCCATATAGCTTGACCAGTTTTTCAAGAGAGCCCGTCCCAACCTTAAAATCGCTGGATCAACACGGAACAGTACTCTACATCAGCTCTTTGACCAAAATTGTAGCCTCAGGTCTGCGGATCGGCTGGATCGTAGGGCCGCCTACTGTCATGGAAAGACTGGCAGATGCGAAACAGCAGTTTGATTTTGGGCACAGCATTTTTCCGCAATGGCTCGCGAATCGCTTTCTCGGATCCCCTCAGTTTGTGAGTCACATCGATCTTCTGCGAACAGAGCTATCCTTGCGGCACGATCAGCTTGTCTCCTCGCTTCAAGACAAGTTCGGTGACCAAGTAGAAATGGTTGGTTCAGAAGGAGGCATTCACTTGTGGTGTAAATTCAAAGGGGAATGGAGCGGCGAAACTCTTCTCACAGAATCAGTCAAACGGGGAGTTGTCTTCGTTCCGGGACATCTTTTCGGGGCAGAGCAAGGATATGTTCGCTTCACCTTTGGCAGAGCTACCACAGATCAGATCCCTGAGGCAGTTTCGCGCTTAGCGGATGCATTCATGGCAAGTGGATGGGCAAAATAATCCCCAAGTGGATGGCAACATTTTTGTACGGTCGGTATATGATCGAAGTAGGCTACCGTATGCATCCTCGTGTATATCCAGCAGGATGACTGTGCCATACAGAAAGGACTGGCTGTTATGAGTATTTTGCCTTTCATTATTGCTATTATTGTACTTGTTCTTATAGGTCTGGTCGTTACGATTAAAATCGGAATTAACCCATCCGAATCCAAAGTACGGGGCTTTAAACAACGCTCCCGCAATTTGTTGATCATTTACGGTATCATTACGATCGCTCTGGTCATTGCACTGTCAGTCTTTCTCTACAACAACCTTTGATCAATCCCGAACGCAACATGACATAAATAAGACGCCGTCTGCCTTGTACAGGTATGACGGCGTTTTTGAATCGAAGGAAGTCCTTCGTCATGTGTGTTTTGAAGATGATACCTCTTTTACACGACTTTCCTCGCTACATTGGCTGCTTGTAACCCCCGCTGTCCATTCACAATCTCAAAACTCACCTGCTCGCCTTCCTCCAAATTCCGGTAACCTTGCCCCGTGATCGCAGAATAGTGTACGAATACATCAGGTCCTCCATCGCGCTCGATAAACCCATAGCCCTTTTCTTTGCTGAACCATTTTACTTTCCCTTGAATCATTGTGTTTCCTCCCTGTAATCAATGCAGCTCTTACGCTTACCTCATCATATGCGGATGCGAAGTCAGTGGATATACGGTAAAATAAATAAAGTAAGAATCGTCACGCCAGAAAGGAGTGAACCACATGAAAAAAGTTTTGATTGTTGCATGCGCGCTGCTGCTCACTGCCTGCTCCGAAATATCCGAAGGGGTCCAAACCGCCCAGCAAGCAGTAGAAACAGGACAGCAAGCGATTGAGACAGGCAAACAGGCTGTCGAAGCGGGACAACAAGTTCTCGAAGCCGGCAAGCAACTGGCTGAGTCTGAAGTCGCCAAACAACTACAAGCATACCTCCAGCAAAAATACGAATCCTCTGAGGCATTGCGTAATGCCATGTTCAGCGGAGATGGTCAGTTGCTGGTGGAAGAATTGCAAAAGACCGAGCTAGCGAACTTCAGCTTTTACAAATCTGACATGTTTGGTGTTGAATATACAGGCACGCTCTCTGCCGATGGTACTTTCAAAGTGCTTAAGCACGATTTGAACAATCAGGGTGCGGAGCCTACTGTCGTAAAGGAATTCAAAGTAACACTCGACGGAAACGGTCAGGTTCAAGTACAGTAATTTGGAAAACATTTCAAGAAAAGCCTGCGATCAATCTTCGCGGGCTTTTTCGTGTTATTAAAAAACTTTTTATTGAGGCTCTACATAATTTTCTGTGTTTCCTTATAGATTTTTATAATTGGGCATGATAACGTGTAAGATGTTCATATAAAATTCATAAATACTAAACACAACGAGGTGATGCCAATGAATATGCTGCTCGCATCTATTATTGTGTACATGGCAGGTATGTTGTTAATCGGCTATTATGCCTACAAACGTACCTCCAATCTGACTGACTATATGCTTGGTGGTCGATCGCTAGGTCCAACTGTAACCGCTCTCAGCGCGGGTGCATCCGACATGAGTGGCTGGTTGATGATGGGGCTGCCAGGTGCCATGTTTGCCCAAGGTCTTAGCGCATCATGGATTGCGATCGGTCTGACTCTCGGCGCTTATGCCAACTGGCTGTATGTCGCTCCCCGCCTTCGTTCGTATACGGAGGTTGCCAACAACTCGATTACGATTCCTGCTTTTTTGGAAAATCGTTTCGGAGATGCGTCTCGGATGCTTCGTCTTGTCTCGGCTCTTGTTATTATGATCTTTTTTACTTTTTACGTCTCATCTGGTCTCGTTTCTGGAGGCGTGTTGTTTGAAAACACCTTCCACCTGAGTTATCAAACCGGGCTATGGATTGTCGGCTTGGTCACCATTGCTTACACATTGTTTGGCGGCTTCCTCGCTGTAAGCTGGACGGACGCTGTACAAGGACTCATTATGGTCATCGCACTCATTCTCGTTCCGCTTGTGACCGTTCTTACCGCAGGCGGATTGGGAGAAACATTTACGGAGATCCACGCTGTCGATCCCTCTTTGCTCGATATTTTTAAAGGGACGAGCCTGCTCGGCATCATTTCCCTGTTTGCATGGGGACTCGGCTATTTCGGACAACCGCACATTATCGTTCGCTTTATGGCGATCACGTCCACGAGTGAGATCAAAAAAGCTCGCAGCATCGGTATGGGCTGGATGATTTTCTCCGTCGCTGGCGCCATGCTGACAGGTCTGGTTGGTATCGCCCTGTACTCCAAGCAAGGCTGGACGTTGAGCGATCCTGAGACGATCTTCATCCAGCTGGGTACGATCCTGTTCCATCCACTCATTACCGGCTTTTTGCTGGCGGCGATTTTGGCAGCGATCATGAGTACGATTTCCTCTCAGCTGCTCGTCACGTCCAGCTCCTTGACCGAGGATATTTACAAAACCTTTTTCAAGCGTTCTGCCACTGACAAAGAGCTGGTCACGATTGGCCGCCTGTCCGTCTTGCTCGTATCTGTCGTCGCCTTTTTACTCGCCTTGAATAAAAATGACACGATCCTCGATCTCGTCGGATATGCGTGGGCCGGATTCGGCGCTTCGTTTGGGCCTGTCATTCTGCTCTCCCTCTATTGGAAGCGCATGAACAAATGGGGTGCTCTCGCGGGTATGGTCGCTGGCGCACTTACCGTTATTATCTGGACTCGTTTTGATGTACTGAAGGACTTCCTTTATGAGATGGTTCCCGGCTTTGCCATTAGCCTGCTCGCCATCGTAGTTGTCAGCCATTTGACCAGCAAGCCTTCAAATGAAGTAACCTCTCAGTTTGATGAGTACCAAAAAAGCATGAAATAATCCTTGCCGATAAATGCCAAGCAGCCTATGCGCTGGACAACTGCCCTGTCCCACGCCATAGGCTGCTTTTTCTGTTGAAACTATTTGAGGCCCCCAACGTAAATCATCGATAACCTCAAAATAAGGAGGGACAAAAAACAGATGATGATGATGTCCGGCTTGATTATTGGCGTATCCCTTTTGATTTTTGGCATGCTCGGGATCGCTTGCTACCGCTTTTTTGTGCAAAAGAAACCAGTTGAGCATTACTACACTCCGCTAGATCGCGTGTTCGGGCAAACGCCAGTTGAATTCCATGAGCAAAAGATCGAAAAGAAAGAATCAGAGGAAGAAGAAGGGGATGACAAGGATAAGAACGAGAAGATTCGGCAAAAGCGCAGATCATAATGAAAACCAAGCTTCTGCCAAACGACCGATTCCTACCGCAATGTCTTGTTCCTCCACTCCGCCAAATCCAACGATGATTCGCGGTCGTGCATTTGTCGGATCATTGGCCCAATTATGGCCGCTCGGATAAACGCGAACATCGGCCGCACGCGCCAGGTCGATCAGCTCCTTCTCCGTTCGGGAAGTATCTACCTCGAGCAAAATATGAAGCCCTGCTGACTGTCCCAAAACTCGGACTTCCCGGGGCATGTAGGTCTGTATCGCCCGAAGCAGTGCATCGTGCTTGCGGTGATAGACGGTGCGCATTTTTCGGACATGCTTTTCCCAATATCCTTTTTGCATGAACAACTGCATACTTCGTTGCAAATGGCGGGAAACCGGAGAAGGATACGCCTGGAATGCTTCCAAATATCGCCCGAGCAACTGCCTCGGAAGTACCGTATAATCCAAGCGAAGTGCTGGAGAAAATGCTTTGGAAAAATTGCCGATATAAACAACACATCCGTCCCGATCCATCCCTTGCAAAGATGGCGTAGGGTGTACATTGTAGCGGAATTCGCCATCGTAATCATTTTCGATGATGATTCCGTTCTTTCTCTTTGCCCATTGCAGCAATTGCTGACGCTGACCGACTGGCATCACCATCCCATACGGAAATTGATGGGCAGGCGTCGTGTACACGACCGTTGCTTTGCTTTTCTCCAAAGCTTCAATGGACAGGCCCTCTTCCGCTAACGGGATGGGCACGACCTCATAGCCGTGATGGGAAAAGACGATCCGTGCATCTGCATAGCCAGGCTCCTCGATGGCAACCACACGATGCCGATCTGCCAAGAGCAGACATAAAAAGCTGAGAGCCTGCTGTAATCCGGTGCCGATGATGATTTGCTCAGGCCGACAAATGAGCGTACGTGCTCTGCGCAAATATGTACTGAGCTCTTCTCGGAGCTCCCACTCTCCTTGATCATCCCCATAAAAAGAAAAGTCCTCCGGATAGATATCCAGCGCTTCCAGCATGCAAGAACGCCATGCAGCGTAAGGAAAGGACTTCGTATCGATGACAGAGCCATGAAAGTTGTAGCGACAGGTGAGATGCTCCCCTTTTTTCTTTTTCAAGATGGACGAATACAAGGCAATCTCCTCATCCTGATCCACTGGCTCTGACCATCTCTCGATCTCGGCAGCAAAAAAGCCGCTCCGCTCCCGGCTCACGATGTAGCCTTCTGCGAGCAGTTGCTGATAGGCTGCCTCAATCGTATTTTTTCCGACTCCGCTCGCTTTCATCAACTGACGGATCGACGGCATCTTGGTTCCGGACGGTATCTCTCCTGATGCAATCCGTTTGCTCAATTGCTTGTATAGCTGTTGATACAGAGGATCTTTGCTCTGTGCATCCATGATCGGCATGTACTCCATCAGCGGCCCTCCAATCTGTCCCCATTTAACTCTCTTAAACTGTCACTGTGTATAGGAGCAGTTCTCTTTTACAATGATTGTACCAGATTCACCCACACGAAAGGAGAACAAGTCATGCGTATTCATTTGCAAGGAGAAAAGGTCGTTCTGCGAGATATTCGAGCAGAAGATTTGGATACCATCTACTATTGGAAGTACGAAGCAGAGGATCGTGAACATCTCAATTGGAATGGCCCCTACAAACCACTTGATCCGTACACAAAAGAAGAATATCGCGACCTCCCACGCCACCAGGAGTCTCTTGCTCTCGTTGGGACAGGTGCACCAAGAACCGAACTGATGATTGAGATTGACGGCGAGCTAAAGGGCAGTGTCGGTCGCTACTGGGTATCTGAGGAGACGAACTGGTGCGAAATCGGAATCGTTATTTATGACTCCCGCTATTGGCAGAATGGTTATGGCCGGGAAGCATTTCGGATGTGGATCGATTACTTGTTTACCCACATGGATACTGTCCGTTTAGGCATTGGTACGTGGTCCGGCAATAAACGGATGATCAAGCTGGCTGCTCACATGGGAATGGTGGAAGAAGCGCGGGTACGCAAAGCAAGGATTGTACGCGGCGAATATTTCGATGCGATTAAGATGGGGATTTTGCGGGAGGAATGGGAGAATCGGAAATGATATACAATTTGGTAGCTCCTACACCTATTAATCATATGACATGAGCCACCTAACAACCGAAAAAGGGCAGTCCCCTCGTCTTTACGAGACCGGGAACTGTCCTTTTCATTTTCCCACCAAATCGGAACTATTCCAGCTCAGCCGCCACACGACTCACTTTTGCAGCCAACTCGTCGAGATTGACGTTCATTTCAAGAAGCTGCAAACAGACCTGTGAAATCTCGTTGATCTGGTCGATGACGCGATTGCGCTCACTCATTCTTGCATGTGCTTCTCCAGCTCCTCACGTATTTTCACTTTGCCATCCTGCTCGAAAAAGCCTTTGGTGTTCGTGAACAAGCAAATCGCTGATGCAAATGAAGATTCGGCTACTTGCAGTTCGTCAGCAAAGGACATTGCTTCCACCGCGGCATGATTTTATCGAACTCCTTATTTTTATAAAAAACAATATTTTACATATATTCAACCATATGCTAAGTTTCAAACTATAAAAATTTACAACGCGTTCATTTTAAATCGAATCATGCAACACCACAGGAGGAACCATGAGGCTGGAAATATGTAAACTCGATGAGGTGATCGTCATTGGCGTCCCAGAGGATTTGAATTTCGATTCTCACGACGATGATTACGCACAATTTTACAATCCTCGGCTTACGGGGATCGAGCATGTACTTGAGCCAGAAAAAATATTTGAGATGTGGGATTCAGATGGCACGATCATCGGGAAAAGAGTGAGTCATATTGAACACATTCCAGATGGGTGCTATGTGAAAACGATACCAGCAGGAGAATTTGCCAAGCTTCACAAGAGTCAATTGCAGTACGAACTAGATATGTTTGCTAGGACAAATTATATCGAAGAAATGAGCTATGGATTTTCTACCAAAGAGACCAAAAAAAATGGTGATACACAAGAATTTTTCTATCGGCCAGTTCAGTATAGTCCTGATGTCGTGAATACACGTACGATTCCATCTTTAGAGAAAGACTTTTCAAAGTCATTAAAAGAACGATATATTTCCATATTTTACGATGTAGAAAGCTGTAGCTTTCGCCGATTTGTATATAACCGATATATCACACAGTACCAAGGTTGCCTCTGGGACTTAGCGAGATTCAATAACAACGATAAAGGTATCGTCAGAGAGGGTATGTCCGAAAATGAAGCGGAAACGTTTTTGCTTGAAAAAGGTGAGGTACTCGTTTTTTGGGAAGGTTTTAGTACGTTCGGAAAAGAGATGATACGAGACAAAGTAATGAAGATGGACGCAAAATATCTGCTGGAAAACTATGGGCGCTTCACTATCGATATGTACATTTTTGATGAGACATTGACGTGGACTGTTATTTTTCAGCCCGAGGAAGACGAAGACGGATTCGAACATATTTTGCTGCGGGTAGTATGATAGATACCTGAAAAAAGGGCAATCCCTGGTCTGTACAAGACTTGGGGACTGCCCTTTTCGCTATTATGTTCCGACTACGCCAGCTCAGCCGCTACACGACTCACTTTTGCCGCGAGCTCGTCGAGATCAATGTTCATCTCAAGTGCTGCAAACAGACCTGTGAAATACTCGTTGATCTGGTCGATGACGCGATTGCGCTCATGCGCCACCAGCTCTTGGAACAGCGTAGAAAACTGCTCATCCAGCTGCTTGTTTCCGATTTCTACATACCCGCTCACTGGTTCTTGCATGCGCTTTTCCAGTTCTTCACGCATTTTCGCTTTGCCATCCTGCTCGAAAAAGTCTTTGGTGTTCTTGAACAAGGAAATCGCTGATGCAAATGCAGATTCGGCTACTGGCAGTTCGTTAGCAAAGGACAGTGTTTCCACCTGTCGCTGCTGATATGGTGCCAAGGTCAACCCTGCTGCGTAGCCTTGTGCATCCTTTTGCCACGCTGCAACAAGTGATGTCCCCTGCTTGTTCGTGAATTTCTCCAAACGAAGGGTAGTCGCTCTCAGTTCCTGCGCCAAATCGTAGCTGATCGAACGCAGAAGATCAGTCAAGCATCCTTGCAGTGCTTGCTTCATGTTGCGTCCATCTTCCTTGATGACAGCCGGGTTAAAAGCGAGATTGAACAATTCGTTGAATCGGAAGAACAAGCGCTGGCGAACGTAGTAAAGCAGCTCCTCGCGCTCTTTTGCCAAGTCACGCTCGCACGAAGCGGTAGACAGTGCTTCAACAGCTAATAGAGCCTGTGTCTTGGCTGTGCTTGCTGCTTCTTTGCGCAATTGACGCTCGTCTTCTCCGGACTGTGCCATACGCATGAATTCTGCCAAGGTATCGTGGGCGCGACGGATTTCACCGATTGCAGCATTCACCGCAATTTGCGTCAGCTCTTCAATCGTAAAGCGGAGGAACTCTGCTTCAAACGAAGCCATTCCCGAGAATTTGAATGCTTCATCTGCCGGCATCAGCGGCTCGCCTTCAGCCGTATTCGTGCGTTGGCGGTATACTTTCTCCGCAGAAGCTGCCAGCTTGCCTTTTTCATGCATCCGTGCCAACAGAGCAGTCTGGCTGGACACTGGATAAATACGTGGGAGGCGAATGCCGCACGAGAGGAGGTTTTTTTCTACGTGGGTAAGAACACCCTGCAATTCTTCTTCATTCGCTGCGAGGTCACAAGCATTGACGATAAAGAACATTTTGTCCATTTCAAACGTATCCTTGACGCGCCCCATTTGCAGCAAAAATTCGCGGTCAGCCTGTGCAAAGGCATGGTTGTAATACGTCACGAACAGGACCGCATCCGCGTTTTTCATGTATTCGAACGCCACACCTGTGTGACGTGCGTTAATGGAGTCAGCACCAGGGGTATCTACCAGAACAATACCCTGATCGGTTAGTGGACAAGAATAGAACAGCTCGATGTACTCTGCGAAACAAGCTTTTTCTTCCTTTGCCACAAACCCTTTGAACGCTTGCATATCAACCAGCAGCTCGCCGCCCAGATGAGCCGACATCTCTGGCAACCCCTTTGTAACAGCTTTCAAAAAGGTGTAATGCGGTTTTGCCGTCGGAGGGATTTGGGCGACATCGATCTTGCCCAGCTCTGCCAGTGCCCCTTCGAGATCAGTAGCGATCATACCAAAGACAGCAAGGGAACGGATCACGTCCTGCTCAATGGCTTCACGCTCTTTCATGACGACACGAACAGTGCCATGCGGGTGTGTATCCGTAGGCGGCATGATTTTGTTGATCGCTGCTGTTGTCGGGTTCGGTGACACTGGCAGCACGAGATCGCCCATCAAGGCGTTCGCAAAAGACGATTTCCCTGCACTGAATGCACCAAACAGTGCGACAGTAAAACGATTGGCTGTCAGGCGATCTGCTCGATCCAGCATCGCTTGTGCCTGTGCTTGCATTCCTGGTACGGTAACGACTTCTTCACTTGCGCGCCGCAGACGCTCTGCTGCCGCAATTAGTTTGTCTCGTAGTTGATTCATGCTACTTGTTCTCCTCCACGCATAATCGCCAACAGACGACCCTTGGTTTCTTCTTCTCTCGCTGCCAGTCCTGCCAGCTTTTGATGCAGCGCAGCCATTTCACGCAATACGCCAAGGCGCTCGCCTTGAGCTGCACTTTCTACACGCACCTGCTCCTTGATCATCTCAACCACTTGTGCAATAAAGGAGAGACCCACGCGTCTGTACTCCAGCTTCATCCCACTGGAAATATCCGCACAGTAGTTCAGAACGTACTCACTCGAGGCAGCACCCTCTTTGATGTGCTTGCTCAGGAACTCGCCCGTAATCTCGATCTTGGTCGCGTGAACGCTGGCGTGATATTCTTCGCTCCGCAAATCAAACACTTGCGGCTGCTTGCCGAGCCATTCTTTGAAATGGAAGTCGAGATTTCCCGCCACTTTTTCGCGGAACTCGACGAGAAGGGCTTCTTCGCGACGTGCGCGTTCTTCCTCTGTCTTCTTGCCTGCAAACAACAACCCAACCTTGAAGCCCGGTTTGCGGCTCTCCAAATAGCTTCGTGCTGCTTCATTCGTGCTGAAATAAGTCAAACGAGCATTGTCCAAAAGTACACTCAGCTCTTTTTCCATCTGCATTCGGGCATCCTCGGCACGCTGTTCTAGAGTCGCTGCTGTCGCTTCCTCCTGCTCAAGCGCTACCTGAACAGCTGCTGCATTACGACTGTCGATGCCTTCTACTTCCAGACCATCCAGCTTGGCTTCCCACTGCTGGCGTTGATCTGCCTGGCTTGTTCTTACTACTTGGATGTGTTCGTCGATCAAATGCTCGGCAGCACTGCGAACGCTCGTGCCAACCAGCTTTTCACGATCAGCGATCAACTGCGCAAGCATGCCCTTGAATTCCTCATACATGTTCTCAGAATGATCTGGTTCCGCAAGCGACGTGTAAAAAATACCATCCGGATGGATGCTCCAGGTCGCGAATGCCTCCTCGACGCTTTCCTTATAGCTATCAAAATCCAATTCGAAATCAATATGTTTATCGATCATGTTCACAACCAGATAGACTGGCTTGCCACGGTCCTTCAACGTCTTCGTAAAGTTGAAGTTCTCTTCGGCTTGAACATGGTTATAATCCATCATGTAAATGACGACGTCAGCCAAATGCAGCGCAGACTCCGTAGCGATTTTGTGTGCCGCATCCGTGGAGTCAATGCCCGGTGTATCGAGCAAGCTGGCGTATTCGTCAAGGAATGTTCCCGGATAGGAAACCTCTACGGATTCTACCGTATCTCCGTCAACAGCAAACTGCTTGAGCTTCTCCATCTCCGTATCTGGATCAAATGTAAGGACTCCGCTGTTCAGGGTGAAGACGCGAGCCGCTTTTTCTCCGCCGCGAATCTTAACAACATTCGCACTGGTCGGAATCGGATTGGACGGTAACAAATTGACACCCAGAAGCGTGTTAATCATCGTTGATTTTCCAGCGGAAAAATGTCCGCAAAACGCAATATTCAGCTCAGCGCGCTTTGTTTTCGCAGCCAGCTGAATGAGCTTGTGAGGCGTAGTTTCGTCTCCCTGCGATTTCATGACTTCCGCGAGTTCTTCCCATGTATGTGCCAGTCGGGAAAAGTCCGTTTCCCGGATCAATACTTGACTGTCAAGCACTTCTATTCCACCCTTCTCCATCTTTCCTACTCTCTCTACTAATTCCTGTTCATGAACTTCCTTATTTCCTACACTCTATTCTACCATGCCGAATGTAACATAGGTCACAGATGAGTTCAATTTAAAACTATGAAAGATTTAGCATTCGCCTATTCTTCCGCATAATTTTCCTCTCATCTGGAAAAAATCGCACTAACATGATATTCGCATTCTGAACGGGAGGAACTTCAAATGATGCGCAGATTTTTGTCCCAGCGTCGCCAAAAGAAAACTCCCTCTCTTATCGCACAGCGTTTGCAGCAGCGAAATGATCCTACGCTTACGCTATCGACCAGTTTGACGCAAAACATGGAGACGTTCAAGACCGTGCTGGGCAGCCCACACGATTTATTAATTCGTTCCTTTACGATCGGCAACACCAAACATTCCTGTGCCGTTATTGCCATTGATGGATTGGCGAACTGCGACATGCTGGATACGCAAGTCCTCGGACAAATCCAGTTGATGATCTCGACTGCTTCCAAAGTAGTACCGACTGAACCAGATGAGATTGTCCGGATGCTTTATGAAGAAGTCCTTTCTGTCGTTGAAATATCGAAAGCAACGGATTTGACAAAAATACTCGAAGGCATTCTTTCCGGGGATACAGCCATTTTTGTGGATGGATCGACCGAAGTCATTATTGTCGACAGCAAGGGATGGAAAACTCGCTCCATTGAGGAGCCGGTCTCCGAAGGCTTGGTTCGAGGTCCGCGGGACGGCTTTACGGAGAGTATCCGGGACAACACTGTTCATATACGCAGACGTATCAAAGACCCGAACTTGCGCTTTGAAGGGTCCATCATAGGCAGACGCAGCCGAACAGATGTGATCATCGCCTACATTGAAAACATCGTTGATCCAGAACTACTGGATGAAGTGAGACGGAGAATCTCTACGATCGATGTTGACGAGATAGAAGAGTCCGGTTTTATCGAGCAATGGATTGAGGATGATTTTCTGTCGCCTTTTCCGCAGATTCATAATACGGAGCGTCCCGACAAAGTCAGTGGAGCATTGTTTCAAGGGCGCATTGCGATATTGGTGGACAGCACTCCCATGGTACTCATTTTGCCTGTGACGATTGGCTTGCTCCTGCATTCACCAGAGGATTACTACGAGCGTTGGATTGTCGGTTCATTAGCTAGGCTGTTGCGGTATTTGGCAGCTTTTCTGGCCGTCTATTCGCCCGCTTTCTATATCGCTCTCGTCACCTTTCACCCTGGCTTGATCCCGTCTGATCTCGCCTTCTCGATTGCCGCCACACGTGATGGAGTTCCGTTTCCGGCCTTCGTAGAAGCGATCATGATGGTGACGACGATGGAGCTGTTGCAGGAAGCCGGAATACGCTTACCGAAACCGATCGGCCAGACCATCGGCATCGTCGGCGGTCTCGTCATCGGTGACGCAGCGGTTTCTGCGGGCATCGTCAGTCCTGTCATGGTCATCGTCGTCGCCCTCACTGCTATCGCTTCTTTTGCCATCCCTTCTTATCACCTTGCCATCGCCTTTCGAATGATTCGTTTTTTCGCCATGCTTATGGCAGCCATTTTTGGTATTTATGGCGTGGTGTTAAGCTTGATTGCCATCATGATTCATTTATCCAATCTGACCAGCATCGGGTACCCTTATTTGGCGCCTCTTGCTCCACATATGCCGAGGGATTGGAAGGATATGATTTTGCGCGCACCTGTTACCTTTTTGAAAACCCGACCAGATGCCCTTCACACAAAAGATGAAAACCGAATGAATACAGGAGGGTCGTAAGTGAGTGCACAAACCTTGGCGGAGAAAATGATCAGCAAAAATCATATGGGGATTAACATTGCCTCAGTCACAATCGGCGTCGGCATCCTGACTTTTCCCCGCTCCTTAGCCAAGGCAACCGGAGCATTCGATGGATGGATTTCTGTCGTGATCAGCGGTCTTTGTGCGTGCCTGATTGGCTGGCTGCTTGCCAAGCTAGCGGCTCGGTTTCCGAGAAAAACCTTCTTTGAATACAGCTCGATCATTGCGAGCAAACCGATCGCCTACATCTTGACCTCTCTCGTCTGTATTTACACGATGCTATTTGTCTCGTTTGAAATCAGGGCAATCGGAAACATCGCCAAGCAATACCTGTTCTACAACACTCCGGTGGAAATGATCACGCTCTCCTTTCTCTTGATCGTTCAATATTCCGTGGTTGGATCACGTATTGCCATGCTGCGGCTCAACCTGCTGTTTTTGCCTGTGGTTCTTGTCGTCATGTTCATTGTCTTGCTTTTTACGACTCAGTTATTTGAGGTCGAAAATATACGTCCCTTCTTCTCTTCGGACTGGCGCTCTCTCTTGGCAGGTTCCAAAGATGTCGGGCTGTCTTATTCCGGCTTTGAAATCATTCTTTTCTATACCATGCTGATGAAAAATCCCCAAGAAGGTACACGGGCTGTTACGTTAGGTCTTTCGATCCCTATTCTGCTCTACATGACCATCTACATGTTCGTCATCGGTGTATTCTCTGCTGACGTTGCAACGAATTTGACCTATCCAACCATTGAGCTGGCAAAAGAGGTAGAAATCCCTGGGGGCTTTTTTGAACGGGTGGAATCCATCTTCTTTACCATCTGGATCATGACGATCTTCAACACTTGTGCAATGTGGCTCGATATTACGGTGCTGAACTTGTCGTCTATGTTTTTTAATGTGCACAAAACCGTGTGGGTCCTGATCCTCTCTCCCATCATTTATTTTGTCGCGATGCTTCCACAAAACCTGGTCGACTTCTTTACGTTCGCTGACAGTGTCACCTATTTCGGGATCGTTGTCGTCTATTTATGTCCCATATTGCTGCTCGTAATCGCCGTTTTGCGAGGTGTCAAAAGCAATGAATAGACGACTCATTGTCTGTAGCATCTGCTTGCTTCTTTCCACACTGCTAGCTGGATGCTGGGATCAGGTTCAAATTGAGGAACGCGGATTTGTGGTAGGTGTAGCGATTGATAAACCTCGTACAAAAGAAGCTGAGCAGCAAGCCAAACAAGAAGCTCCAGACAAACCTCAAGTAAAAGAACGCTTTCTCGTCACACATCAATTCGTCGTCCCCGGTGGATTGATCTCCGGCGGCCAAGGAAGCGGTGGTGGTGGTCAAAACACAGCCAATGAGGCTTACCACAACCTCATATCCGAGGGGGATTCTCTTTTCGAGATTTCCCGCGAATTAGCTACCCGGACCAGCAGAACTCCATTTTATCAGCATATGAAAATCCTGATCGTCTCCGAAGACGTCGCCCGTACGAAAAATGGTTTTGCCAGAGCACTGGATTTCTATCTGCGTGATCCAGATTCCAGACGAAGCAGCAAGGTATTTATCTCAAATGGTCCTGCCAAAGAAGTACTGGAAGTCAAACCGAAAACAGAGAAGCTGCCCGCTATTTACGTCAACTCGATTGGAGAAAACGTTAATAAAAATTCCCGCATGCTTCCAGAGGTCCGATTGGGCGATGTCCACGAGGAGCTTCTCAGTCCGTACAGTTTTGTGGTTCCGCGCATCAGACCTGAAGAGCAGGAGGTAAAATTAGCAGGCGCCGCTGTTTTTACCCATGACAATCAGATGATAGGTTTTCTCGGGGAAGAAGAGACGGAGGGACTGAATTTTCTCACGGGAAAAGTTAGCGGAGGGATGGTAAAAGGTAAGTTTAAAAACAACCTTGTCTCAATGAACATCCAAGGAATCAAGCATAGTATTAAAGCAGATTTACGCGATCGGCAGCACATGAAATTCACGATAGAAATCGAATGTGAAGGCACATTGGCCGAGTCTTACGCCATAATGGATTCCTTAAATAACACGGCAATGGAGAAGCTTGAAAAAGTGTTTGCCGAAGAAATTGAGCGAATGAGTAATGACACCATCAGGAAGGTCCATAAGCAGATGAAAGTGGATGTCATCAAGCTTGGCAGCTATCTGAAGCAGCATCATTTCTCGCTATGGAAAAAGATTCGGCAGGACTGGGAAACAGGGCAGCGTCTGTATGAAAAAAGTGAGATAACCATTCAAGCAAAAGTCTATTTACGCAATATCGGTGCGATCAACCGTACCGAACGCCAAAACAACAGGTGATCCCATGTTCAAATTTTTAGGCGTAGTCCCTCCGTATTTGACCTTCACAGGGACGGTCTTGGCGTTTTTGATTCCCTATCTTTTTTTTAAAATCAATAACAAGATTCACGAGCTGGGCGATCCGCCGTGGAAGAAACGCAATGACTCCAATTCGTAACAAAACCTCTATCAACGTCAAAAAGGGGCTTACTCAGTATTTCGAGCAAGCCCTTTATTCCTTCTTTTCCTATTGTTGTGCCAGCAAATCAGCAAACGCTTTGGCATACGCAGGCAAATCAGGTGGTCTACGGGAACCCACAATGTGACCGTCTACCACGACCTCTTCATCTACCCAAATCGCGCCTGCATTCTCCATATCATCTTTAATGCCTGGCGTCGACGTCGTGGTTACCCCACGCAAAATTTTTGCGGAAGCAAGCACCCAACCCGCATGGCAAATATGCCCAATCGGTTTTTTCGCCTCGTGCATCGCAACCACAAACGACAGCACTTCCGGATAGCGGCGCAACTTGTCAGGTGCCCACCCTCCTGGAACGAGTACACCTGCATAGTCGGCAGGATTGACCTCTGCCATCGCTTTGTCAGCCTCACACGGTACACCGTATTTCCCTATGTAGACGTGATTCGCCTTGGGGCCGACGAAATGGACGGTAGCGCCTTCCTCTCGCAGTCTCATCACTGGATACCAGAGCTCGAGATCCTCAAATTCACTTTCGACGAAGCAAAC
Organism: Brevibacillus sp. HB1.4B; assembly: GCF_013284285.1. Classification (NCBI taxonomy): domain Bacteria; kingdom Bacillati; phylum Bacillota; class Bacilli; order Caryophanales; family Paenibacillaceae; genus Brevibacillus; species Brevibacillus sp. HB1.4B. Next base: position 24,497 of record NZ_JABSUT010000012.1, read on the forward strand.
CACTTGTTTTCCTGCAAGTCTCAACGTTCTCGCCTCCTTTTCCTTCTATACTACGCTATTGTAGCATGCATCCCCTCAGGAGTAGGAATATACATAACGACTTTGGTCCCTTTTCCCATTTCAGAGGTGATACTCAACGTAGCACCAGGAATGGTATCCAATCGTCTGCGGATGTTTTGGATGCCGATGCTTCCTTTTTGATTCTCGCCTTTTGACATTTGATACAGGAGATCATCTGCAATACCGACTCCATCGTCTTCAATCATGACCTTGATGTAATGACCTCCGTCCACAATTGTAAGCGTCACGTGACCTTTTTCATCCTTTTCGAACAATCCATGTCGGATCGCATTCTCTACGAACGGTTGGATGCTTAAGGAAGGAATCTCTTTGTCAAGAATTCCATCATCTACGTGACACACAAAATCGAAGCCTTCCCCAAAACGAGCCTTTTCAATCTCTACATAAGCATGGATGAGCTCCATTTCCCGAAATAACGGAACGAACAGCGTCGTTCGATCCATATCCAAAATATAGCGCAAATATTGGCTGAGCATGGTGATGAGATACGCTGCCTTTTCTCCATCGGTATAACAGAAAGAAATGACACTGCTTAAAGCGTTGTAGAGAAAGTGTGGCTTGATTTGAGCCTGGTGAAACGCATGTTCATTGCGAATTGCCTCCTGAATGGAGGTCTTCATCGAGATCAGTGTCTGCACGCGGGCAATGAGTGTCTCCGCATCAAACGGTTTGGTCACATAGTCGTTCGCCCCTGCTCGATAGCCGAGTGCAATGTCTTGAGGGGTATCTCTGACAGATGCAAACAAGATCGGCAGGTCAAGAATCGAATACTGTGTTCGCAACAGCTGGCACAGCTCAATCCCCGATACTCCTGGCATCATCACATCCAGAATGACGAGATCAGGTTGTGGATGCTCCTTGATTTTCTTCATGGCTTCTTTTGCCGAAAAGGCCGAAATGACATTATAGCGATGCTTGGAAAGGATGTTCAGCAAGGTGTGAATGTTGGATGCCTCGTCATCGACAATCATGATGGTGTATTGGTGAACATCCAAAATGTTAAGAGGAATCTGTTCACTGGCCTCCCGATGCCTCTCCTGAGCCGTTGCGGCGAGCTCCTGCGTGACCATCTGCTGATGCCCCGTCGCCAGCGTAAAGGTCATACGAGTGCCTTTGCCAAGCTCCGAGCTCTCTACCCAAATTTCTCCTCCCATGAGTTCAACCAGCTTGCGATTGATGTATAAGCCTACCCCCATGCCTGTATATCCATCCTGTGGCAATAGCTCATCGACCTGCTCAAAATAATCAAAAATGACTTCATGCTTATCTGGTGAAATTCCTATCCCCGTGTCCTCAACAGAAATACGAACCTGTCCCTCCACCACGCCCGCCGTTACCTGAATCGAGCCTACATTCGTATGCTTGATGGCATTGTGTACGAGATTATACATAATTTGACGAAGCCGATTCTCATCTGCATACACCCAAATGTTAGCGGGGACCTGATTTTCCAGTCGGACATCTTTCCCCAGCAATTCGAATTGCAGTACGTCAAAGACAATTTGGGTGATGACCTTGATATCCACAATTGATAAATGGAGGCGCAGCTCCCCATGTTTCAGGCGAGTAACATCGAGTAAATCACCAACCAGCATAGACAGCTTGATCGATGTATCCTTGACAAGCCAAAGATTTTGTCTTTGTTTGGAAGACAACGCATGATTCTCATCCTCTAGTAAATGGGACGTGATATTGATAATCCCGTGCAGCGGTGTCTTCATCTCATGCGAAGTATGCGTCAGAAATTCATCTTTGATCTGATTGGAAATCTTCAATTGATGAGAAAGAATTTCTGTCTTTTCATAGGCATTCGTGAATCGCACTGCCAAAAGTATGTTGATGAAGGTAATGAAATACAGGATGCCGATTTTTCCCGCAAGATCAGTGGGTACGATGTTTTCTGCGTATAAAAGACCATCAATGAGACTGACCGACAAGGAAATACTCGCACCAACGAAAAGCAGCATTTCTTTTCGGTCCGACGAATCCCTTTGACTCTTGCTAGATAAATAAAGCAGCCTACCCAATATGAAGAAATGAAAGATTTGCACATAAATCAAGAGAGGCCCTTTCAGATTCGTATAAAAGGAGTAAGGCAAGACGAGTATGACAAGGATGTAGAGAAAAATAGGCGCTGTCAGCTTCACCAGCCAATTGCGGGATAGAACCCTCGTATCGATGGAGCAGAAAAATAGGGCGAGCAAGATCGAGCTTGCGAACAGGGATGCATCCTGTGCCTTGTAGGCAACAACGAAAGGAATCGAAGGGAAAAGCTGCAACAGTACCTTTTCACCAAAAACCATGTGATAAATACCAAGAACAATCATATAGCTGCCGCTGAACAAATAGGTTCTATCCCTCATGCGGAGAAAATAAAAGCTGAGATGGTAGGCAGCCATGATCCCTAGTGTTACGACAAAGGCAATATCTGTTCCGAGCAAGGTGCTGTTTAGAATGGCAATATCCCCATCCAAGCCCAGTTGAATCGAGCTCGCAATCCCCCCGGTGAAAAACATGAAATTCGCCACTTGAATGACAATCTCCAGGTCCTTGTCATCCGCGGAAAAAAACACAGTATACGGTGTATTCCCTGGCTGATGGGATTCACTCTCTACGGCTGGCTGTCCGCTCGCACCTTCTTCGTTTCCATTTACATATAATCGGTGGGACATCCGAATGCTCTTTGTTTTTAACCCATATATTTGCCCGTCTTCTGGGAGCTTTACTTGTAATCGATAGGTTACAGCGCCTTTCCGGTCGATACTATCGATGAGACTGTCTCCCTTCCACGTTCCAGGCACGACCAGATACGAGGGATTTGCATGTTGCCCTCGTCGAAAATCTTCAGGCGAAAGCAATTTTCCAGGATATATCTCCCATTCTCCATCTAAATTGACCAAGCCTTGTCTTTGAAAATCCCAGCTCGACAAATCGAGTACTCCCCGCTTCGCCATGGGCATGTCCCGACTAGGGAAGGTTTGTATATAGATCCCGATAAATACCGCTATGGAAAGCAAAAAAACCAAACCAATCCCGGCAGGCATCAGGAATTTTCTTCGCTCCAAAAATGTATCCCCTTCCCTTACAGAGCCCGAATATGTACGATCTTTTTGTTTTAAGAGTACCATTTCCCCCTCACAAAAATCTCACCATGTTTTTACGTATAAAGAAAAAAAGAGTCTCATGGTTTCGAGACTCCTTTTGCCATTGAATTGGACTACCGCATCGGCTCTCCCAGGCTGATTCGTAGCGCTCTGTACAAGCGTTCCAACACGACTAAACGCGTCAACTGATGCGGATATGCTTTCTTTGGGAGTGCCAGCCGATCATTTGCTCTGACCAAGACTTCCTCTGATAAGCCAAGTGAACCGCCAATGACAAAGAGAATCTCTTTTCGGCCCTCCATCGACAAATCTTCAATTTGCACAGATAGTCGCTTCGGGGTCCAAAGTTCTCCTTCTCCAGTGAGGGCGATGACATGCTGCTCTTGTTTGACTTGCGCGAGAATTTTTTGTCCTTCCGACTGCCTCACTTGTTCGATCTCAGCACTACTCATCGTTTCCATTCGGGCTTCTTCTGGAATTTCAACAATGTCCATTCTGCAATAGACGGCCAAGCGTTTACTGTATGCTTCCACTCGCGGCAAGATATCATTTTTGATTTTTCCCACAGATATAATGGTGAATTGCATGAAACTCGCCTTCTTCCTTTTTCTAGGAATGATAGCAATAACTTCTCCCAAACTTCTCACATAATCTATGGTCGAAATGATATCTGCCTGCGCCCCTGTCACTGTCCAGCCATGCGGGATACCCACTCGCTTATTTCCCTCGGCGGCTCCATGTCCCACTCTTGGTGATAGGCATCAGCGAATTTGGCATAGTGCTGGACGATTTTCTGTTTTTGTTCGCCCCTTGCGTAAATCTCCATCAAGGCGACATTCATTTCCTCGTGCAAAGGGTACACCGCCAAGTACTCTTCCAGCCTGCGCGCAGCCCTTGGTAACTCCTTTGAGGCCATGTCGAGCTCTACCAGTTTGCACACCAGCTCCGTATACTTTTTCCGGTACCGTTCTTCCAGAGGGGCTTTCCACAAGAAATCCTTGCGATCAAAAAGGGCCCCCTTGTACATTGCACACAAATTTTCGACTCCTCCTGCGCTTTTGCTGTCCTTTAACGAAGAGAGATCGAATTGCTGGAATGCCAATAAATCGTACGTCTGATCCATCGGGTGAAATAGATAGCCTTCACCCGTTTTTTGTATATCGATGCCGAGTTCTTGCTCTTTCATGATTTTCTTCAGTCGATACATGGTATTGTGCAGGTTATGCGTGGCCCTGCTCTCGTCCATCTCCGGCCATAAAAGATCAGTCAGATGCCACTTGCTGATATCCTCCTTGGGATGACAGAGAAAGTAGGCAAACAGCTCCTCACTCTTTCTTGTTGGCCATCGAACAACCTCACCTCCTGCATTGCGCACGTCCAAGCCACCAAAGCATTGGATGGAAACGTTCTTCATAGGTTGTTTGATCGGGGACGTCATTTGTAGCTGTTTGACTAACCGATTTGTAACTCGTTCAATGGCCGCAGGCGTAACCGGTTTTAAAATATAGTCAAACGCGTACACCTTAAACGCATCCAACGCGTACTCTTTATAGGCAGTCGTAAAAATAATTTTAGTGTGCTCAGACAACTCATTTATTTTAGAGCCTAGCTCAAGTCCGTTCATTTTTGGCATTTCTACATCTAAGAACGCCACATCAGGGCACAGATCGGGCAGACAAGCGAGAGCCTCTAGTGGATGTGTGAATGCTCCAACGATCGTGTAGTGATCGTTTTGTCCGATGACATGCTTCATGAGATCAAGGATGGGTTTCTCATCTTCCACTATCATTACCGTAATCACTGTCGTCCTCTCCTTTGGCAGGCTTTGTTTGTCCTGCTGCTTCCATGCAATCTTCCCTATCTATTGTCGGTATAATGGACAATGATTGTAAGAACAAAAAAAAAGTGAGAAACAGGCCTACTCACTGTTCCCCACCTTATAACGAAAACCATATGTATAGATTGCTGGTGCCGGTAGAGGGACTTGAACCCCCACGGTTTCCCTCACGATTTTGAGTCGCGCGCGTCTGCCAATTCCGCCATACCGGCCTATTCAAAACAAAACATGGTCGGGAAGACAGGATTCGAACCTGCGACCCCTTGGTCCCAAGCCAAGTACTCTACCAAGCTGAGCTACTTCCCGATTTCCAGCCATATCGGAACTTCTCTCATTCGACAATTTCCGATAAGTATTGCAACACTTACATACTATACAGGCAAATTGAACCAATATCAATACCGGATTTTTTTGGAAGATAGTCATTTTTTCCTAGTTTTTAACTTCCCTCTCCATGATGTACAGATTTTCCCACATGGTATTTGTCGTTTCAGGAAATCCTGCGGAAGGTTAAACGGATAGTCCAGCGGATGACGCCCTACAACGATCCAGCGCCCATTCGGAAGCTTTTTCAACTGGTACACACGGAAAAATCGATCACTTGAATCGAAGGCAAACCAGACCACAAGCGTCGCACACCTGCTGCCCGAAGAGAGGACCTTTGATTTAACAATCGGTGGTGCCCCGATCGTATCACCTACAGGGATCGCGAGTTGTCCATTTATTCGCCGCAAATCAAGATTGCCGATCACTCGATTTGCCAGACAAGGGGTCATGAATTTTTGCAGGAAACGGCGAATTTTTAACTTGGAATGAAACCGCTTGGGTAAAATGATTCCGCGATCCCCCACCCGCTTATGCGCTGAAAAAATAATCGTAAAGAAAGCTTGCTCTGTCAATCGAATGACTTGCACCCATTGCTTTTTCATCTGACGTCCCTCCCCCTGTCAGACTATGCATCGCGGGAGGAAAACGGTTGGACGCGTATCTATCATACATAAACCGTTGCGTGCGGGGTAAATTAATACGGTGTTCCCATCATCGAAACCCGCAGGAGGTATATCATGCCTAGCCAAATTAACACCGACTCGCTTAAAAAAGCAGAGGTAGCCACCACGCTGGCAAAAAATATGATTACGCAAGCGATCGAGCAATCTGCAGCCAATCCACAGCTCGCCGAAGAAGCCTTGAAGCAAGCGTCTCAGGAAATTGCCCAAGCGCAAACGATGGTATCCCAAGTCCAATCCACGCTGCAAACCCAAGCGCAAGCTCAACAAAGTCAATCCTAAACAAATGGCAGGCAGACCCGGGATAGACTGGTGGTTTGCCTGTTTTCCTCATACAATAGCAATAGTTGCAAGATTATTGCTAAAAAGGTGGGGGACGTATTGCCGCAACTTCAAGGATTGAATCATTTGCTTTTCTCTGTCTCAGATCTGGAGAAATCTTTTTGTTTTTACCGGGATGTCCTGCATGCCAAACCACTTGTACGAGGTCGCAAGCTGGCTTATTTTGACCTGAATGGCCACTGGTTGGCGCTGAATGAGGAATCAGACATCCCACGCAATGAAATTACTCACTCCTATACACACATGGCCTTCACGATCTCAGAAGAGTCATTTGATGAGTGGTACGCTCATTTAGAAAAGCACGGCGTTACCATTTTGCATGGACGGGATCGTTCGGAGCGGGATAAGCGTTCCATTTATTTCACCGACCCTGATGGGCATAAGTTCGAATTACATACAGGCGCTCTCCAGGACCGCCTCGCCTATTACCGGGACGAAAAGCATCACATGACCTTTTTTGAATAATGAATGACGCTGCCCATTTCTTAATATACTTTTCACAAAATCACAATAGTTCCAAAGATTCAACTCCATTCGTGAATGCTATAATCTAAAAAGCACTTACGGCCTATTCTTTTGATGAATAGGCCCGTTTTTCGTAAAAATATGGAGGGATTTTATGTTTGGTAAGCGTGGCGCTCAAACCGTTACCGCCTCAATTCAAAAAAGCGATGTCCAAATGCCCGATCAGCTACAGGGAAAAGTTCATTTTTTGCAAATGAATCAGACAGACCTTGATCAGTTGAAACAAATTGAACCACTCCTAACCCAACACCTAGAGGCCATTACAGAGCGTCATTACCACATGCTTCGCCAATACCCCCATCTTATGCAAATCATCGAAACGCATACGACGGTTGATCGATTGGCTGTATCCTTTCGTCACTATTTGCAATCGCTTCCACATGCCAAGCTAGACGACGCCTATGTAGCCGGGCGTAAGAAAATCGGAGAGGTCCACAGCAAAATTGGACTTGCGCCCGAATGGTATACGGGCTCTTACTTGCGGGTCTATGAATTTTTGATTCCCGCAATCGTCAACACTTATTCGAAACGTCCCCAAGAACTATCTTCCGTCCTGTTGGCATTCATGAAGATCATCACGCTTGATTCGCAAATCGTCCTCCAATCGTATCAGGAGGATAATGATTACAAAGTTATTGATCGCCTGGGCGAAGTTCTGGAGTTAGTGATTCAGATCGATAAATTCAAGCATGTGCTGGACACGCTTGAGGATACGACTGAGGAAGCTGGCAATGTGAGATCTGCTGCCGAACAACTAAGCGAATCTGTGCAAAAAGTGGCTCAATCAGCGGTCTCCGTTGCAGAGAGTGCTTCCACTACAATCGAGCAAGCGACGATGGGCAAAGATATTATCCAAGAGTCATTGACTAGCTTTCTTTCCATGGCAGATGAATTCCAAGAGATGCAAACAAAAATTTCGCAGTTAATGACGTCCATTGCAGAAGTTTCCCAGGTCGTCCAAGTTATACGCAATATTGCCGATCAAACCAATCTTCTTGCATTGAATGCGTCGATTGAGGCAGCGCGAGCCAACGAACACGGGCGTGGCTTTGCTATCGTGGCAGATGAAGTGCGAAAGCTCGCCGAACAAACCAAGCAATCCGTTCAAAGCATTACGACCACAATCAACAACGTCCAGAACGAAGCTGTCCAGGTAAAAGAAACGGCCACTCTCATGAGCGACCATTTTAACGATAAAGCGAATCAGACACGTGATGCGATTGGGATATTAGGAGATATTGTGCAAAATATTGAGACTGTCGGGCATTCCACCGGACACATTGCAGCATTAGCACAAGAGCAGTCTGCTGCCACAGATGACATTTCGATGCGCATATCGCAAGTCCAGACGAATATGGAGCAAGTCTCTTCGCATGTCTCGAATGCGGGTAAAAACGTTTATGATGTTGGCGCCGGCATTAATAGCCTGCACAAGCTAAGCATCACACAAACGAGCCACTTAAAGACCAAACATTACTTGCGAATCGTCAAAACCGACCATCTCTTATGGAAATGGTGGCTATACAACTTCATGCTTGGGTATCACCACATTGATGAAAAAGAACTCGTCGACCATCATCAATGCCGCTTGGGGATTTGGTATGACGAAGCCCTGAACAATCCATCCGTGAGCACCTTGCCCTCTTTCAAGCAATTAGATGTGCCTCATCGACAGTTCCACGAAACTGTTCGGCGGATTTACTATTTCGTCAAGCAAGGAAAACTAGAGGAAGCAGAAGCTGCGTTTGATACGCTAGAAGATATCTCAAACCGCATTCTCCACATACTGGATCAGTTAGCCAAAGAAGTTTCCTAATGCTATTATCTATTCGTCTTTTTCTTGCTCAGCTGCCTTTTGGAGGCAGCTTTTTTTGTTTGGACACGGTTTAACTCAGTGGCAGACAGTGGTCTCGTACGAGCGTTGTTTCTCCTGACTCTTTTGGCTTTGGCAACTGACTTGCCAGTTCTCCCTGCTGATCTTGCTACCCCGACACCAAGCGCTTGCAATGCCCAGACAACCGGATACGAAATCGAGAGCCTGCCATTGGCTGAACCAGCAAAATTCACGGCTGCAGCGTAATTGCCCGCAGTCAGCCAAACAGAGCCAGAATCTCCAGGTAAGGAGATGGGAACCGTACTTCTGATGACCGTCTGATTCTGAAAACGGATGGTCCCCAGCCCTCCGTAGTTCCCGTAACTGACATCAATATCGGTGTGGATGGATTCAACCGTTCCCCATGCCAGCCCTGATGAACGGCCCACTTTTTTCAATCTGCGCCCGATGCCATACGAACGTATAACACCTGGTACTCTGCCTACTGTTGCATACCGAGGGGCAAGGAGTCGATTGGAAGTAGGGATACTAATCGCTGCATCCATTCGATTCACTGCATTTCTCCGAAGACGAACATAGCGATACAAGCGTCCGATTCGATCTCTTCCTGAACGACCTCCGTCTGCTCCGCCAGGCTGGATGGTCTCGGTATAGCCACTCGTATTGTTACGATTCAGGACGTGATTGTTACTCAACACAAACCGTTGGCCTCCTCGCGCAACGATTAACCCAGCCGTTCCGGACGCCCCTGGATAGCCGATGCTGTATCCAGCGATCACAGGTCTGATTCTGCTGCGATAATTCGTTGCAGAGGGACGTACAGCAGGATGACAATGGCACCGTCCAGAGGTGACCGTTCGAACAGGAACGGATACATGGGCTGTCGCCACCTGACTTTTGACACGGACGCAACTTGGGCATACCTTCTTCACGGCGGCACTCGCATTTACGGTATACATCACAATGCAGGCGCCGTCTTTTTTGTTATTTCCGTTTGCATAGCCAATCCCGATGCCAATTACGCCCGGCATTCGCTTCCACCTTTTGACCAAATGCTTCTTGGCCAGGAGCGCTTCCTGAAAGGTTGCCATGGCACCCCTTCCTTTCTGGAGGTAGTTTGTTTTACATGTCATCGTATGTAAAACTTGGCCAGCACTGTTGGACGCTTGTCATTGCGGGGAAGCCTTTTTTAGAACCTGTTGTTCGAGCTGTCGTGGTGGGAGGAAACAGGAGAAAACGCTCCAGCTTCTTGGGCCACCTGCTTGGGGGATTGACTGCACGGCTCCATGGAAAAAGCGAAACCGCGTACAAAGTAGAGGTTCAAAGAGGCTTCTCAGAGGTGGACGCTTAAGGGCGTGTTTCTCTTTTTCCATTGCGCCTCGGCTGTGTCCCAAAGATCTTCGCTTATTTCTCCTGTTTCCTGACGTATCTACCAAAATCTTGCGAGCACTATTTTCGACTGGGTCTGAGACCGGATGCATAGTCAAAATAAAAACGGCGCCTGCCTCGGGAAAACAAAACGAGCAGACCATGAATGAGGAGTGCAAGCGTAATTACTACGATGACGCCAAAGGTGAAAAGGATGAGGAATGGATAAAAGGCCGACTCCATCCATCTTTCTATTTGACTGATTGCATTCGAGGTATACATGATAAACCACGTGAAATACAGGGCGAGAAATCGCTTGAATAAAGATGTTGCGGAGGGCTTTCCGGAATCTTCGTTCACCAGTCTGAACCGCAAAATCGCTGTTCCAATCGTCTTTCCATTCCATAATAGCGGAATGAAATAGAAGCCAAGCACTATACCGAGTGAGGTACTGATCAGCTCTGTCAGCCAGCCAAACGGAAGAAAAACGTCAAATAGACCGGACATAAACTGGACTACGATACAGTCGATCAACAACGCCAGCAACTGCGGTACTGGGAGGACGATATCACTCTCCATCACACTGGCTCTTTTCGCTTCTATGCTCTTAGTAGACGGGAACAAAGCCAGTATAATCGGTGCAACGAAAAAACCAAATAAAGCACCGCTGCTGTTGAGTATGAGATCATCGACATCGAACAGTCGATACGGACAAAGATAAATTCCATAGATCCCTGTTAATTGTGTGACTTCAAAGAACAGTGACAACGCAAAGCCGAACCCCAAAGCCCGTTTCCAATACTCCCGCTTCTGGAAAAAGTAGCGAAGGTAGACGCCGAAAGGGAATAGTAGCAAAAAATTAAAAGCGGCTTGCAAGAATGCTTGCTTTTTCACGAGCTGAATATAGCTGGATGGCTGTGACCATACAAACGAAGTTTCCTTGAGAATATCACGAACAAAGGTAAACGGTATCAACGAATAATAAACAGTATTCTCTGCTTGCATGGCGCAAGTGTCCCTTGTAGCTGGCAAAGGAAGCAGCACCAAAAACAAAGCGCATAGCAAATAAAACAGAAAGGAAGAGCTTAAAATGAGCCGCCACCAACTGAAAAACCCATCTTTTCTATAGGTGTAAATAAGCCAGGGAACAAATAAGACATAGCACCCTAACATAAAAACAAGAAAAGCATATTGAATGGGAAAAACGTACGGAGACATGCAAGAACTCCTTTTTGAATAGCTGGGTAACAGCAGCAATTTTCATCATCGGATTCCTTCTATCTTTCTTCCATTTCCCACTAAATTATTCACATGAGGAATCCTAAGTTGTTGCTGTAGTGGTGGGGAGGAAACAGGAGAAAACGCTCAGCTTCTTGGGCCACCCCCTGTGAGATTGACTGCCCGGCTCCATGAAAAAGAGCGAAACCCGCGTCCAAAGTGGTCCATTCAGGAGGCGTCTCAGAGGTGGACGCTAAAAGCTTGTTTCTCTTTTTTTCATTGCGCCTCGGTCTGTGTCCCAAAGCTCTTCGCTTTTTTCTCCTGTTTCCTCTACGAACTTTCCGTGTTAATCGATTTTTAAAAACCTTAGAAAGAGATGTCATCAGTTACGCCTGAGAAGAATATTTCCAGACGTAGCGACTTGTGGAGTCCTACCGAGCGAAGAAGGGATTCGCGGGCAACAGAAACGCAACGTGCCCGAGCTACGAAGCGGCTACCACTTTTGCGTTTCCCCGCGAGTCCCTTCGAAGCGGGCAGTCTTGGCCTCCTGCAGGACGGAGCCTGGAGCCTAGACTGGAAATATTCTTCTCTCCACCGCAGCCACGATAAAAGGAAAAACCGCCACTCCCTGTCTAACCAGGAAATGGCGGTTCATTGTTTGATAAGGTTAAGACGCTTCCGAAACAGTTACATTTGCCGGAGCAGTCTGAGATGCTTTTTTATTCGTATGAACGAGCAAGATGTTCAAGATGACGGCAGTCAAAGAACCTGTCACGATACCATTTTGCAGCATCATTTTTGCCAACGTAGGCAGTTGATCAAACATCGCTGGAACTGCAGCAGAGCCTAGCCCAACAGCGATACTGCAAGCAGCGATCAGCAGATTTTCGTTTTTGTTCAGGTCAACCTGCGAGAGAATATTAATACCAGATGCAACAACCATCCCGAACATAGCGATCATCGCTCCACCCAATACCGCGTTAGGAATGACCGTTGTCAAAGCAGCCAGCTTCGGCAGTAGTCCGAGAACAACCAGAATTCCACCGGCACCAATCATCACATCGCGCGATTTAATGCCAGTCAAGGAAACCAGACCAACGTTTTGCGAAAAAGCCGTGTAAGGGAATGCGTTGAAAATGCCGCCCAGTACAATTGCGACCCCTTCCCCACGCAATCCTTTGACTACATCTTGATCTGTTACTTTTGTATCGGTCACTTTACCGAGTGCAAAGTAAACACCTGTGGACTCAGCCATGCTGATGATGTTGACGAGAATCATGGTAACAATGGCGACAATACTGAACTGTGGTGTACCGAAGTAAAACGGTTCAACCACGCTAAACCAGGAGGCTTCCGCTACACTCGCGAAGCTGACCATCCCCATCATATAAGCTACAGCCGTACCGACAATCAACCCGAGCAATACGGAAATCGCACGAATAAATCCGGTAAAGAAACGATTAATAAGCAAAATGATAACCAACGTTCCTAAAGCCAAAAGCAAATTGTGCGGTTGTCCAAAGTCCGGCATGCCTTGTCCGCCAGCGGCGTTGTTCATCGCAACGGGAATGAGCGACAGACCAATGATCGTAACGACTGAACCTTGTACCACGGTTGGGAAAAAGCGCAGCAGCTTGCCAAACAGTGGAGCTGCCAAGACAACGAATATACCCGATATGATGATGGCACCGTAAGCTGTCGCTAAATTGCTCGTAGAAGCAATCGCGATAATCGGTCCTACTGCCGTAAACGTACATCCTAGCACAACGGGAAGGCGAATCCCTGTATAACGCGTGCCAAGGACTTGCAAGAGCGTCGCGATTCCACATGTGAAAAGGTCGGCAGCAATCAAATAAGCGATTTGCGTAGGAGTCAGATTCAGAGCACCACCGATAATCAACGGTACGACGACTGCTCCTGCATACATGGCGAGGATGTGCTGTAAGCCCAAAGTAACAATTTTATGTTTGGCTAGCATGAGTGAACCCTTACCTCCTATTCATTTTTTGATTATACGCGTGCAGGCTCTTCTTCAATAAAGTGAATGCCTTCTGGTGACATCGATTCAATACGTGCCAATGATTCGATTCGTACGCCAGCTTGCTCCAAGAGACCACGGCCTTCCTGGAAGCTTTTTTCGATAACAGCGCCAACCCCGACGAGATGAGCACCGGCATCTTTGATAATATTCGTAAGTCCCACCAGAGCAGCTCCCGTAGCTAAGAAGTCATCGACAATCAATACGCGGTCTTCTTTAGACAAATACTGACGGGAAACACTGATTTGATACGTTTCCTGGCGAGTAAAGGAATGAACAGGAGCAGAGTATACTTCCTCTGTCAACGTGACAGCTTTTTTCTTTTTCGCGTAGATAAAGGGAACACCCAACGCAAAGGAAGTCGCCATTGCAAAATGAATGCCACTTGCCTCAATCGTCACGACTTTTGTGATTTTTTCACCAGCGAACAGCTCGGCAAAACGCTGTCCGATCTTCATCGTCAATTGTGGATCTACCTGGTGGTTCAAAAACGCATCCACCTTCAAAACGGATGCCGACAGTACCTTGCCGTCCTGTACGATGCGCTCTTGTAATTCTTTCATCAATTCTTCCTCCTCGGGTATGGTTCCGGCCACTTTTATATCTGTAGCCTGCTGAAATATAGAAAGCCCAGAGCGGACAGTGTCACAAGCGGGCTACGTAACAAACCAACGCCAAGTGAAACTGTCCCTCTGGGCTTTTATCCCTTAGGTGTGACACATCAATCGTGCCTGCGTCGCTCGGACCAGCTTTCTTTCAACCCTATTATTCGAATAGGAAAGAAACGGAACCCTAGACGCACTTTCACTCGTAGTCAGGTGATTTACGGTCACCTGGTAGAAACGGATGGGCCTTATTCCCAAAATTATACGAGCTACCTATATCTATTTATTTCGAAGTGTAATAACGAGTATTGACCAAATCTATCATAACTCTCGCGTTATGAGCAAGCGTTAATTTTTGAAAACAAAAGGAAGCGCTTACTTGTCCATATAAAGGAAAGAGCCTTGATTTCTCAAGGGCTCTCGTGTTTATCGCTTCGGTTTTTTCTCCCGCATTTGAACGTTGATCTTTTTCCATTTATCCCTTTCAGCAGCTGCAAGCCTTGCGTCTTCTTTGCGCGCCAGATGTGCCAATTCTCGTTGAAGCTTCAGGTAACTGTCAAAGCGTGCTTTTTCCAATGATCCAGATTGGATGGCAGCTTGAACAGCACAGCCAGGCTCTCGCATATGCTTACAATCATTGAAACGGCATGTTTCCGCAATGGACTCGATATCGTCAAAGGCACCGCGGAAGCCTTCATCTGCCTCCCAGAGCTGCAGCTCCCTCATGCCCGGTGTATCGATCATCAGAGCACCACTCGGCAATCGGAACAGTTCGCGATGGGTCGTCGTATGGCGGCCACGGTCATCACCTTCGCGCACGCCACTGACTTTTTGCATTTCCGCTCCGCTCAATTTATTGATCAACGTGGATTTGCCAACACCAGAGGAACCCATCAAGGCAATCGTCTGGCCCTCGCCCAGATAAGGGTCGAGCTGATCCAGTCCTTCTCCCTGCTCAGCACTGACTACGTGAACAGGCACTCCGATTGCGACTGATTCTATCTCTGCCAAACATGCATCCAAATCGTCACACAAATCTGCTTTGGATAGCACAATCACCGGATTGGCTCCACTTTCCCACGCAAGAATGAGATAGCGTTCTATCCTGCGCAGATTTAAATCATTATTTAAGGAATTCACAAGGAAAACGGTATCGACGTTTGCGGCCACAATCTGCTCTTCCACTGTATCCCCAGCTACTTTGCGGGAAAACTTGCTCTTACGTGGAAGAAGTCCGTGGATGGAAGCTTTCTTTTCCTCAGGACGGGCACTGATCACTACCCAGTCCCCGACAGCCGGAAAATCTTCTCGTCCGATGGCTTCATAACGAAGCTTACCCGTTACTTCGCCCAAGAGTTCACCATGCTCACTCCACAGACGATAAATACGTTTATGTTCGAGTGTGATACGTCCCACACTGTAGCCTTGCTCGGCATAAGGGGCAAAATGATTAGCAAAATACTCATTCCAGCCCATAGATTGCAATACTTGTTGATTGGTTAGTTGATTCACTGCGGATTCCCCCTGCAATTGGTTAAATATATGGCTATCAGCCAGAACCAGTCACAGTCGAATCCTCATTTGGTGAACGATATTACTGTTCGCTTGAAAGGAGGATTCCTGTGACCCCGACTACGACACTCTGAACAAATTTGATGGCTACCATAAAACATCTCTCCTTTAGCAAACCTATCATTCAGGTTTGGAATCATATTTCCCAATTATTGTACCATAATGAAACAAAATGCAACAGCGTCAATCTCCCCCGCCGCCGCCTCCTCCGCTATCTCCGCCACCACCACTGTCTCCACCACTTCCGCTATCGCTGTCATAGCTATCCCAACGATCGCCTGAGTCGTGATTTCGATGATGGTGATTGTGATTGCTGTCGACATAGAAGGCTCCGCCCCCACTGTCTGAAGAGGAATGAGAGCGCCCACTTCCGCCTTTTGCAGCTTTGGACGCCAAGACAAATACTACGATCAAAAACATGATGACGATGACAATGAAGAACTCCATAATTTGTCCCCGCCCTTCCTCTTTTTTGAAGTTGTTTACCTATTTAGTATAACATAGTACCGCTGGAACAGGCTGGGGGCGCGGAGGATGATTCCTTTTCATCCGGCAAAATGACCAGACACAGGTGCGATCGCAAAAATGTTATCCAACACAAACACGCGAAACGCCTTCCTCCTATAACAGTATGCTTTCAAGCTCCCTTTGCTCTCATCAATATGCACAATACGGATCGTACGCCTGCTAGCCTCTCCATTCTTCTTCAAATAGATGATCTCCACTGCTTGCTGCCGGGTCGCGTACCTTCTCAACTCCAAAATCATCATGCTGCCACCACCACAAAATGTGTCTTCTTGTTGTTGAGATCATCATACCAAAAGAGAACATTCGTTCGCAAGTTTGTTTTCAACACCCAACTATTCCCTCAACAAAAAAGCATGCGCCCTAAAAATGGACACATGCCTTATGCTTGTTACAACTCAGCGCCTTCTAAGCGCACGTCCGAACACAATTAGAATCGGTGCCAACAAGATGGCCGCCGCAACCAACGAAGCGCGAATCGAAAACCGGGTCCCGATCCATCCGACAGCCGGACCACCTGCCGTTTGTCCCAAAGCATTGGACTGGCCCATCATCGACAAAACCGTCGCTCGCACACTGCTCTCAATGTTCAGATTCAGCCACGTATCATACAGCGGACTGCTTAATGATTGGATCACACCGATCAACAGCAACGCTACTAACGCCCAGCTAAAGCTAGGGGAAAAGGCAAAAGCAATCATCGCTGCAATTTTGAGACCCGTCAACGTGAACATGCCCACAAGGACAACCCGCTCATTGTTCACATCCAGCCTTTTTTCCACAACGCCTACGACGATGAGGCCGAGTAAGCTTGCGAGTGCGGCAATGATCCCGAACCACATTGGCATCGAAATAGCAGCCAGCTCTGGAAAGCCAATTTCTGCGATCAAATGCGCTTCCCACAAACGATCATACCCTTCAGAAGCTGCACCCGTAAACAGCGTCACGAACAAGATCAACATCAGAATCGGCTGGCTGCGAATCACTTTGGCACCCGAAGTCCACGTCTGAATCATTTCCTTCACGTGGGAAGCACCTTGCTCACGCTCACGAGGAATAAAACCGGTCTCCTTCATGAACAGAATCAGAAAGACACCAAGCCCCAGATACATGAGGCCACCTATGAGGTAAGGCAAGTTGGGAGCGAGTGTTGCCAATGCCACACTAAGTGCAATCCCGAGCAGATTCCCAAACAAGGAGTAGCGCTTGGCCTTCATGAAAATCGTACCGATCTTCTCTTCTCCGACCTCATCCACAATCCATGCAGTATCCGCTCCACTGATAAACGTATACCCGAGACCACTGACGACTTGCGAAAACAGCACCAAGCCGAAGACAGAAATAAACGGTACCCAAGCATCAAGCGTGGGAACAATCCCCTGCATTGCAAATCCGATTCCCAGCAAAAACATCCCGATAATGACGGAGCGACGGCGACTGTACGTATCCGCAACTACTCCTGTTATCCCTTCAAACACCAACACGGATAACTCCAATACCGTCCCGATCAAAAGCAATTCAAACGGGTTAAAACCCAGTGTCACGATGTAGTAAAGCGCATAGGTCGTGAACATGGTCGTATTGGCCAGGGAAGTCAAAAAGCTTTTGATCGTATATACTTTTGTCGCATTCATAGACATGGAAGCAGAATCCACCTTTTTTAGGCAGATGACGCGTTCCGTTTTCACATACTGATTGTTACTCTACAATCCTCTACTGTGCAAAATGCGTACGCGTCATGCTGCCGTTCCTATTTTTCCTTCTGTGTACTTGCTTGCTCTGAATAGTGTTTTTAACATGTGATATGCACCTCCGAAAGTAATTACAGCTATTATAGAATGATTTTAATTGTCATACAATGGAAAAAAGCTGTGCAGCATGATTGGACACACTGCACAGCTTGATTATGAAGTACTTACGCTTTTTTTCTAAACAGACCAACGATGGAAATCAGCAACGCCAAACCAGAAAGTACCAATGGCAAGGTATTATTGTTGCCTGCACCAGCCACTTCTCCGGCAGGAGCGGTTGCTGGCTTTTGTTCTTGTCCATGCTCATGCCCTGCTTCGCCTACACCAGCCTTAATGGTAGTGACAGACGCTGGCGTTTTGGAATCCTTGTCCCCTGTCCATTCCACAACCTCGCCATTTGCATAGGTCTGATAAGCCTTCCAAGCCAATTGGCCCTCTTCTTTCGGGTTTGCCCCTACAAACGTGAACTCTTGGAACTCATGCGCCTTGATTCCGCCTTCTGTTGCTGTCCACACAAGCGCTGTGTTCACACCGTCTTTATCTTTTTCGAACTCGTAGGTCCAGCCCGGAATCGGTTGTACAGTATTTACCTTCACACCTGCCGGGAATTCCAGCTTCACTTTTGTCGTATTGACGTCTTTTTCTACTGGGACACGCACTGAGTATTTTTCATAGGAGCCTGTAGTAGTCTCTTTCGGATATACGTTCACATGTGCTTGTGCTGCTGTCGCCAATGTCAAAACTGCACCTGCTACCAGTACACTGCTCATCCATTTTGTCATTTTCATCGTATGAAATCCTCCCTAGTTTGTATCATTTTGAATCACGGCCTGATTATTTGTCGTCGCAGTCGGGTAGTTTATCTGACTCATCCAAAGTCCAGCCAGAACAGCGATAATCCCGAATATTATTTCCCAACGCAAGTAAGCCGGCTGCAAGGCATTTTTCGTCCGCCAACGTCTTGTTTGCCTAAAGGCTAGAAGAAGCATGAGGGAGACACTTGCTATTTTTCCATATAATAGATAGCTCCATGCCGTTGTACTCTGGAAAATACTCATGACATCCGTCTGCACGATGAGCATGACAACACCCGTCACAACAGCAAGCACTGCCGCCACAGCAACTGTCTGCAAAAAGAACCTCTTGAACGACTCCTGTCCTCTTTCAGCTACCTTGACTGTTAGTAGCAAGTAGACAAGTGCCCCCATCCACACGGCGACCGTCAATACATGCAACAGTCTCAGCAAAATGGACAGCCAGACAGGAGCAATGCCCCATGCATGACCACCAAAAGCTTGTGCGCTGATCACGAGAATCCAGATTCCCACATACCAGCCAGACACCATATTGGGGATCGCCATCAATAGCAGTAATGCAAAGGACACCAGTAGCATGATCGCAAACGGAGACTGACTGAGCAAGTTCCCGTCCATCTGCCACAGTGCTTGCGTAAGTGATACAGCCGTTAACGCTTCGTCATACAAGAACCACAAAAATATAAGTCCGATTATCGCCAAACTCCATCCGATTTGTCTGCCAATCCCGATGAGCTGGGCAAGCGAAGGCAAGCCATGACGCTGAGCTGCCCACGCTACTAGATACAAGCCGCCACCTACGAGAATAATCCCTTGCGCTAAATAGCGGTACATGATCAAGTAGCTTGAATCTGCTTTTTGCTCACTTGGCGGAACCACGACCGCACTTTTTTGTCCGATGGAAAACGTGAGCTTCTCTTCAATTGGATGTCCATCCTCGGAAACGACCGACACGATAACCGAATACGTCCCTTCAGCCAAATCGCTCGGCAGATTCGCATTTAACTGCGAGGCATCACCCGGCTGCAATGTCGGCCGCTCTACTTTTATTTCCTTGCCGTCCCAGTCAAATAGACGAACGGTAACGAGGTCTGGCTCCAATGTTTCGGTAAACCGCGCAGAAAATTGTCCCGGATTCGCCTTCAGTACCTCACCATCTTGCGGTGAGCTGCTCATCAACCCAGCATGGGCGTAAGCAGTCGTCATACCCGTTGTCAGTACAAGTAAGAAGGCGAGCAAAAACACAACCGCATAATGTCTGATGTTATATGTCACCCTATCACCTGCTTCCTTATTTCGTCCTTAATCCTATCAAAATACTACGAGAATCTATATGGCTCCATCGGGCTATCTGATGTGGCAAAGTGTTGAAAACAAAAAAAGGCATGAGCGGAAAATCTCTCCGATCCATGCCTTTTCAAACGGTCCTGTTTGTACAGCCTGCCTGTTTTCCATTTTTTCTCAACTCTCCCACACTATCTCACCCCGGATTGTTGCTTGTCTATTTATTTTTGTTTCGATTACCCAATGACGCCTGTACGTAAAATCTTGATCTCGACATCTACATCATATTTCGCCCTTTTGATGATTTCCCGACATTCATCTTTACTCAATTTCTTTTTCCCGCTCTTTTGACTGGCTATATTGTAGATTTCCCCAAATCCTACCGGATCTACGTCGTATTTTCTTAACTTTTCCAGTAAATGTTCCGTCTCTTTTTTCACTGCCAGTTCGATTGCTTTTTGTACCTTTTTCAATTGCTCAGGCTTTGATAAATCAATTTTTTCAGCCATTTCCTGAATCTGCGCTGTCATCTTGACTTTCACAGAAAATCTTGGTTTCTCCAAATCCAGCACTTTCATTTGCTTTTTGCTTGAGATATGTTCAATGACAGTAAAAATACGCTTTTTATCGAGGGAAATGTTTATTTCCAATTCTCCCTTATTGTAACGCTCACGTAATACCTTGAGGAAAAATCCCTCCCTTGTTGTAATCTCTGCCACCAATCGATCATCTCGAAACAGACCAATTTGATTAATATGCAATTCATTCTTTACTCTTTCGATATAAGGCATCACAGGATCTTTCCCGATTGCATAAAAATCTTTCATAAACTCATGAAGTTTCGAGGAGATCATATTCTCTCCATCGACGTTCTGTCGTATGGCTTGATAGAGGTAAATTCCAATGTTGCTGTTCTCGGGATAGCGATGTGTCAAAATATCATAAGCTCGCCCTTTGGCTACAGTTAAATAGACATTGCTTCCAATGGAGGCATCACGCGTTAAGTTTTCCACAAGAGAAAGGATCCCTTTACGCGCTAGCTCATCATGATAGACCACAACGCGAATTTGACCGCCTACAATTTTTTTGGAAGACTCCCTGTTCTGTGCAACGGTAAGTCCTTTGCTTGTATGCGCTGTGCCAGAAATCACAGTAACCAACTCACGTGCCTCCGGATCAATTTGATAAAATACCGTGGTACCTAACAGCTTTCCGTCTTTACTAAGATCGTACCCCACTGCAACCGCCAGTCCCAACTTTTCTAATACATGTTGTTCCCCACAGCCGTTCAATAACACGACCACTAATAAATAGTGAACAAGCAAACGTAACCTTTTCATGTCCGGACTGCTCCTTTCCGAAACAGCCGAATCACTACATAAAGCACGATAGGATAAATAAAAATGATATAGAAACCTACTCCACCGAAAATATCCGTGATGAGATTAATCGACTGGCGTGTTTCCAAAAAGTTGCTAGCAAAAAACATGACACCAACAATCCCGAAAAGGGCCATTCTTTCCTTGACCCCACTAATATGGTGAACCCCCCGCATGGCTATCCACAAGTCCATCAGCAAATTATCCAGCATGACGAGCATCCACAGTGAAATGGAGACAAACTCAAAACGCTCCAAAAACGGAAACTCTACAATTTTCATCATCATGAACGTTGCCCAGATAAGATGCTGAAGCTGTTCGCCTTGAAAGTACAAGAGTGTAACCAGCATGACGACAACATACAAGCAGGTAGTCATAAACAACCCACCATGTACATACCACGGTAGTATTTTCTTTTCCTTCACAAAAGGATAGATGAACAAAATAATCTCAAATCCGATAGTGGAAAAAGACATCTTCTTCGCACCGTCCAACAACTGTCCAATGTCATGATGAAATACTGGCTGCAATAAATGAAAATCAGCGTATTGCAAGGGATAAGCCATGAGCAACAGCTGCAAAATCGTCAATCCAACAGAAAAAAAGCTAATGCCAGCCAACACCCGAATGCCACCCGTCACTCCATAAATGGTCAGGCAAAGCAAGGAGGCATTTAATATCCAAGAAGGCACTTCTGGAAACATCCATGACTGAATAATCTCGATGTACCCTCTCAAGATCGTTAAGGCAGAACCCATGATATATATGATAAAGATGAAATTGAGAATGCGAGCTGGCCATTTTCCAAATACACTTTGATGAATGTCATACAAATCCATGTCTTTGAATTTCGCTAGGATTTTTAGCATGAACCACGCTGCTATATGGGTCATAATGCCTGCTATTATGACCGCAATCCAAGCGTCTTGTTGCACCCTATCATAAATAAACCGTTGTACGCCCGCTATGCCGATTCCAACCTGATTGCCATGAACCATAAATAGCGCAAGCGATACGCTGATAGCCATATGGCTATTCCGCCGAAAAGTGGATAGTGACATTCACATTCAACACCTAACCTACTGAACTGGTCTTTTTTTCCCTACTTCATCAGGCACACGGGTATCGTCAGGAGAACGTGTCATAACCGGACGCTTGCCGAGAGAGTCAAAAGGAAACCGGATCAGACTGTTTTTAAAATCCTGCAAGCGAAAAGGAAAAAACGGGAGAAAAAACGGACGTCCCAGACTTGATTGACGTAGGATGTGTATCAATAGAAAAGACGCGCCAAGCATAATACCAAACCCTCCCCAAATTCCAGCTAACAGGATAATCGGAAAGCGGAGGATGCGTACTGCCGTACTCATCATGTAGGAAGGAAAAGTAAACGAAGCTAATGCACTGAGTGCCACAATCATGATCAAGATGTTACTGGTAAAACCCGCTGCAACGGCTGCCTGTCCAATTACGATACCGCCGACGATCCCTATCGTTTGCCCAACTTTGAAAGGAAGTCTTGCTCCAGCCTCCCGCAAGAATTCAATAATCATCTCAAGCAGCAAAGCTTCAAACAACGGGGGAAAAGGCACCTTGGAACGAGACTTTACTAGCGATACAAGGAGAGCAGATGGAATCATTTCATAGTGAAACGTAAGTGCAGCCACATAAGTAGCTGTAAAAAACAAAGAGACAAAAAGGGCCGAGAAACGTAACAATCGAATGAAAGAAGCCATTTGCCATCGAATATAGAGATCTTCATTGGCCTTGAAAAAGTCAACGAAGGAACTGGGACCGACGATAGCAAACGGGCTCCCCTCCACAAACACGACAACCTTTCCTTCCAACAGGGCTTCACTTACATGGTCAGGTCGTTCTGTTAGGATTAGCTGCGGAAAAATAGAAAACGTATTGTCATCAATTAGTTGAACCAATTTTCCGCTGTCAATCACGCCGTCTATATCTAGATCGCTTATACGCTGAATGACGGTTTGCACATTTTCAGGAGCAGCCAGTTCCTCCATGTAACATATTTCCATATTCGTCATGCTACGTTTCCCAATCGTAATGGATACGTTGGTAAGCAAATCAGTCGACAGATATCCCTGTAGAACCCCTAAGTTGGTTTCCAAGGCTTCCGTAAAAGAAACCTGTGGACCGAAAATTTGGGTTTCGACCTGAGCCTCTCCCAAAGAACGACTCGGTATTCTTGCTACGTAGAGAAGAATCCCGCACGCCGTTCCTTCTATTTGAAGGTAAATCCATCCCCTCACGAGATAATCGCTGATTTGTCTGTAATCCATGGTTTGGGTGACATGAGCAACAGGAACATTCCCCAAAATCGTATCAGGAACGATCTTCTCGTCAGGTAATCTTTCGAAATAGGGAAGCAACACCTGCTGGAGAATTACCGTATCCACTAGATAGGGGAGGTAGGCTAGCAACAAGCTATTGGTTCCACAAGAAAGGTTACGAAACACCAATCGCGGATTTCGCATGTGATCCCATAATCTTTCTTGCGTCTCGCTAACGGATTCAGTAATCAAGTTAGTTGTCATCTTATCTTTACCCCAATATATGGTGTCCCCTTATTATTTTTCCAATGCCCTCGCTCTATTCCCCTTTCCAGCCGAAGAGTAAGCTCCCAGACAAAATGAACACAAAAAACCGAGACGGAAAAACTCCATCTCGGTTCGTTCACCACTATTTATCTGCCGCTCTTCATTTCAGTCCAGTAGCGGTCGTATTGCTGCAAGGTTTCTCCTACATCCACCAGCCACTCTGCACGGGCAATATCCGCTGTATCCAGGAAGACCATTTTATTGGAACGATATTCTTCACTGTGCAGTGGGTATGCTTTTTCGTTCGGGTTGCTGTAGCCAATCGACTCGTAGTTTTTCACACTGACCTCTGGGTCCATCAGGTAGTTGATAAACTTCTCAGCCATTTCCTTGTTCTTAGCGCCTTTTGGAATTGCCAGCGTGTCTGCCCAGATCGTTGCGCCCTCTTTCGGGATGACGTACTCAACATCTGGATTTTGTGCGTGAATGAAAGCGGCGTCACCGGACCAAACCGTTCCAATCCATGCTTCCTCAGCAATCATCTTTTGCTTGATGTTGTCTGTATCAAAGGCAACAACATTCGGTACTACCTTTTTCAAATCAGCAAAGGACTTTTCCAGTTCCTCTTTGTTCGTCGTGCTATTGGAGAAGCCATTCTTGATCAGTGCCATTCCCATAACCTCACGCGGGTCGTTCAGCATGATGACACGGCCCTTGTAAGCTTCATTCCACAGATCGTTCCAGCTTGTCGGGGTTTCTTTTACATATTTCTTGTTGTAAGCGATCCCGGTAATTCCCCATGTATATACGAGTGAATACTTGTTTTCTTTGTCATAAGGAGGTGTCTTGAACGTAGACACAATATTGCCCATGTTCGGGATGTTGGCTTTGTTCAACTCTTCCAGGAGGCCCAGCTGAATCATCGTGCCTACCATGTAATCGGAAGGTTGAATCAAGTCGTAGCCGGATGCACCTGCTTGAACTTTTGCCAGCATTTCTTCGTTGCTGCCGTATACATCATAGTTAACCTTGACGTTGAATTTTTGCTCAAAATCTTTGATGACGTCTTGGTCGAAGTTGTCTGCCCAGCTATAAATATTCAATACTTGTTGTTCTTGCTCAGATGACGATGAGCAGCCTACAGCAGTCACCGCAAGTGCGGCGGTCAAAGCGCCGATCATCAAGGACTTGAAACGTTTCATTTTTTCCTCTCAACCTCCAAATCAGTTATGGGATTGCTTTTATGAAAACTCCATGATGGATCTAAAAGATGGATTGATTATTTTTCGAATCTTTACGGCGGAAAATCTCTGCCACCACAACCAACAGCACAGTACTCACGATCAAAAGTGTCGAGAGTGCATTCACTTCTGGCGAGACACCTCGTTTTACCAACCCATAAATGTAGAGTGGCAATGTGGTCGAATTCGGACCAGCCACGAAGAACGAAATAATGAAATCGTCCAGCGACAGGGTAAACGCCATCAGGAAGCCTGCGATGATCCCTGGCATGATCAGAGGCAGCGTCACATAGCGCAATGTCTCCCATGGAGTTGCTCCCAAATCTTGAGACGCTTCTTCCAGTTCTTTGCCCATATCAGCCAAACGTCCTGAGATAATGACCATCACATACGGCATGCTAAACGTAACATGCGCCAGGATCAGGGTCACTTTCCCCAGCTCCATCTGTACCTGGCTAAACAGCACGAGCATAGCCAATCCCATCATGATCTCAGGGATGACAATCGGCAAGTACATCAGCCCGTTGAAGATGTTGCTCCAACGAATCGAATAATGCTTGACCGCCAGAGCGGCAGCCGTACCCAAAACCGTTGCGATGACGCTGCTGATAACCCCGATCGTCATACTGTTCATCAGCGCTTGCATGACCTGCCTGTTTTCAAACAAAGAAACGTACCATTTCCACGTAAAACCAGTCCACGTAGCATTGATCCGTGAATCATTGAACGAATAAAGGACAAGGATCAAGATTGGCAGATACAAAAAGACCAGCATCAGCCACGAGTATCCAGATAGTGCGTTTCGACGTAATGTTTTCATGCTGATTCCTCCTTCGTCTCGCTCGCTTTGGTAGCGCGGAAATAAAGAAGAATCAACAGCATGGACAATAGCATCAGCACGATGGACAAGGCAGAACCAAACGGCCAGTCACGCGCAGACAGAAATTGATTTTGAATGACGTTTCCGATCAGAGCCGATTTCGCTCCTCCCATGACATCCGGAACGACGAACATCCCGATGGAAGAAACAAATACGAGGATCGATCCAGTGACGACACCTGTCTTGGTCATCGGCAGAGTCACGTGCCAAAAAGCTTTCCAAGGTGTTGCGCCCAAATCATACGCTGCTTCCAGCTTACGACGATCCATCTGCTCCAGTGACACATAAATCGGCAGGACCATGAATGGCATGAGTGTGTACACCATCCCGAGCAGGACAGAACCCGAATTGTACAGAAGAGGCAACGGCTCCGAAATAATGCCCAGCGATTGCAGGAACGTATTGATTACGCCTTGCGAACGCAGGATGATTACCCACGCATAGGAACGGACCAAGAAGTTGATCCAAAACGGAATCATCACGAGCAAAAGCCATATTTGCTGAGTCGATTTTTCCAGTCGTGAAATGTAATACGCTAACGGATAGCCGCACAAAATCGAAAATACCGTTGTTAAAACCGCTACAACCAGCGTATCCCAAAAAATTTGGCCATACAGCGGATCGAAAATACGGATGTAATTGTTCAACGTAAATTCATAGACAACTTGCCCGTACGTGCCTCTTTTGAGGAAAGACAGTACGGCGATCATAAGCATAGGCAGGACGAAAAGCGCACCCATCCACAAAAGGGCGGGAAGCGCGAGCAGTTTTACCGGCTTCTTGTTTAACAAGGAAGAATCACCTCGTCCGTCTGTGCCCAGCCAATGGCCACTTGATCTCCCACCTGCCAGTCCAGACCGTCACCTGCGTACTGGTGTGCCATTACGGTCATATCCTGCCCCTCGAGGCGGATAAATACCTTGCGCAAATTGCCGAGGAACACCGCGTCAGCAATGGTGCCCAGCTTCTTGTGTTTATCCTTGTCGGAGTCAATCGGGTACAACTTGATCTTTTCTGGACGTACGGCTGCATTCGTTCCGTTTTCCCGGAAAATGTTGTTTTCCCCAATAAAGGTAGCCACAAACAAGGTTTGCGGGGAGTTGTAAATCTCTGCTGGAGAAGCAATCTGTTCAATTCGTCCCTTGTTCATAACCGCGATTCGATCGGACATCGCCATCGCTTCTTCTTGGTCATGTGTGACGTAAATGAACGTTATTCCCAAGTTTTTCTGCAAGTTTTTCAGTTCAAGCTGCAAGCTTTTTCGCAATTGGTAGTCCAAAGCACCTAGAGGCTCGTCCAGAAGCAGAACACGTGGGTTGTTAATAATCGCACGTGCGATTGCTACGCGTTGCTGTTGTCCACCAGACAGCTGCTTTGGCGTGCGCTTCCGCAATTCTGTCAGTTGGACGTACTGAAGTACTTCCTCCAAACGCTTTTGTTGTTCAGCTGCTTTGACTTTTTTCATTTTCAAACCAAACAGGATGTTTTGCTCCACTGTCATGTGTGGAAACAAAGCATATTGCTGGAACACCATGTTCATATCGCGCTGATACGGCGGCACATGGCTGAGTGGTTTTTCGTCCAGGAAAATTTCCCCAGTCGTTGGCTGCTCAAAGCCAGCAATCATTCGAAGCAGTGTCGT
The DNA here is from genome assembly GCF_013284285.1 of Brevibacillus sp. HB1.4B. NCBI lineage: Bacteria > Bacillati > Bacillota > Bacilli > Caryophanales > Paenibacillaceae > Brevibacillus > Brevibacillus sp. HB1.4B. The sequence goes on from NZ_JABSUT010000012.1 coordinate 52,103, forward strand.
TTTCCCACAGCCACTTGGGCCGAGTAACGTCAAAAACTCCCCTTCTTCAATGGAGAGAGAAAAAGAGGGGACGACGACAGTATCTGCAAATCTCTTTTCAATCGAATCCAGATGTATAATTTTTTTCATTCCGTCATCTCACCATATGTCATTATACTCACAATCTAGGTAACTATATCGTGTATGATACGATTTGTAAACAGTTTCACCAAGTCTAGAATGATTTTTTTGCGACTAGCAAGGATGAGAGATTCCTCCACAAAAACAAACAGAGCCAATGAATAAACATTCGCTCTGTTGCGTATCCATTTTATTTTCTCACACAGAAGTGGATTTTGGTTGAGGCGTGCGATTCTGGTTCTTCGCTTTTGCCCCTAGGAAATTCGTCCCAATCACCCCGATAACAATCATCACCGCGCCAATAAGATGGTAGTATGCCAGTTGTTCCTGCAAAAAGATGACGCCTGCCACGATGGTAACCAACGTAGACAAATTGTTAAACACGCTGAGTTTGGATGCTTCCATCTTGGACAAGGCAAAGTTGGTCATAAAAGACGTCATGAGCGAGGACAGTATCCCCAAAAATACAATGGAGATGATAAACGATGAGCTGGCGAAAGGGGCAAAATACGTCGACAAAGTCCCCTCTGCACTATGGCGAATGACTGACCAGCCGTTAAAAAACAAAAATCCGAGTAACGCCACCATATATGTCATGTCTATATAATGAAAGGACTTAGTCATTTTCCTCGCCAGAACACTATACCCCGCCAAAGAAAACGCGGATAACAGGATGAGAATGGTACCGATACTGCTCCCTGAGCCTGAGCTGACACCGAGCCCCTTCATTGCAAAAATGTACACGACACCTCCTACGGATAAAAGCGTGGATAGCTTTTGCAGCCACGTAGAAGACTCCCCCAAAAAGAATGCCGCCAGGATCATAGTAAAAATCGGAACGGTTGCTTGAATAATCCCTGCTTCAGACGAAGTGGTATACACCAGTCCAAACGCCTGAAGGGTAAAGAACAGAATGGGATACAGCATGGCGAGCGGTATAATCGTGAGCATGTCTTTTGGTTTGATGGACAGCTTGATCCACCCAAACACGATCGGTATAGATGCAGCGATAAATGCCACGGTAAAACGGTGCGCCAAAGTATCAACCGGGCTGGTTACAGCGAGTGCCATTTTCAGAAACAAAAACGACAAGCCGGTAATCCCTGCATTCAGTAATGCCGCAAGAATCGCTTTTTGTTGGTCTTTCATCGTATGTATCTCTCCTACTGGGGACTTTTTACAGACGGCCGTCTTAGTTAATAGTAATGGGGGATCAATCGTGCTACAATGCAAAAAAGGAGTAACTGTACCGATACAAATCCAGCGGTAAGGGAATGTTTTTTGGATGCACAAATATTTGCAGCTACAAAATGAACTCGAAACGTTGATTGAAAGCCTCTCCTATCGAGACGGAGACCGGCTTCCCTCTATTCGGGAGCTCGCCTCTCGCTACCAATGCAGCAAGAGCACTGTAATCCGCACTTTGGATGAGCTCGAAAAGCGTCACCTCATCTACTCGGTCGACCGAAGCGGCTACTACGTCGTGAAAAAACAAAGAAAGATCCAACCTGCAGATACGTCGGTGATCGATTTTGCGACCTCTGCTCCCGATCCTGACCTCTTTCCTTATGTCGACTTTCAACACTGCATCAATAAAGCGATTGAAACCTATAAAAACGATCTTTTCATATATGGAACCACACAAGGCTTGCCATCGCTCATTGCCGTCATCGCCAGGCTGCTTGGGAACCATCAGGTTTTTACGGACCCGGGTAATATTTTCATTACCTCCGGTGTCCAACAAGCGCTATCCTTGCTGTGCAGTCTGCCTTTTCCAAATGGCAAGGAAACGATTCTGATTGAGCAGCCCAGCTACCATCTTTTCATTGAAAGTTTGCAAGTACGCAAGCATCCTGTCGTCGGGATCAAGCGCACTGCCCAAGGAATCGATTTAGAAGAGCTGGAGTCTATTTTCCGAACGGGAGAGATCAAGTTTTTCTATACGATGCCTCGCTACCATAGTCCGCTCGGTACGACGTACAGTCGAAAGGATAAACAGCGCATTGTGGAGCTTGCCCAACAGTACGACGTCTATATCGTAGAAGACGATTACATGGCAGACCTTGAGCATGACAGCAAAGCTGATCCCCTCTTTACCTATGATCGCTTTTCTCGCACCATCTATTTAAAAAGCTATTCCAAAATTATTTTTCCTGGGTTGCGTTTGGGTGTGGCCGTTATACCTGACGCGCTAAAGGATTCCTTTAACCAGCACAAGCGACTCATGGATATCGACAGCTCCATGCTATCTCAAGCTGCGTTGGAAATTTACCTAAAAAGCGGAATGTTCGAGCGTCACAAGCAAAAAATTCGCAGTTCCTATCAACGGCGATCCAACCTGCTAATGGCGTCCTTGAACCATTTTGCGACGAATGAAGAGCATCTATTCACCTTTCAGCCCTTTGCGTATCCGGGGATTCATACGCACATTGTTTTGAACGATGCCATCCCGGTCCCTGCTGTTATCAACCAGCTAAAAAAGTACTCCATTCTTGTGGATGCTACTGACAAAAATTACTTGGTGGGCTTTCCGCAAGAAAATATTTTGAAGCTGAATGTGTCCTATGCCAAGGAAGCAGTGATTGAGCAAGGGATTGAGGTGTTGATGGATGTGTTACGCCGCATGCACCGTTAACCTCTCCGCCTTAAGTCGCAGATAAAATCCGACGAGGGTGCGTTTTTTGGACAACCAAAAAATCTCCATAATAGAGCTGTTGAGTTGATCCATAGCACACAGGCGGATGTGAATTGATTGGTACGTAACCTATTAACGATCTACAACGTATTACAAATACAGGAATATGGTTTTAGCAGAATGATGGCGGCTTTGCAAAAGAAAATATGCAGAGAAAATGGTTTTAAAATGCATCAAATGCGGTATATCGTTGTATAGTAAGTGAATCCCAATTCAAAAAAATTCGTTCCATAGTCGGCCAGTTTGAAGTAGAATCGCATCTAGACACATGTATTTTGTTGGGCTTACTCGGCGTGACGCTGAATATTCCGACAAAGCGCAAAAAGGCCTCCAAAGTTGATGACTGGCAGTTAACGATAGAATGACAAAGGAGAAATAGATGTTTCAGAACATTTTAGATTTCTTAATGGAATACGGCTATTTGGGAATGTTCATCCATTCTTTTGCAGACGCAGTCATCTTTCCCGTTCCTGCCTTCTTTCTTCAAGTGCCACTCAGTCTCGTAGATCCTTCGCAGGCATTGTGGATTGCAACGGTAGGCTATGTCGCTTGTCTCTTAGGGACACCCGTTGGTTATTTTATCGGTAAAGTCCTAGGCAAATCCGTTCTGTACAAAATCCTCAAGAAGGAATGGATTGATTCTGCCACAGCGATGTTTCAAAAGAAGGGCGAAGTCGCGATCTTCATCGGTTCATTTACACCGATTCCGTTTAAAGTATTTACAATCATGTCAGGTTGCTTGAAATTCCCGTTGTGGAAATTGCTTGGGTATGCGGCAATTGGACGGGCAGTCAAATTTTACGCAGTCGGATTTTTGTTTTATTTTTACGGTAAAATGGCGGAAAATATGGTCCATAACGTTTCTCTCTATATATTCCTCATCATGGTGCCGCTCATCTTGGTCGGATTATGGGTGAAGAAAATTGTCACCAAGCGCCGCCAGCTGAAAATGGAAAACGCTGGCGTCAGCAATGGCATCAATGAGAAAGTCCTGAATAAATAGCAAAGAAACCCCAATTCACACATTGGGGTTTCTTTTTTTACGCCTGTTATGCTTTTTTGACACGAATGCCTTCCTCTTCTACATCAATCAGCATCGCTGTCACATTGTCTTCTTCCATCACCAGATCCGCAATGCCATCCTCGACATATTGCTGAATTACACGGCGCAATGGACGTGCCCCGAAGGAAGGGTTGTAGCCCAGCTCAGCCAGCTTTTCTTTTGCAGCATCTGTCACGCTGATCTCCATTCCTTGCTCAGACAGATTGCCCCTAACATCTTGCAGCAGCAGATCGACGATTTTGACCAAATCCTGTTTTTCCAGATGGGCAAAGGAAATGATCGAGTCGAAGCGGTTTAGGAACTCTGGCTTGAAGTATGCCCCCAGAGAATCCAGCACGGTGGCAGGCTCGGGCGCTTTTGCTCCAAAGCCAACAGAGATTTTACGCTCGCTCACGCCGGCATTGCTCGTCGCAATGATGACCGTCTCCTTAAAATTCACCGTACGGCCCTGACTGTCTGTTAGACGACCATCCTCCAGAATTTGCAGGAACATGTGCATCACGTCCGGGTGTGCTTTTTCGATCTCATCCAGCAAAATGATGCTGTACGGGTTGCGGCGAACGCGTTCTGTCAACTGACCTGCTTCTTCATGACCAACGTAGCCAGGAGGAGAACCGATCAATTTGGATACCGAGTGCTTCTCCATGTACTCACTCATATCGAGGCGGATCATGGAATCGCGGGTACCAAACAGCTCCTCTGCCAATGCTTTGGACAATTCTGTTTTCCCTACGCCAGTCGGACCGACGAACAGGAAGGAAGCAATCGGTCTGTTTTTCGGTTTCAGACCTGCACGACTGCGTCGAATCGCCTTCGCGACTTGTGTGACCGCCTCGGATTGACCAATGACTTTTGCTTCCAAATGAGCCGCTAGGTTTTTCATTTTCATCTGCTCATCACTTTGCAGCTTCGTAACAGGAATCCCCGTCTTTTGCTCGATCAAGGCTTGGATGTCCGAGACGTCGACCTGGACGCGTTGTTCCTTGCCCTCAATCTGATCCAGCTTCTCTAAAATGCTTGCTTCCTCGTCTCGCAGACGGGCAGCTCGTTCGTATGCCTCTTGCTCCGTCGCTTCCTTTTTCTCCTGATTGATTTGCGCCAGCCGCTCATGCAGTTCTGCCGTATCAACCGCGGAGGACCTCAGGTTCAAACGCGAGCCCACTTCATCCATGAGATCAATCGCCTTGTCAGGCAAGAATCGATCCTGAATGTAACGATGGGAGTATTCCACGCTGGCACGGATGACATCATCCGAGTAAGCGACTTGGTGGAATGCTTCGTATTTCGGACGTAATCCTTGTAAAATCTCGATGGCTTGTTCTACGGTTGGCTCCTTTACCATGACTGGCTGCAGGCGGCGCTCCAGAGCTGCGTCTTTTTCAATCACACGATACTCTTTTAACGTAGTTGCCCCAATCAGTTGCAACTCACCGCGAGCCAGTGCAGGCTTCAGGATGTTCCCTGCATCCATTGATCCTTCCGCAGAGCCTGCTCCCACCAGTAGATGAATCTCATCCACAAACAGGATGACGTTTTTGCGCATTTGCAGCTCGGCAATCACTTGCTTCACTTTTTCCTCGAACTGTCCGCGAATTCCCGTCCCTGCAACCAGAGAGGCGACATCTAAAATGTACACCTGCTTGTTTTTCAGCTTGGTCGGCACTTGCCCTTCCGTAATACGCAAGGCGAGGCCTTCCGCAATCGCCGTCTTCCCGACTCCCGGCTCCCCGATCAGAACCGGATTGTTCTTATTGCGTCGGTTCAAAATCTCAATGACACGCTCAATTTCCTGTTCGCGTCCAATCACAGGGTCAATCAGTCCAGCACGTGCCGCATCGTTTAGATTACGTCCCAGGTCATCGAGGATGCCTCCACCACGCTCTGGTGCTTGTGGTTGCGTTTGGCTGGAAGATTTGCCCGGGTTCATCGGGCCTTGGGCAAAGCCTTGCAGGAACTCATCCAGTCCAGAGAAGGAGGAGAAAGGACTAAAGCCCATACCCACTCCCATTTTGTTGGTCAGCTTTGTCTGGCAGTCTTTGCACAGATCGTATTTTTGTTGCTGATTTTGCACGCGTATATGAACAGTCACAGTTGCTTCTCGTTGTTTGCAGATTTCACAATGCATATTCAATCCCCCCAAAAGCGTTGTTTTGGAATTCAGAAGATCTTTGACCTTTCCTGACCTTCGTTGACTTTATTATAGTTTGACCTTTTTTGACTTTCAAGAGGGATTGTTTGGTTTTTTACACTTTGCCCTTTTGCAGATAGGGAACGATTGAAAGTAACCCAATAACAGCTAAACAAGCGCCTATCCACAATGGTGAAACAAGCCCATAGCCACTGCTGATCCCGATCCCGCCTAAGGAAGAACCAATGGCAACACCCAATGTAATAAAGGAAGTATGCATAGTGTTTACCATTGTCCCACTGCCTGCTGTATTCATCACTCGTGCGATCATGGCCGGATTCATCGCGACACCCGTCAACCCAATCAGAACAATGGATAGCACAGCGATCCATTTATTTTCGGCGCCTACGGCAAATAGAACCAATGCCGCTAAGAGTATGCTTAATCCCGTTACAAGGATGCGCATGGTAAAACGATCAGCAAGTCTGCCAATCACGATATTTCCGATCACGGTCGCGATACCATAAAGGGCAAGCAAATACGGGATACTCGCATCCGAAAATGCCGTTACATCCGTAAGAATCGGAGTAAAATAACTAAACGCTGCGAAGGTACCGCCAATGATCAGCATACTCGTTACATACGCGGCCCAAAGGTGTGGATTTTGAAAACTGGCAAGCTCATCCTTTCCGTTCATCTGGTCTTTTTGTACGAAGGAAGGAAGCAACCATTGGATCAAGATCCCTGATAGCAATACGACAACGGCAACAGCCCAAAAGCTCATTCTCCAGCCGAAATATTGTGCAATCACGGTTGTCAGAGGGAGGCCGATGACAGTAGCAATCATTAAGCCTGCCAAAACAATCGAAGCTGCCTTTCCCCGTGAATGAGGGGGAACCAAGCTGGCTGAAATACTAACGGAGATACCAAACGCTGCGGATGAAGCAATACCTGTTAGGATACGTGCAAGCATCATCGACTCGTAATTCCAAGCCATGGCTCCCAGCGATTGGCCAATAAAGAAGACGGCAACCAAAGAAAGCAGCGCTTGTTTTCGGCGAATGTGCAAGAGAGTTGCTGTTAGGATCGGGCCACCTATCACCATTGCTCCTGCATACGCCGTAATAAAATACCCGATGGATGGGATCGACACGTCGAAAACATCGGCAAGCTCGTTCATCATACCTGCCACCATAAATTCAGAAGTCGTCATCGCAAAAATCGCTACCGCTAACAAATAAATCATCGACGGCATGAAGGAACACTCCTCTATTTATTATTGTAACAATCGGTACAAAAATAACTCAAAAAAAGAGCGCATTACGCGCCGAAGATAGATTCCATGGTGCCGTTCATGATTTGTTCAGCCAATGTCCGATTTTGTGTAGATGTATTCAACACACGGAAGCCGTAGTAACTGCTTAAAAATAGGCTAGCCAAATCCACAGCAGATCGTTTTTTGGAGATTTCGCCCGTTCGCAAGCCTTCCTCCATCACTTTTTCCATGGTTTGCTTCAAAAGTTCAACATGTCTGGAGACTATTTCTTCAATCTTGGGATCGTCTTTTGCCCGTTCCAATCCCGCATTGATCAGCAAACATCCTTTTGGATTCGTAGATTCAAAGTCTTCCACCAATGCCCAAGCTAAAAAATTTTGCAATCGTTCTTTCACAGAACCCGGACTTTCCAATAATGCCCGCTGTTCACGAATTCCAGTTTCGTGATAGTGTTCCACCACTGCTAGATAAAGGTCCTGTTTGCTGCCAAACGTATTGTACAAGCTGCCTTTACCTAGTCCAGTATCACTGCATAAATCATGCGTAGAACAACCATTGTAGCCTTTTGACCAAAATGTCTTCATGGCCACATCTACAATGGAAGTGTAATCAAAATCACGAGGTCTGCCGCGTTTGTTCAACGGAATCCTCCTTTCGTTTCCAACTGTTATGGAAATCTTACACATTATGTACCGTTCGGTTAACAAATGAAATGTCTGCAACTGTAAACCATACCTATAGAAAAAGCCCATTTTGAAAATCATCTCTCAAAATAGGCTTAATCATTGATTATATCGACTCTACATCTGTCACTGTTGGAATAACGTAAACTCTTCAGCTAAGTTGACCTTCTCCATCTATCGTCCCCATTAAAAAGAGTATGCTTGTACTTCTTCGAAAGTAGGCAGGGATGGTTGAGCACCGTTCCTTGTTACGACAATCGCTGCTACTTTGCTGGCGAAAGTGGCCGCTTCCGTTTCTGTCATTCCTTGTGTGATCCCAACTGCAAAAGCTGCCGTAAAGGAATCACCTGCCGCAGTTGTATCCACTGGTTCTACGCGGAATGCCGGGATATGGGTTGCCTCATCGGCGGTTACTAAGAGAGCGCCCTTTTCCCCCAACGTTACGATGACGCGCTTTGGTCCACCAGACAAAAGCTTTTGGGCTGCGGCATGCACTTCATCTATCGTGGATACAGGCATTCCCGTGAGAATAGAAAGCTCTGTTTCATTTGGGGTTAAGGTATGTACATGGGTTAATAGCTCACTGGATAGCTCGCGTGCAGGTGCCGGATTTAAAATGACCAGCTTGCCGAGTCGAGCAGCCTCTTTGACGGTATATTCCACGACATGCATCGGGATTTCCAGTTGGAGCAATACGATGTCACTGTCCTTTAAAATAGACTGATTGTCTGCAATATGCTCGGTGCTGACGAGCGCATTCGCACCCGGAACGAGCACGATGTTATTTTCCCCGTCATCACTGACATTGATAAAAGCCATGCCTGTCGTACCCGAGCATTTGATCCCCTCTATGTGAACGTGCGCATCCGTTAACCCTCCCAGCATAACCCGGCCGTTCTCATCCTCTCCTACCATTCCAATCATGGAGACATGCGCACCCAGGCGAGACGCTGCTACCGCCTGATTCGCTCCCTTTCCACCCGGGATCAGCTCGAAGTGATGGCTTGCGATCGTTTCTCCTGCTCTGGGCAAATGATGTACATGGGTTACGAGATCCATATTAATGCTTCCTACTACTGCGATTTTCACGACGAGCCCTCCTCGTTCCATCTCGAACATGATCATTCTGTCGGTTACAAAATAGTGCTTTTCATCCGAGAAGTCAACGTATTTTCTCAGGATTGTTCCTAAGAAGACTTGGAGCGCAATGCCTCCATTGGATATAATGAACAAATCTTCTATCATCCGGAGGTAACCAGATGGAGCCGATTATCCAACATCCTTGGAACATTGATGAGCAAGAAGCTATCAACTTACAGCGACAACTAGCCCAACAAGTGAAAAAAGAAGATCAACTAGCGGACGTACGCTTTATCGCTGGAGCAGATGTCGCCTATCATGCCGAGTCTGATTTGTTAGTTGCTGGTGTCGTGATCCTCGACGCTAATTCCCTGCAAGTCGTCGAGTCTGTCGTCATTCAAGACACCGTCGAATTCCCGTATATTCCCGGCCTGTTCTCTTTTCGAGAGCTGCCTCCGTTGGTGCGTGCATTCAAGGAGCTAAAAACAACACCGCAGCTTGTCGTCTGCGATGGACAAGGAATCGCTCACCCACGAAGATTCGGACTAGCCAGTCATTTGGGCGTCCTGTTTGACATTCCTACCATTGGCTGTGGAAAAACGAGACTGCTAGGCGAATACGAAGAACCCGCACAGGAAAGAGGCGTGTATTCCCCTTTGATCGATCAGGGTGAAATCATCGGTGGAGTCTTGCGTACACAACCGAATATCAAACCGATATTCGTCTCGATCGGACACGGAATCTCTTTGCCAACTGCATGCGCATGGATCACCAAGCTCTCTCCCAAATATCGTTTGCCCGAAACGACGCGGCAAGCGGATCAGCTCGTGAATAAAGTATCGGCAAAGTTAAATAACAGCCGCTAATGGAGTGTCGGCCATACATTTTCATCGTGCTCATCCAAGACTGCTTCAATTAGATCTCCTTGGAACACGACGATATACCCTCGTGGAAGTGCCAATGCTTGCAAAAGAGACGGACGTAGCTTTAGCAGTTGGTAAACGTAGTATGACTCAAGCTGATCGCTTTCTACTTCGCCTTCCACAGGCCCGAGATACCATCCGGAGTCACCTTTTCGAACATCTTCTGCACGCTGCAAATAGACATGTTCTTGTTCAAATGCACCTTTTGCCACCACGATTTTATCTTGGAACAAAGCAGCTTCCCCTTCTGCTCGCACGGTTTGCAAACAGTTGTTTTGCGCCATTTGCACGACCAAGGACACAGACAGGTCAGAAGTTGTTTCGGAAAAAGGATTCTCGTCGTAGTCGGGTGCCACGATTTCCATATACCCATCTCGTTCGAAAACCAGCAGAATGGTCCAGCCTACCTGAATTTTCGCACCGTTCTTAATAGGACCAGTCTCGTCTTCTACATCGGCGAATACGTCCAACAGAAAGTCTGCTTGCTTCACCAAAAACTCTTTGCAGTTCACGACAAACGTTCGGTTATGAATCTGTTTAGAGCGTTTGCAGAGTCGGGACTCTTTCTCAGCTGACATGGACCTCTTCCTTTCTGCGTGATCGGAATTGCTACTATCTTCAGGATATCACGAATAGGAGAAAAGCTCCGTTACACATTTGCTACAAAGGTTGGAAAAATGAGCTGACGAATTTCAACACAGTCTTTGATCGTATCTATGACGGTTCTTGACTTGGTAATTTAAGGAAAAGGAGCAGCAGCAGACAAAGGACGTTGTTTTGTCGTCCTTGTCTCCCGCTGTCTTGATTGTTACAAAGAAGTTATTTGGTGCCGAGTGGTACTGTCAACAGCTCCGCCAGTTTGACCGCATTCTCTCCTACCATGCAGCTGTAATGGTTACCGGCGATTTCTGTCACTTCCAGTTCTCCAATGCATATATCTTGCCAAAAAGCGATGGTCTCTTCGCTCGTGCTTGGCAAAAATTGAAACGGCTCGCGAGCCAGCAGGAAGCGAATGTCTCCCATATAGGGCAAAGGAGTATAGCGAGCAGCTTTAAAGCTCTGCCCAAACACTTTGCACAGGCCCTCTGCCATTTCCACTGGCATCTGTTCCCCTGATGTTTTGCCTAGCGCATGGACATAAGCAGTGAAGCGTTCTCTTCTGTCAAACGTGGATAATTTGCGGAATATCTCTCCCACCTGGTCTAGCCCATCATCTCCACTGATGGTGCACGCTGAGCCTTGCGGGATGCAATCCCCGTGTTTTTCTACGAGCTGCAAAATCGCCCGGGAAAAATCATGCTCATCCACTTTTCCAAAACCAGCCTGTTCCAGCGTAATGTTCAGGTTTGGAACAAAGAGTGCCTCAATCAAGAGATCATCATTCACTTCTGTCAGGATCGGAGGAATGTCGATCAAAACCAAGTCCAGAAGTGGGACGCCCTGCTCCCCAAGTCTTCTCGCCACTTCAATGGCAATCAACCCGCCCAAGGAATAGCCGATGAGCTGTACAGGCCTTTGCTCTCCTTCACGCAAGACGTCGATCAAGCATTCGGCATAATCATCGGCCACAGTTTCTATCAGCTCAGACGGTTCTAGTTCGCAATAACGTTCGCTGTCGTCAATGGCGACCCCGACGATGCTTCCTGTCTGCTGGGCTTTGAGCTGTTCAATCAATGGGCGAAAACTGTCCATCGTCCCCAAAACGGCATGGAACACAACCCGCAGCGGCCCAGATTCGTCACCGCCATATGGAATCAGCACGGCATTGCTCGACTTGTTGCGTTTTTTCGGCAATGCGACTTCCTCACTTTGCTGCCCTTCCTGATTGCGCATGTGTATGAAGCCAGCCAGTGCTTCCACGGTCGGGAAGTTAAGCATTTGTCGGAGCAAGACATCAAACGGAATGGCAGCGTGCGTCGGGTCCTCCACCAGCTTGTCGCGCAGCTTTCCGGCTACCTGCGCCATGATGAGAGAATCTGCACCGTACTCATAAAAGCTTTGGGTTCGGCCGATTCCCGAGAGTCCCAATGCTTCAGCCCAGACGTGTGCAAGCTGCACTTCTAACGGATCAGTTTCAGCCCCCTCTGTAGCGTCCAGAAAAGCACTTTGTTCGAACGTCGATGCAGGGCGCCATTTTGCCAGCTCACGGCGATCTATTTTTCCATTTCCGGTGAGTGGCAGTGCGTCTACGACTTGCAAGTGGGCAGGCAGCATATAGGCAGGCAGATGAAGGGAAAGGAATTTTTCCAGCTCTGCGGCACTGACCCTCACCCTGTCCAGCTTCACGCGATGGGCGAGCAGATGATTTTCTCCCTCCTTTTGCAACACGAACACAAGACCCTCTTCTTCCTTCTGCAACTCACTTATCCATGACGCCTCTGTCCATTTGGCAAGAATGAGCCACCCGCCCGGGCAAATCAGTTCTTTCAGCTTGTTCATGTCAGAGCTATCTATCGCTCCATCAGTGAACACTACGTCGAACGAGTTCGGTGCCAATCCTTGTGCCCGATACTCTTCTTCAACTGTATCCATGCTTATATATTCTAAATCATGGCCTTCCAACGCTTGCGAGACTTGCTCTGTTAACGCCCCGTTCCCTGCGCCGACTTGCAATACCCGTAGAGGCATGCTCGTATGCTGTCGCGCAATCTCTTGCAGAAGCATGACAATGCGCTGATTGACCTCGATGTCCACTTCTTCACTGATCCCATTTACGAGCATCGCGAATTCCGCTCTTTCCGTCCCAAGGTCCCGATCCATCTTGCGGGCGCACTCCACAATCCCCAGCAAAACAGGCTCGTCACTCGCTCCATCCAGCACGACACCAGCTGCGGCGACAGCAGGGTGTTTGAGCAGGGCCGATTCAATTTCACCTAGCTCGATCCGATGCCCTCTGATTTTGACCTGATTGTCTTCGCGACCGATAAACTCGATTTCGCCCCCTGGTGTGTAGCGGCCCAAATCACCGGTTCGGTAGAGTCTCTCTCCATCCACAGGGTGGGAAAAGAACCTTTCCTCCGTGAGCCGTTGATCTCCGACATAGCCCTCCGCCAAGCCTGCTCCGGTAATATACAGATCCCCGATCATCCACACTGGGCAATCGCGCATCTGTGAATCGAGGACGCGGAAGCCTTGGTTGGCGAGCGGGCGGCCATACGGAATACTGTTCCAGTCTGCTTCCAGTCCGTTGTACAGATGATAGTTCGACCAGATCGATGCTTCTGTGGCACCGCCGAGACTGACGATCTGTGCAGAAGGGAGATATTTTTGCATCCGATCAGGTAGCGTCAAGGGAATCCAGTCACCGGAAAGCAAGGCCAGTCGCAAGCTGTCTACTTTGACAGTTGGCGTGGCATCCAAATACGTGACCAGCATCTGCATCAGGGCCGGCACGGAATTCCATACGGTGATGTCATGCCGGGCTATCAGCTCACTCCAATGGGAAGGATCTGTTTGCCGGTCGGAATGAGGATACACAACTGCACCACCCACAGAGAGCGTGGCAAAAATATCGTAGACAGATAAATCAAAGCTCAGCTGGGCAAGGCCAAGCACGCGATCCTTTTCCGTGATCGCAAAACGACGAAGCATGTCCTCGATCGTATTTGCTGCTGCGCGGTGGCTAATGACGACCCCTTTAGGCTGTCCCGTGGAACCAGACGTATAAATGATGTACGCAGGCAAATCCGGGTTTAATTCAGGCAGTATCAATGGTTCATGCTGCGGGCTTACTTGATCCACTGCAATCGTTTGAATAGCGTCTGACCATTGCAACTGGTTGGTAGATACCGTCAAGGCATAACGAATGTCCGCCTGTTCCATCATGACCTGTCGGCGTATCTCGGGTTGCTTCGGATCAATAGGTACATAGACAGCTCCGGCAAACAATGTACCGAGTACGGCTGCGACTTGATGCACGCCTTTATCCATTACGATAGCAACGCGGTCTTGCTCGCGGCAGCCTAGTTCCTTAAGCTTCCCTGCCACTGCGGCAGCACGTTTGACCAGTTCCGCGTAGGAGATCTGTCCTTCACTGTCAATCACAGCCGGACGATCTGGCGTCGACATTGCTTGTGCTACGATTGGCTGATGCAAGGCGTACTCTGGTAAAGCTTCCGTGGTCTCATTTACCTGCTGACGCTCTTCCCACTGCCAGTCTGGCAACGTAATTTCGTCAACTCCCTCCCACATTTGCTCGCTGTCCGCCAAAGATTGCAGTAATTTTGCAAAAGTATCAAACATGTCGTCAACGACATGCTCTGGGAAAACACCCTCCCGCACATCCCAGTTCACCTGCAAGCCTGCCGAGCTGTCCATGGCTTGGCAATCGATGAAAACCTGCGGTGTTTGACTGATTCCGTGCCCAGCAATTTTGCCCTGTAGCTGACCGCCTTCCGATGGTTCTACTAACCCAATTGCACTCGTAAAAACGATTGGCATCAGAGCGGCTTCACGACCGCGCCTACGCGCTAGCTCGCGCATGACCTCCACGCCGGAAAACAAACGGTGATCCAAATCTTCAAACAACTGCTTTTGAATAGTTTTCGCCCGCCCTTGAAAAGAACGCTCCAATCCCCAATCAACCGCAAGCAAATTGACGGATGTGAAATCCCCGACAATCTCATGGACTCGCTCATGTAGCGGCTGTCTGTTCAGCAACGTCAAATTCAGGCAAAACGCACGATTTCGACTCCAGCGCTCGATCACAGTGGCAAAGGCAGTCATCACGGCGGAGGTTGGCGTCAATCCTCGCTGCTGGGCACGCTGCTTAAAGGTATCCCACGAAGCGTTATGTAAGCGAATGAAGCGACGGCGAAAGCGTGCGTCTCCATTCTGGGTCTGCTGTCTCGCCATTGGCAGGTCTGGAGCCTGTGGCAATGCATCGATCCGTTGCTGCCAGTACGCTTTGTCTCTGCCATATGCCGTAGTCTCTCTTAGGCTGCGTTCGGCGAAGACGTAATCGCGAAACGTAATCGGCAGCGCGGGCATTGTTTTTCCCGGTTCTTTATAAAGGGCCTCAAACTCACCTAGCAAGAGCCAAATACTCGCCCAATCCGCGATGAGAAATTCCATCGATACATGGAGCACAGCCCTGTCGCTCGTTTTCGTCAAGCCGATATCAAACAACGGCCATTTGGCTGTATCATACACGCGATGTCCCATCGCTTCGCGTATGTCATCGAGTCTTCTTCCTGCCTCCTGCTCATCCATGCCACTCGTATCTGTATAGGTAATCGTCAAATGCGGAACCTTCTCCAGAATGCGCTGCTGACCGTTCTGATCAATGGTTGCACGCAGCATGTCATGTCTTGCAATGAGCAGGTTCCACGCATCCTCTGCCCGTTTCGGATCAAGCTCAGGATAGTCCAGCTCCATGTAAATATGGCACGCCACGCCACCATAGCCAAACAGTTCATACCGTCCCAGTAAATAAGCAGACTGCACATCTGTCAGGGGAAAAGGTACAAATCGCGCTGCTGGATCGGGTATCACCGTCACCGGTTGGGATTCGGCTCGCAAAAGAGCGAGAATGTCTGCTTTCTGTTCTTTTAACGCCTGTAAATCATCGGCTGCAAGTGTTCCTCTTGGGGCTTTGTAACGCAGGCTCCCATTTTCCTCCCATAAAAAAATTCCATCTCTGCGTAGGCGCATCAAGAGCTCGACGCTATTTGTCTTGAGGTTTTGGGGCATATGCACACTCTCCTATTTAAATGAGCTTCGCCATTTCGTTTTCGTTTGGGGAAAGCTGCTGACGTACGCCAACATCGATGTTGTTCTTGATGAGGAACAGCTTTTGTCCAAGTGGTGCCAGTGGGTGAGACTCCTCAGGCAAGACCGCAAGCTCCTTGACACCTGCCCGTTCAAAAACATCGAGCCACTGCTGGACAGTCATGAAGGTCGATTGCGTATTTTTCCTGTCATCTACTGGTGGAGTCATCATGAAAGCTTGGGAGATGAGCATTTCTACGAATTCTCGAGTTGGCTCGGTAATAATAATCCAGCCTCCTGGAGCAAGGGTCTTCAACAGCCCTTGGATGACTTCATCCGTGTCCCGCGCGTTGTTCAACATACCTGCCGCAATCACGATATCGAAGCTGCCTTCTGTGAGGCCTTGTGCAAACAAATTTTTGTCGATATCAACCACCTGATATTTCATCCATGGGTAAGCTTTGTAGCGTTCACGTGCAGAGGATAAGAAAAAGTGGGACACATCCGTGTACACATACTCCACATGCAGTCCTTTGGAAACAGACCCCCTCAGGCGGTCCACAACTACATCACTCGTTGCTCCAGTCCCAGCGCCTACCTCCAGAATGCGAAGCGAGTTTGTCGTAGACGCGATCCGCGCTACTGCTTCTGCGACCGACTTGTTTAAATAACGCGCCACAAGGGTGTCCCGATAAAGCGCATTGGCAACATGCATACGCCCCTCAGGAAATAGCAGCAAAGCAGCTTGTTGGGTATCATCCATCAGCTGTGGCAGCCGATCCGCATTGTCCTTGAGATAGTCCATGACGAGCGGTGAGCCCAGCTTGCCATTCCAGGCATTTTTGGCTAAATCCCACCGTCGTTCTACTTCCTCTCGCGTCATCTGAATGCCGCATTGATACTCGCCAGCAGCAAATTTCAGGTAGCCACGGTCCGTCAGTATGTGCAGCCAGCGCTTGATGACTGGTTGATGACGCTCTGCTATGTTTGCAGCAGTGAAAATATCTGACGCCGCAAAGGAATGTTGTCCCGCTGTCAGTGCTCCTTGAGATTGCAGCGCGAGCAGCATGGAGGCCACCGCAGCTGCATCCAGGCGCTCAATGCACGTATTTACCTGCACAGCATCGATCCCTTTTAGCTCGCTCTCGGCAGACGCCGTGCATACAAAAACATCGTTATTTTCCGCCAAAGTCGCATCATTAGGTGATGCAGTGCCGTGGAATTCGTCATCTGGAATGCTCCAGGCTGCTTGTTCGAGAGACGCTAACGTCAATGGCTCATGACTGCCATTCGAGCGCAACACGGGATATCCCAATGCCTGCGTCCATTCTTGCCACTGTCGTGAGCACAATAGTTCCTGCTGCGCGCGTGTTTCCATCGTAGCCTTATCGACCTGCCCCATGATCCTATCTCGCATGGTGAGTAAATCGCGTCCGATAGCTTGCGGCCACTGCTTCGTAAGAATGTCCCGATAGGTCGGCGTCTCCTGCGGTCCCAATATGTGTGTACTGTTTTCCAGCATGTGTGCAGGTGGGGAAACTGTCAGCTCACCGTGAATGTCGGGAAGATCCGGTACGTGCAGACGCGCCTGCCACACGACAGGGCCATGCGTGTCTGTAAGCGACAAGCTCCCGCCAACTACACCAATCGTCACGCGATGCAGTAAATGCAGATGGTTGTCTGGATCATCAGGATCGACTTCATTGTGGGCGCGCAGCGTAATTGGAATTTTGCCCAGCTGTCCGATCAACACTTGAAACGGTCCCTCATCCTTGATGACATGACTGATTTTCCACGGACGAATAGAAGGGAGGGCTTCCTGCAAAATGTGCATGAGCGGGAAGGACACCTGTGTAGCGCAAGCAGCCTCGATGTACAAGGCAGGCTGCACAGCCAGCATCGTACGAGCGCAAGCAATAAAGCGGCGAACAGCAGGCAAATGTACGTAGAGATCGCCCGTCATAAAATGAACACCGTTCTGCTTGGCATGCTTTAGGCACAGCGCCAAATCTTTATGGTGGATCGGCTCTTCCGAAATGACGTGAATGCCCTTGGCAAGCAGTTGGATCGACAGCTCTGTTCCATTGCCACCCATCACGGTGGAACGCAATACGACGCAAGCCAGATCAATGTCAGCAGGTAATTGATTGACATCGGTGTACAGCGGGATGCCATTTCGCTCGGCGCATTGACGCGAGCGTTCACTTCCTTTTGCCAGCAGCCCTACCAATTCAAACTGCTCAGGCAATGCCTTTACCGCTTCCAAGTAGAACTGTCCAAAGCGGGAACCGCATACCACGGTACGCAATTTACGATTCTTTGTCATACGTCCCCCCTACTTCATTTCCATGATGGAATGCATGAGTTCGACCTGCTGCTCGCGAAGCGCATCAATCAAACCTGTCGCCGATACGCCTTCTGCCACGAAAAAGCAGCCTGTTTTTCTGTTCGGATCTTCCGCGATTAAGTGAGCCACTGTGGCCGCGATGATGCCAGATATCTGATTCCAGTCGCCCGGATACAGGAGAGTAGAGAAGACCCGCACATTTTTACCGTCACGCTTTCCGGTCGCATGCAGGTGGAACATCGTAAAATCCTTCACACCCGGCTTCTTCGCCACAAACTGTTCCAGCAGCAGCTTGGCTGATGCTCTTTTTTGTTCCTCGGTTTTGTATTGCTGCAAAGCCTTGATCATCACAAATTGATTCAGGATGGCATTGCTTTGATAGCTGTTGTAAAAATAAGCGGATTCGATTTTATGCTGCTTGGTCATGAGGCCGAATTCCTTTGTCACTACCGGATATGTGTCGCGCTTTCCAGCGGGATGCGGCAGTGTGTAGTTGCGATGGAACGGCCCGTCTATTTTTTTGACCTCGCCTTGCTTGAAGTAAGACATTCCCCATCCGGTATCTTCTTCAATGCTGCAGACGATGTCATATGCCGCATTGAGTGAAAATCCGCCCTGCCCTGCAAAAAAGACTTCGAGCAAATCGATTTCGTCCAAATCATTTTCAGCGACGTAAGCTGGGAAAACTTCCGACAGCCCCGGGTAAACGCCAGCAGAGATGATAAACAGCAGTCCCTTTTCCTCGATTTCCTGCTTTCGCGTGAGCAATTGTTGATACAGATGCTCATCTCCGGACACATCTACGTAATGGACCGCATGTTTGAGGCATGCGACCGCAACTTTATCAACGATTTGCTTGGAGGGCCCTGCACAATTGATGACGAGATCGACTTGACCGCAAAAGTCATGCAGTTCCTCCTCGTTGCATACATCCACCTGCTGGCATTCCAGCCTACCTTCCGTCCCAGTAAAAAGCTCACTTAGCTTTTCGAGATTTCTACCGCCCAGCAAAATCGGATCGTTCGTTCTAGACAAAATCGTTTGAAAGGCTGTATGGCCTACAACACCAGTCGCTCCCAAAATGCCAATCTTTTTGATACCCAATGTTCTCTCCCTCCTGACCTGCTCCCCGCATTCTTCTTCCAAGAAAAGGCGGGGCTGCTCCTGCCACTGAGTCGCAGCCCACCTACTCATCTGCGGTTTTTCTTTTTTTAAATGGTCCCCTCGTCAAAATCCGCTGCGAGATCTTCCGTTGCCTGTGTGCTCGTCTTGATCAGCTCGGCAAGGGTGCAGATCGTGGAAGCTTCAAACAAACTTTGCAAAGACAAATCAATCTGGTATCTCTCTTTTATAAGATTGAGGCATTGGATCGCGCGCAATGAGTCTCCACCCCGCGCAAAAAAGTTGTCGTGGATGCCGATTTCCCCTACACCAAGCACCTCTTCCCAGACCTTGGCGAGCTTGACTTCGATCTCGTTGGAAGGCGCTACATGCGTCTTTTTCGGCATACTTGCCTTTCTTTTGCCAAGCTTTGTGATTGCCCTCCGATCTACTTTTCCATTGGCGGATAGCGGCAGCTCATCCAGCAACACGTACTCACTTGGTACCATGTAGTCAGGCAAGCTATTCCGCAGAGCTTCAGACAATTTTTCCGGCTGGAACAAACGAACCGCCTCCGGTGCTTGCGCCACAATCAGATGGCGCTCGAACGCCTCTGTGACCTGCGCTTTATCCGGAATGGCAAGGACGTTAGCGAAGCCTTGTTGTTCCAAGCCCGCTCGCCATTGCTCTACCGTAAGCAGAGGAAGATAATTGGCTTTGCGCTCATCCTCCAGATGGCTAAACCCATCCTCGAAGAAGCCGACAGTGGTTAGCAGCAGACGACTGTTGCGCGTCGACTCGACCAGGAACAGAAGCCCCCCAGGTGCGAGTAGCCCTTTCAAGTACGCCAGCGTTTTCCCTATATCACGAGAGCGATGCAGCGTATTGTCCGCAACAATGACGTCAAACGAATGCGGATCATAGCCTTGCGCAAGCGGCGCCACGTTCATGTCAAGCTGACCGTACTCCAGCGGAGCCTGCTCTCCCCATTCCTTCTTTGCCCTGTCGGTAAAAAAGGAGGATTCGTCGACGTATAAATAACGACTGCGTTCTGCAGGCAAGGTGGACACCAGTGTTTGTGTCAAGCTTCCGGCTCTCGTGCCAAGCTCTAGCACCCGCAGTGTCTTATCAGACGGATGGTGGTTTACGATACTGCCAAACACCGCCCCGGCAAGGCTGCTGTAAAACTCCCGCGTCAGGTCAAAGCGGCTCAAGCCGGCAGGTGTTAAGAAAGCATCCTCTGCTAGAAAGAGCTCCAACGGATCGAGCTCACCAGTTAACAGACCAATAAACAACGGATAGTCGCGGCGGAAAACGGCTTCGAGCTCACGTGCTGCTTCCGTACGAAGCGAGGATGCTGACAGAACAACATCCGGCACACCTTCACGCAATGAACGCAGACTCACGTACGTACCCGCAGCGCGTTTTTCCAGCACTCCCTCTTCTGCCAGCACTTCCAGCCAATGCGCAAGCAAGGTCTGGTAACGAGGATGAATCTGAAAACGATCCATGAGCTCCGCAATTGAAGTGCTTTCTCCTACTTGCGAGAACATCCCCATATGCTCAAGCGTGCGGCACATGTAGGCGGTGCTTACACGGTCAGCCTCCATCAGGAATTGCGTGACGACTTCCACATCGACACTCGCGGGAATGGTATCGGCCTGCGCGTGACCCATGCTGTTGATCGCCTGCCAACGAGCAGCACTTGCAGCGGGGTCGGCCTGCTCTGTTTCGAATAACGCGGAATCCTTTTCACGATCCAGCACCACATACCCGACCAAGCGCTTTTCATCCGCACCGTCATCTGGCACGGCCACGACAACATCTTTGAGCCCTTCATGGCGTTTCAATGCCGTCTCGATCTCGCCCAGCTCAATCCGGTGCCCTCTGATTTTCACCTGGAAATCTTCCCGACCGAGGAACTCCAACGTGCCATCAGGCAAGTAACGGCCCAAATCCCCCGTGCGGTACAGTCGTTCTCCTGTCCCCGGATGCGTAATGAATTTTTCATTCGTCTTGTTTTCATCTCTCCAGTAGCCTTTGGCAAGCCCAATGCCACTGATAAACAGCTGTCCCGGCACCCAAACGGGGCAATCCCCCATCGATTCGTTCAGCACATGGTAGCGCTGATTGACCATTGGGCGACCGTACGGAATGCTTTTCCAGCTAGGGGCGATGTCTTCGATTGCGAAAAGATTTGACCAGATCGAGGCTTCTGTTGCGCCGCCCAAACCGATCACCTGAACGTGAGGGAAAAAGGCCTTGATCTTGTCTGGCAAATCCAGTGGAATCCAATCACCGCTCAACAAGACGAGACGCAACGATTGTGGCAAGTGAAGGTTTCTCCCCACGGCGTATTCGATCAACATCTGCATCAGCGCCGGAACTGTGTTCCACACCGTCACCTGCTCGGCTTCCAGCCACTCCAGCCAGTGGGCAGGGTCTTTGGCTTTATCAGCATCCGGCATGACGATCGTTCCACCCGCGGCAAGCATGCCGAAAATGTCATAGACCGACAAATCGAAATTCAGATTGGACAAAGCGAGCACCCGATCCTGTGCCCCCACTGCAAATCGTTGATTGATATCTTCAATCGTGTTGACCGCGCCTCGATGGTCGATCATGACTCCTTTTGGCTGGCCCGTCGACCCTGATGTATAGATGACATAGGCCAAATCCTCCGGCTGTCCGGCAACTGATGCCACTGGGTTCACCGTGCTTGCCTCGTCCCTTGTCATCATCTGGTCCACAATCAGTCTCTCCACATCTAGAGGCCAGCCCAATCGCTCATCCAGCCAAGACTGCGTCAGCACGAACTGTACTTGTCCATCATGCAAAAGCTGAGAACGTCGTTCCTCAGGATTCAGCGGATCAATCGGCAAATAAGCGGCCCCGGATTTCATAATCCCGAGCGTGGCTGCGACCTGCTCCCAGCCTTTTTCCATCACGACAGCGACCAACGTATTCGGTTGAACTCCTTGTGAACGCAGCCACTTCGCGATTTGATCAGCAGCGTCGGCGAGCTCCCCATAGGTCAACGTCCGCTGTGTGGAGATCAAGGCAGGCTGATCCGTTTGGCATGCAGCTTGTTTGTCAAATAGTCCGACGAGTGTTTCTGTGGATACAGGCGCAGCCGTATCGTTTGCGGCGATTCTTGCTTCCAGTCGAGGGACAGCAATCTGGCTCGGTGCCGACTCTTGCCATACCGCATCCTCTTCTATCAGTCGATGCAGCAGCTCGCAATAAGCCGTAAACATGTCAGCAAGGAGTCCTTCTGGAAATAGTCCTTCTACGGCATCCCAGATTAACAGCAGTTCTCCATCTTGCTCGACCACTTGATGGTCCAGCCATACCTGCGGCGTCTGGGTGATGTTGTAGACGAGCTTGCCCAGCCATTTGCCATCGGAGTCAGACCCACTCCACTGCTCTACACCCAATGCGCTCGTAAAGACAATCGGCATGGCAACACCGTTATGCTCTCCTGTTTGCTTCGCCAATTCGCGCTGGACTTGGACTCCGCCCACATAAGGATGGTCCAAATCGCGCCATAGCTGCTGCTGCAAATTACGGCCGCGTTCCAAAATCGTCTCGCCAGCGGACAACTCGACTGCCAGCAAGGTTAGCGTAGTGAAGTCCCCCACGATATCGCCTACCTGCGCGTGCAAGGGCAATCGATTGAATTGCGTCAGGTTGATCGTAAAACGCGAACTCTTGCTCCATGCACCAAGGGTCTCGGCATACGCTGTCAGCAAAATCCCGGAAGGCGTTAGACCGGCCTCTGCTGTCCGTTTTTTGAGCCGCTGCCATGCTTCGCTATTGATTCTGGCTTCTAAACGATGGAAGCGCTGGTCGGTAATCGTGTCAGGATTTTTCGCCAAAGGCAGCTGTGGTGCTGGCGGCAAATCAGGCAATCGATCCATCCAATAGTCCAGATCGCGTTGGTACAGCTCTGTAGACTTGAGCGCTTCTTGCGCCAGTACATAATCGCGGAAGCTCATATCCAGTGGTGTCATAGGCGCATCCGGCTCATAATACAGCCTCGTCCACTCGCTCAAGAGGTGGAACATGCTCCACCCGTCAAAAATCAGGTTGTCAAAGCTGATATGCAAGCGAACCCGTTCGTCTCCAAAGCGGGAAGCGCGCACCTCGAACAACGGCCACACATCCGTAGACAATACCTGATGGGACATTTCTTCCCGAATCGCTTGCAGCTCGGACTCAGCTTCTTCGGCAGATTGGTTCCGCAAATCAGTGACCTCGATCCGGTAAGCAGGTACCTGCTCCAAAATCTGCTGACGCCAGCCATCCGGCAAAATCACGGCCCGCATCATTTCATGGTGGTCAATTAACCGTTGCCAAGCTCGATTGATCTGCTCCAGGTCCAAGTGCTGCCCTTCGATTTCGAAATAGCAATGCGTGGAGACATGGCCCAAGGCGTAAACACCACTGCGCCCGACCCAGTAGGCTTGCTGGATATCCGTTAGCGGGAAAGGCTGATGCCTGTCTTGTGGAGCCAGTACAATTGCTGGCAAGCCTGACGATGTTCCTTTTTCCTCGAGAAGCATCTGCACATGCTGGGCCAGTCCGGCAATCGTCGGCTTTTCAAAAATGCGCCCTAACGACAGCTCTACCGCAAGCTTGCTGCGAACCATCGCACTGAGTCTGGTTGCCAATAACGAATCTCCGCCGAGCTCGAAGTAGTTGTCTGTGACGCCTACCCGTTCCACTTCAAATAGCTGGCACCAAATAGCCGCGAGTGCTGTTTCGATTGGTGTCGTTGGAGCTGTATACGCTTTGTCTGCTTTGGCCTTCATCAGGCTGTCAGGAGTAGGCAGGGCTTGCCGATCTACCTTGCCGTTTGCAGAAAGCGGCAGTTCGTTCAACAAAAGAAAAGCGGACGGAACCATGTAATCAGGCAGCTTTTGACTCAAGAAGCCGGGTAGTTGTGCAGCATTGAAGCGCTTGGCTTGAAGTGGCGCCTGCGCAACCAGTACATGCTGACCAAAATCGTTGTCTTCTGGGAAAGCTGACACTTTTGCAAAGGCTTGCTGCTGCAAAGTCTGCTGCCATGCTTCCACCGATAACAAGGGGCGTTGCTCGTTACGCCGCTCATCTTCGAAATGCGTAAAGCCATCTTCGAGAAATGCCGTGCTGATTTGCTGCAATCGGCTGTTGCGGGTCATCTCCAGCAAAATCAGCATGCCACCCGGAGCCAAAAGGCTTTGTACATGCGAGAGGGCCATCCCGATGTTTTTCGCACGATGCAGGGAATCAGAGGCAATCACAACGTCGAACTGATGTGCTTCAAAGCCTTGAGATAGTGGACTTTGATTGATATCCAGCAGTTGATCGTGCACAAACGGGTACTCCCGGAACCTCGCTTTTGCGGCATTTGTAAAGAAAGTCGAGGTGTCTGTGCATGTAAAATGTGTCGCATCTGCCGGGAGCACAGCCAGCAATGATTCCGTCAGCGTTAGGCTCCTCGCCCCGATTTCCAGCACACGTATCGGTTCTGATTCAGACCTTTCTCCAAAACGATGGACCAGCCTTTCCACCAACGCCAGTGCCGCTCTGTCACGATGCTTTGCACCAGGGAGTGTCTGCATCAGATCATTCGGAGTCAGACTGAATTCCTCCGAGAAGAAATGGGCCAACGGGTCAAGCTCGCCACGCAAAAGCGCAACACTCTCTTCGTTGACTTTTTCCAAATAACGTAAAAGGGCTTGTCCATGCGGTTCCCATGCGGGGGATAGCTGAGAGACCTGCGACTTTTCCAACCATTCAGTCAGGTTCGCCTGCGTGATGCTGTAGACATCCGATTTGTCTTTACGGACAAGACCTTCGTCCTCCAATGTTTGAATCCACTGTCTGACCAGCCCGCGATAACGCTCTTGAATCCCGCAGCTATGCATCAAATCATCGAGGGAGTAGTTGGCATTTTGCTCAAAATTCACTCCCACCATCTCCAATGTGCGGTAAATGAATCGAACAGCAAGTTGCTCCATGTACGTCCAAAACGAGGTGAAATCTTCCGGTCTGATGCTTGCAAAATGCTCCGATAAGGTCTGCACACGCCCCGTATCTATGACATCTGCCCACAGTTCTTCACTCTTTTTCGGATCAGCCTCTACACGATCAAACAGCGCTGACTCGCTTTCCCGTTCTGGTACCACATACCCAACCAGTTGCCTGTTCTCGCGGGGATCACCTACCGCTGTTACAACTGCATCGCGAATTCCCGGATGCTGCTTCATGGCCGATTCGATTTCACCCAGCTCGATGCGATGCCCTCTAATTTTCACCTGGAAGTCCTTGCGCCCGAGAAATTCAATGGTCCCATCCGGCCAATAACGTCCGAGATCACCAGTCCGATACCAGCGTGAACCGTTCCAGTTGACAAAGCGCTCTTCGGTCAGTGCAGGATCACCCCGATAGCCTACTGCCACACCTGCTCCGCCGATCCACAATTCTCCCTCTACCCAGTCAGGGCAATCACGTCCAAGTGCATCAACAACCCGATAAGCCTGATTCGTGAGTGGTTGACCGTACGGAATCGATGTCCAGTGAACAGGCAAGGGCAGCGTAACATCAAAAAAGTTGGACCAGATCGACGCTTCTGTCGCTC
The DNA here is from genome assembly GCF_013284285.1 of Brevibacillus sp. HB1.4B. Classification (NCBI taxonomy): domain Bacteria; kingdom Bacillati; phylum Bacillota; class Bacilli; order Caryophanales; family Paenibacillaceae; genus Brevibacillus; species Brevibacillus sp. HB1.4B. The sequence continues at coordinate 77,853 of NZ_JABSUT010000012.1, forward strand.
CGCCCATCGCCACAAGCTGGCTGTTCGGTGCGAGCTGATTCAGGCGTTGCGGTAAATCGAGACCGATCCAGTCCCCAGAGAGCATGACTAGGCGAAGCGGCAAGCTCTCATACGATCCGCTCTCCGCAGCAATCAAGAGCATATCGAGCAGCACGGGCACAGAGTTCCACAGCGTCACCTGATGCTGATCCACCAGTCTCGCCCAATGAGCCGCATCCCGTCGTAACTCTTCGCCTATGAGCACAATCGAGCCGCCTACACTGAGCAATCCGAACAGGTCGTAGACAGACAGGTCAAAATCAAGTGAGGAAACCGCCAAAATCCGATCCGTATGCCCGATTCCGTAGCGTCTATTTATTTCTCTAATGGTGTTCCATGCCCCGGAATGACTGATTTCTACTCCTTTTGGTTCACCCGTAGAGCCAGAAGTAAAAATGATGTAGGCAAGGCTATCAAAAGAAATCGGCACGGGTTCAGCCAGCGGTGAGACATTCAACGTATCTGTAACCGACAGAACAACAGCGTCTTCCGGCCACTCCAGCGTTTGCGCAATCTCCGTATCCGTAAGCACATAGCGAATCCCCGCTTTTTGATGAATGCGCTCGCGCCTTGTGGATGGCTGCCCGATTCCAACCGGGACGTAGCATGCTCCTCGTGCCACGATACCAAGAACCGCAGCGACTTGATCGATTCCGCGCGGCAGACTGACTGCCACAGGGTCTCCAGCTTCAACGCCTTGCTTTTGGAGATACGCTGCAATCTGCAATGCGTACTGCGCTAACTCGCCATACGAAAACGTAGTAGAAGCATGACTATCGATTACGGCCAGCTCGTGTGGATTCTCTCTTGCATAAGCAAAAAAGGCACTGTGCAAGCATTGACTCGATTGCGTCTGTGTATTATCTACAGCCTGATCATTCCTCTTCTGTTCCAAATCGGGGAGCAGCACGGATGCGGCTTGCCAGTCATTGTCCTTGGTCACCAAAGAGTTCATCAGCTGGCAAAAAGCGCCGAACATTTGGTCAAGCATCCCGTCAGGAAACAGGTCATCAACCGCATCCCACGCCAGCAGGAGCCCGCCGTCCATTTCATACGACTGGAAATCAAGCCATACTTGCGGCGTTTGCGAAATCATGTAAGAGAGCTTCCCCAACGTGTCACGGCATTCGTCATTGATCAGCGGCGTACCCAAATTGCACGCGAACACCACGGGGGCAAAATCCCGCTCTCCCTGACGGACACGCGTCAGGTCGCGCTGTAGCTGAACCCCGGAATAAGCCGCATGTGCTACATCCTGATGAAACTGCGATTGGACAGATCGCACCCGCGCCAGAAAAGAGGTTTGCTCCCGCAAGTCAACCGCAAGCAGTAGCAGATTGGTAAAATCGGCAACGACGTCTTCAATGCCAGCGTCTCCGGTTTGGCGATCGAATAGCGGAATGTTGATGAGAAACTGCGAATGGGTGCTCCAGCGATCCAGTACTTCAGCATAAGCCGTTAACAGTACCATCGCTGGTGTAACCCGCTGTGCTGCGGAGCTTTTTTGCAAAAGTGCCCATTCGGCTGCGTTCATGAAATGTGTCCGTCGCGTAAAAACAGGCGACTTGATCATTTCTGGCTTTTCCTTCAGCGGCAACCCTGGCGCTCCCGGCAATGTGGAAAGGCGCTCCTGCCAATAGCGGGCTGCTTCCTGTTTGTCCTGTGCCCGACGCTCTGCCTCTTGCCCGAGATAATGGGCAAAGCTCCAGTTGGTCGGGGCAAGAGGCTTGCTGCCTCGTGCATATGCTGCCGCCAAATCGCGTAATACGATGTGCAGACTCTGTACGTCAGCGACCAGCAAATCCAGATCAAAATGGATGCGGGTGCGGCCTTCTGGCAACAAGCTCAGCTCCAAACCGGCTACTTCTCCCGCTTCCACCGCCAGACGACGATGGGACAACCGATCTCGTATACGATCTAGCTCCCGTGCCAATTCGTCCTCCGAAAAAGACCGCAGATCATGGACCGCTACTCCAGTGGCTGTAGGGGCACTCATCACCTCTTGCTGTCCATCTGCCAAAAATCTTGCCCGAAGCATCGGATGGTGCATCAGCAGCTTGCCCCACGCTGCTTCCAATCGATCCGGCTCCACGCCCACACCATCGATTTCTAAGTACGCATGGCACCCGATTCCTCCGAGAGGCTGATCATCCTGGCGTCCAATCCAGTAAGCGTATTGCACATCCGTGAGTGGAAAGGGCACATTCACCTCCAGTGCCACATCTGCTTTTCTTTCGTCCACCCGTGGAAGCGAGGCGCTGCTTTTTTGCAGCAACGCCTGCCAATCACGCAAGGTAGGAGCACCGATCAGCTCGGCAAACGTAACCTTTGCGCCTTCCTTGCGCCATTTGTTAACCATCCTCATCATTTGCAAAGAATCCAGTCCCAGCTCGATCAGGTTTTGATCATCGGAAAACGCAACAGGCGCGGGCAGCAACGCCTGAATTTGCCTCTTCATCTCCTCATAGCTCAAGGAAGCGGCGGGACTTGCAGTCAGACTGTCATTGAGCATTTTGGACATCCTCGTTCCCTCCTCTCTCGTGCAAGCCCCTATTCTTTTCCAATCAGCTGTCTGGAGAAGCTGCTCAGTTTTTCACGCGTTTCTTCCAGTTCTCTGGACGGCAAAGACATTTCGACGACACCAGCTCCGGCATGAAGCCAAGCTTGGTTGTCCTTTTGATAAATCGTTCGCAGCACAAGCGCCGCATCCATGGCACCGTCGCTGTCAAAAGTCATAACGCACCCACTGTATAGACCTCGTGACACGCTCTCCAATCTGCCAATCGCTTCGATCGATTCTTTTTTCGGGATTCCCGAAGCGGTGACAGCTGGGAACAATGCGCGGAAGGCATCCCATGAGTTGCATTCTTGTTTCAGTTTCCCTTTCAAGCGAGAAGCGATATGCTGAACCGTTCCTCGGCTAGCTACTGACATAAAATCGTTCAAGACGATACTTGTTGAGTCGCAAACGATTTTCAGCTCTTCGAATGCCAGCTTGACGGAAACAGCGTGCTCGGCAATTTCCTTCGGATCATTCAGCAGCTCTTCTTTGAGCCTGTTCTCCTCGTCTTCACTGCTGCCTTTTGCTCGTGTTCCCGCGAGTGGGAATGTACTCACCCATCCATCGCTATCGACCTCTACTACCGTCTCCGGGCTAAAACCGGCTGCACCGAGTCCATCCAAGCTAACGAGGAAAGAGCGGGCCGGCGTATTCACTCGTCTGCCAGCTATATAGCTCGCAACCAGATCCAGCTCGTGATCAAGCGGAATTTTCCGCGACAAGATGACCTTATGGTATTTGCGTTCCTGAATCTCGCGTACACCTTCTGCCACGTTTTGCATGTAGGCTTCCGCGTCGTATGTATCGGCTTGCGGGACGGACAGCTTCGGTTTGTCCACTCTTTGGGTCAGCTGTTGCTCGTCTTGCGTATTCATCGACAGCTCGCTCAGCAGTTGGCTGAATTCGCTCCGCTTCTCTTCACGCAAGGCTCTCAATAGGACCGTTCCTTTGTTGAAACGCAGCTCGACCTCAGGAATGAACAGCTTGAGCAAGCCATCCTCTTCTGGCATGAGCGGCAAGCCTTGATAATAACGCGCCATGCCAAAGTTAACCGTTCCATAAGCGCGCCAATTTTGAATCGGCACCTGTGCCATTGCTTTTTCGAGCGTCTCACTAAGCTCATTGTTGTCGAAACGGAGAGTCTCGTTGCGATAAGTCAACGTCGTCTGCTCCCCATCTACATAGAGAAGCGCATGAATCCCCATTCCTAGCGAAAGCTCATCTCCATTTTCATAGAGCAGGTAGTTTTCATACCCGCTGCGCTCTGCAATCAGCGCCGCTGCCATATGCGCATCACCCGCAAAAGCAAATTTTTCTTCCAGATAGGCGATTTCCGCTGGCTTCGTCTCTGACTTTGGCGCTAACGCCAGTTCTTTTAGCTTCGCTTTATTGACTTTTCCGACGCTGGTCAGCGGCCAGTAATCGATGAGTTCGATTTGGTCCGGCATTTTGTAGCGTGCCACTCCTTTTTCCTGGAAGAAGGCATGGACGTCCGCCAAGCTGATCATTTCATCGTCGGTGATCAAAAATGCGCAGCTTTTCTCGCCCAGTACTGGATCGGGAAGTGTGATCAGCGCCGCGTCTTTAATTGCTGGGTGCATGCGCAGGTACGTCTCTACTTCAGCTGGCATAATTTTTTCACCCGCTCGGTTGATTTGCTCTTTGATCCGTCCACCGATTTGAATATTTCCTTCTGGCGTGATTCTAGCCTTGTCCCCAGACCGATAGAAGCCATCAGGCGTAAAGCTCTCGCGGTTTTGTTCCTCTGCTCTGTAGTAGCCGCGAATGGTATACGGTCCCCGCACAATCAACTCTCCGTATTCACCTGGCGCGACATCGTTTCCATGCTCATCCACGATTCGCACTTCATCCCCTTCGGAAATCGGACGACCCTGGCAACTGGTAATGATCGACTCTGGATCATCCAGTGATGTGCAGCAGATGAGCCCCTCGGCCATTCCAAATACTTGCTGGAGCTTGCATTTCCATTCTCGCGTGATACGGCTGGCGAGATTATCATCCAGCATGGAGCCTCCAACCTGAAGAACCTCCAGACTCGACAGATCGCTTTCTGTATCCCATTCCAGCACTTCCTGCCATACTTGCACGATCGAAGGCACGAGGCCGGTAATGGTCACCTGCTCTTTCTCAATCAGCGGAAAAGCTTCGTCGCAACTGGTAGTTTTACATAGCACGATCTTGCCACCAACGGACAGTGTGCCTAAGATACCTGGGCAGCACAGAGGGAAATTATGTGCAATCGGCAAAACGGCGAGATAGACGCTTTTCTCTGTCAGTTGGCAACGAGCTGCGGTTGCTTTTGCATTGTAAACGTAATCTGCGTGGGTTCTAGGAATCAGCTTGGGTATCCCTGTCGTACCACCAGACAACAGCAATAACGCAGTGTCTTTGTACGAAGGGGCTTCCAGCTCGATTGGCGGTCCACTTATCTCAGCCAAGTTCCGCCCGATCGGACTGTCCCCATCCGTCATGACGAATTTGACAGATGCATGCCTTTTGACTAAATCTTCTGCCATCTTCGTGTAATCAAAACCGAGAAACGTCGTTGGAATGATGTAGGCAACTGGCCTCGCGAGTGCAAAAATCCCGTCCAATTCAGCCTCTCTGTGGGCAGGCAATACGAGAATCGGCACAGCGCCGATGCGAAACAGGGCAAAGCAAGTCAGTACGAAAGAAATTCGATTTGGAAGCTGGACGGCTACATTGTCGCCTTTTTGAATTCCCATGTGATAAAAACCGGAAGCAAGCGCATCCACCTTGCTGTCGAGCTCGCTATAAGTGAGTCTCTCCTCGTCCTCCACCAGCGCTTCTTTGTTTTGATACTGTTCCGCCCATTTGCGCAATTGCTGCCCAAGTGTCAACGGCTCCCAAAAACCACGCTGTTCATAAGCTATTGCAGCTTGCTCATACCACTCCGTACTTACTTTCATTCCGTCCTCCTCCTGTGTAACTGCGGGTCACTCTTTGCGCCCGAAGCCGGATCATGCAGAGTACTGCCTTGTCGGTGTACGCATCATGTTGGTTTGTCTAACAACAAGATATTGATAGTGATTCTCATTGTCAATTTCATCCGTAAGCTGTTTTTTCTACATTTGGGAAAAATAGGTTGGATTATCTTCCGTTTTCTCACGATTTCTTCGTTTCTCACTGCAAGATTTCCATATTCTTACACGCTTATATAGTCTCATTAAACCCGATAAAGTTTATCAGTATAATAGAAGATTATCGTTCCAACTACTCCGATTCACGGTCTTCCTATCCCGATTGCAACTGCTCCGGCATAGCCTCTGCCAGGCGTAAACCCGTGAATTTTCCACTCCCCGCTCCTGATTCCATCTCCGTTTACCGTGAAGCTGCCATCCAGTTTTTCCATGAAAAAAGAATCGAGAGGACGGCTCAGGCCCTCCCCTGTCGCTTTGACAAAAGCCTCCTTGCGTGTCCAGCAATCAAAAAAAGCTTGTTGCCGCTCATCAGAGGGTAAACGCAAGATTCCCTCTCGCTCCACAGGGTGAAAGTAGCTCATGAGCTGTTTCATTTCCGGGATGTGTCGCAAATGCTCCACGTCAACGCCGAGAAGGCGATCGCGAGAAAAAGCGACCGCCACAAGCTCATGCGAATGCGACAGATTGAAAAAAAGTGGTTCGGAATCATTGTTTGGTCCACATAAAAACGGTTTCCCGTTCGAATTGTACTCCCATTGAACCGCGCGAGGAAAAATCCCTTGGTACCGCCCAATCATTCTTCTCAGTAGTCCATGTGCGACAACATAGCGCTCCCTGTCAGCGTGGAAATGAAATCGTGCCCGTTTATCGAGTTCTTCGGCAGACAGATCGCCTTCCAGCTCCTGCATACTGTGTACCCATGCTTGCACAAACGTCAGCCAAATATGTACTTCCCCTTTAGCCAGTAACCAAGAGGACGATTCCTCCAGAGCTGATTTTGTCCTCTCAGACAAGTGGGTTATTCGCACCTGCTGCATCTCGTTAGCGCTCCTCTTTTCCTGCTACCACACTCCGGTATTGTCCAATCATTTTGGTTACAGATTGCAAGAGCACCTCTTTGTTTGTCGTCAGGAAAAAATGGCCGCCGTTTACCATTTCCAACGTAAATCCGGCACTTGTATGGCTAGCCCAAGCCTCCATTTCTTCCTGCGTGGCTTCCTGATCCTCAGTCCCGCAATACGCAGCAATCGGGCAAATCAGCGGGGGCTCCTCGGTATACACATAAGTTTCGTCGAGGGTAAAATCCGCACGCAACAGCGGCATGAACAACTCCATGAGCTCCTTGCTTTGCAGGATCGCCTCTGGTGTCCCGGAAAAGCGTCGCAGAGCTGCAACAAACTCCTCTTCAGGCAAATGGTAAATAGGCTTCGGCTCCGGGAAGTGTGGAGCTCGTCCTCCTGAAACGATGAGGCCAAGCGGAAGACGACCCCATTTGCTCCGTACGGTACGTGCCAGCTCAAAGGCGATTCGCGTTCCCATACTGTGACCGAAAAATAAAAACGGGCGATCCAAATACGGATAAATCATTTGGGCCAGCTCTTCCACCAGCGTTCCCATATCTGAGTACGCTCGCTCGGCAATTCTATTTTCCCTTCCTGGCAGCTGAACTGGGTAAACACCGACATCACTGGGAAAAGCCTGTGCCCAGCCCCTGTAAATCGAGGCCCCTCCCCCTGCATATGGAAAGCAAAACAGGCGAATGCTGTCTTTTGCTTGTGGCTGAGTAAGCAGCCATGTTTTCGTTTTCGTTATCGCATCCATGCTCCTATGTACTCCTCCCTTTCGTCTCTTGCTTAAACGCTTTGATACAACGTACATGATAATGATCCTCATGCAACATTGCCAAATAGATACAAGTCCCTCCTTTTCCGTTTTCTGGTACATTTCCGTGATTTTCCCCGATTATCTCGTCCTACGTTCACCAGAATGATTATTTTGCAGATCATCCGACTTGTAATATTTTGGCGATTGTTCAAGAAAAACGGAAAAACACGGAGATAATAGGCGAAAAAGCTCGAAAAATATCCCAAAATATTGAAATATGGGCTTTTTTTATTTTGACAACGATTCTCATTATCAATATTGTGTTCTTATACTGACAACCGTGCGTACAGCTAGCAAACTTTTCCAGCATTCCTGCAAAAGGGGGATCGCAAGTACAGAGAATTCGTCAAGCAGATCGGCTACTTATGTCTGAGGGAGGATGTTACATGCAAGCCCAAACATCATTAGCTGCCCAAAGCGGCAGATGGACCATGCGGGATATTATTACGCTCGCGATCTTTAACGTCGTCATGCTCATATTGATGACGATTGCCCCGATTATTACCGTTGTTTCTCATTTGCTGGTTGGCGGCTTTACCGCGCTACTCAACGGTCCGATTTATATGGTCATGTCTAATAAAATCGCCAAGCCCGGGACTCTATTTTTTACAGCTGTCTTGACTGGATTGTATTTTGTCGGTTTTGGCTACGCGAATTACTTACTTACCTTAGCTGTTATCGGACTCATCTGCGAACTGATCCTATGGGGAAAAGGCTCTTATCTGAATCCTGTGCGCAATGCAATCAGCTATTCTGTTTTTTATGTCGGCTATTCGCTTTGCGGGGTTGTCCCGCTTATTTTCTTCCGCGAATCGTATCTCGCGACCTTGGAAAAAAGCTATACACCTGAACAGCTTTCTGCGATGCTCTATTACTTTGAAACCCCCAGCATGATTCTCACCATGTGCTCGATTTCGTTTGTCGGCGGATTGCTCGGCTGCTATTTCGGCAATCTGTTGATGAAAAAGCACGTCAAAAAAGCAAAGCTGGTGTAATGCTCCGCGTAAAAAAACAAGGCATATTCCTCCTCGATGATTCGAGTTGGAATATGCCTTATCGACGTCTTAGCATCGTCCCTTATTGCCCTTCCATGGCGATTAAAATAAACGTGATAATTGCGGTTATCGTACCAAAGACGAAATATATACCCATAAGAATGGCCATTAACAACAAACCGGCTTTTGCCCAGTTTTTACGATTCAGATTCCCATCTGAACCAAAAGCCCAAACAAATAACAAAACAATATTCGCGATCGGAATCATCATGAACAACGAGACGATTATCCAATCTTTCATCGTCATGACCTTTTCGTTTTCCGCTACGCTTCCTTCCACATACGTTTGGTGATCCATTCTATACCCTCCACATTTTTTGCCAATCCACCGTTCTCGCTATTGTTCAACCGATGCTCCAATGAATGCCAAAATCAGAATAAAAAAGAATACGCATAAGTACAACCCGATGCAAACGCCCATAATCAGCAAGTTTGCTTTTGCCCAGTTCTTTCTGTTTAGATTTCCTTCACTGCCAAATGCCCAAACAAAATACATCACGAGGTTGACCACGGGTACCATCATAATTAAAAAAGTAATCATCCATTCCTTGACCGACATGACCTGTTCATTTTCAGGCACGTTCACTTGCAGTTGCTGTTGATGTTGCTCCTGTTCCAATTCGAAACCTCCCTGTTCTGTCATGATCAAATTTTCTCTACCCACAGCGTGCGAATCAACGCATGAGACAGTGGCTGCCATACAAGCACTTCTTCAGACTCAAAATGAAAGCTCCCGAGTAGTGCCCGCCCGTTCACCGATGTCGCGAACAAGATTTGATAGTAGGTTTTGTCCTCGACCGGAATGATGAATTCGCTGCAGGCAACCCTGCATCCATCCAGCTCGATCAGCTCATTATGTACGACCTGCAAGCCTGCCTGCGCCTTTTTGACTTGTGCTGTCATCGCTTGCACAAACGGTTCTACGCCACTCATCGGCAACAGGTGTACCATATGATTCATGCCGAGCTGCCCGTCAAAGAGGACCTTCTCCTCGAATTCGAATCTGCGTCCTTCGTACTCCAGGTAGCCTTTTCGCACGCCATCCAAACACTCCGCAAGCGTCAATTGCACCTGCTGTTCTTCCATTTCAGCGAGTTGACGCCGTGTCTGGATGCTGTTCCATACATCCAAAATCTTTTCATCCTAGTAGATCGTCAGAACTCCCTCCGCATGGCCTGCTCCACTTTTTGCAAAACAAATCCGTTCAAGCTCCTGCGTAGGAAGCTTTCCGCAGCATCCAGACTCACCACGATATACGGCTCCAAAACCCCCTGAATCTTAAAGAAATGATGTGCCTTTATCTTATCGGTATCTAATACAAGCCTCTTTACTGTTCCATTCAAATGAAACGCAGTCTCCATGGAAAGGCAATCTACAGCAGGTACTTGCATGGCCCAGTAAACGTTTCGCAGATTGGTTTCGCTGTCGATCAAATCGACGCGCTTCCATTGTACAATCGGATTGTATTTGGCAGTAATGGTTTTCATCCGCATTCTTCAGGAGAGTCTTAAACACCGTAATCCTCCGCTGCCTCTCTCACTTCCTCGTTTTTTGAATGCAATCCCAACAGGACGTATTCTTTAAGTAACAACGGGACTATCTCCTGTACTACTTCCAACAATCTGCGATACTCCCATTCATCATCGAGGTCGATGCATTCCCGGACAATGACAGGCAAATGTTGATAAAGCCACTCGCTGGATATGTTCTTGAGCAGACCTCTTGCCAAGACAATCGGCCCGATATTTTGTCCATGGCAAGCGGACTCCAATAAGACCGTCAACACTTTCACTCCCGTTTCGAGAGGAACAGTGGTAATCGTATTTATGTCATCATAGGCTCCTGCGTATATTTGGTTGATGTCTGCTCTCAACCGTAGTTCATAAGGAGATTGTTTTCTTCTCATTGATTCCCTCACATGTCATGCGATTTGCACTTTCGTTACCATTTATAGGATGATAGTGAAAGAAATAGAACGCAAATAAAGGGGAAAAGCCGGATGGACATAAAGAAAAAACAAGTTTTTGTACAATTGGAGATAGCTAATTGGGACAACACAGATCTGCCATCATCGCTGGTTGAAACGTGCTACTCTCAGAGAGAATATGAAAACGATATGATCGAGGTTCATCAAGTTGTCGATCTGGGTAACCATAAAGGCAAATCGAGGTACTTAATTATCATCAATATTACGCAAGATTTAGATAATCTTGGGGAAGAAATCGATAACCCTTATATCGTCAAAGGCCCTTGAATTTTGTAATCCATGGTATGCATCAGTTTGCCCGCTCTCTCTAGAATATCCATGCGAAACCTCCTCCTGCCTCTATGGCGTTATTTTCCATTTTACTATAGATGTTCCAAAGGAGTTTGACGAATTGGGGAATGAAAAAAACCCGCTGGCGTGCAACGGGCTTTCTGTCTCTTATGTGAGGGGGAACATCTGTCTAGTCAATAACAGGATTCGGGCTGTCACTATTCTCGGAGACGTTCCTTATTGAATAATCTCGGAAATCGCTTGCTTTTGCTCCAAAATCTCGGTTTGTACCTCGATCAGTTCTTTCAACAGATCAGCAGCCTCTTGCAAGGATGCAGCTGCTTGCTCCTTGTCACCGGACTTGAATACTTCTTTTGCTTCTTTCACTGCGTTTTTCTCATTTGTTTTCAGTTCTTTTGCTTGCTCTTTGTTCGCTTTCTTTTCTGTGCGGATTGGCTTCAATTCTTGGTTCATCTCTTTAAAAGAAGCTTTTTTCTCTTTTACCTGCGCCAATTCAGTTTGAACATGAGCGAGTTTTTCTTCGATAGCTGTATGGTTCGCGGCGATTTCAGCCTTGATGCTCGCTACCTTTTCTTTATCCTTTGCTTTCTTCGCTTCTTTCAATTCAGCAGACAGCGCCTTGTTCTCTTCTCGCAGCGGCTTTGTCTCTGCCAGCGCGCTTTTCACGGTTTCACGTACTTCTGGCGTCACATCGCCCCAAAGAATGTCCCATGCTTGTTTGTTAGTCTGGGTTTGAGCTTTCAGTTTATCTTGGAGAGCTTTTTGCTCCACTTGCAGTGCTTTTAGTGCTTGAACTTCAGGCAGGCTCTTCCACCCTGCTTCTTTCCCTTCTTTCTCAGCGGCAAAAGCTCCTACGGCACTCGTTGCCAACAAGCTCGCTGCGATTACAGATACGGAAAGCATTTTTTTCATGTGTGAACACTCCCTGTCTACTATTGTTTCTTACAAACCAATCGTAACGTACGAGCATTGGGAATGTTCGGGATAACCTCGTGAAAAGTAAGGGGAAAGTGTGGGATTTGGGAAAAACACAAAAAGCCTAGGAGAGGCCTGGGTCGATCTGGATTTTCACTCAGAGAAAACTATTTGATATAACCGTTCTTGGTGTAACAAGGTTCCTATTTAGGTTATGCTAAAAAACCTTCTTCGATAGTCTCATAAGCTTCATTGGACAGTCTTTCTAAAAATGCTCGAAAAGATGGTGCTATCTCTGGCAGACATTGCTTGATGAGTGAATAAGACAAAAGAATAGGCTCGTCATCCGCGTAGGGTTCAGCGATATCATCTTGAACAAGGACACATTCTACGACTTTCAGATCATGGTTATAGGAGCAAAACGCTTGATCTGCGATTACTACACGTAGTTGGCTATCATTTGTGCTATTCAAATCGAGACAAATAGCATCGCCACCTATTGTTGTAGCGATTGTGAGCAGCCCGAATTTTAGCAGGTACATACTTGGTACAGCAGATGAGTTCTCTACCTTTATGGATTCTATATTCAATAGCCTTATTCCACCGCTTAAAGCAGGCAGATAGTGAGGATTATACGCCTCATAAAAGGCAACAACCGAATCCGGTACAGTATATGTTTTCAAATCTACCCATTCTAGTAAGGAATGCAGGTGAGCGGTATTTGCTTGTTGGAAGGCTTTGTCGATGTCTTCTGGGGCCATTCCGTCTCTTTCGAAGTTACGACGAAATTTTCTAATGATCCCTTCGAACTCCAAAGATATTCCTCCTCATTTAGAGCATAACATTCTCGTTCTATAATGAGTCCGTTTTCATATTCAAAACAACAATATTTTCCACTATTCATATAAAAGGTTAAATGGCAACATCCTGGTAGCCGACTTCCGTTACTTCTTCATTTAAAAGCCGAAGTCCTAGACCATTTTCTTCGTCCCAGGTGCAATCGAAGAGTAATCCGATATCACGGCCTTCAAAAATATCACCATAGGGAACAACAATTTCAAGTAAAACGATCCTTTTAAGTAGTTGGTCTTGTGTTTCAATTAGGGGATAATCATCATGGTATCCAATATCATACCCGAGCTCATGCCGCTTTTGCTTGTAGTAGTCGAGGATCGCTTGCAAAACACGCTGTTGTATGTGCTCCCAATTTTGCATGAGTGATTGATAAGCCATGTATTGTTCTTCATCAAATTTACCGTCTTCCTCACCCTCTACCGTGAGTGCTATCTCGGTTTCTTTCCCGCAAAAATGAATAGTCATGTGCTTTGACCAAACAAGAAAGTATGAAAGTTCACCAAAAACCGGATCGTTTATGATCATGACACAATCTCCTTCACTGCTGTTTTTTCTCATCTTGAAAACTGGTATTATTTGCGGTTATATCTACTTTTAAAGTCTCCTTCCTTCCTAAAATTTTCTTTTTGGTTAATTATTTTATAATCCCTTCTTTATAGAGATTCTTTTTAATTGGTGCAACGCATTCTTTTTAATTTCTTTTTCCTTTGATTTACTTAAGAGTTCTAATTTCTCTTTAGACTCTGGCGTATTTATATCACCTAGAGCCCAAATACATTTTACGGCAAGGGCATTTGTGTAATGGAGATACTCAAATTTTGTTAATGCTGCTTTATAAAGACTTTCTACCGATGAATTTGATTGAAAATATTGAAGCAAGCCAGAAATATCCTCATGTGCCTTATGCCAAGCTTCAGTAATTAACTGGTTTAACATTACCAAATGTCTTTCATCAAACAAATCGAATGTAAATCCTATATAAAATAGTAATCCTAGGTCATCTTTATTTTTTTCTATACAAATAACTTCTAACAGTTTGTCAAAGTAGCTAGTTATTTCTATATTTCCCTTGAACAAATCCAAAAATTCTAGATCTGTTATTTCGCCACCAATAAGTTTTTTTATTAGTATTCTTAGTTCTTGATTCATTTTTATATCCTTTCAAAACTCGTAATATTATCATTAAAAATATCCGCCGCGCGTATCCGTGTGATAGGACAAATAATTCTTTATTGGTTGGATTGTTATTTCTTCAACAGCCATCCAAATAATGAAACCTTGAAAGGCAACAGCCAATCAAGGTTAAAGACATTACTCATCTATCCATTTTTCAAATCCGTGTTCCAGCAGTTTTTCTCTTACCATGTTTAATTCCTGCTCACTAAGTTGCTTTGTTGATACTGATTTGTGAATATCATTAAGAGCGATTGCAACTTCTTTCCCAGTTATAAAAGAAATAACCTCAGCTAAGTTTCTGTCAGACATATGTTCGTACAATAATGACATCAATGGAAAACATTCTTTGTCACTAATACCATTTGGATAAGCCCTTTTTAACATATTAAGTGTACTTTCTAAGTGTTTAGGAATTATCCCATCGCTCAATTTACTTTCCTCCTAAAGGTACTGGCGAGTGAATGTATACATCGAAGTCTACTCCTTGAGCAGAAGCACCCCTCACAAATTTAGCGTCAGCCGTCATAGTTGTAATGCCCAAATTATCGCCCGTACCGAAAATAATTTTATCGTTTGCACCGACCTTTTTGGTTTCTGTCAATTTCATTGCTCTTTCAGAAGGATTGTCAGGAATTACTTGTACACGATTCATAAATTTTTCTGCACGAGCCTTTTCCAAAGGTCCCGCAACACCATTTACAATATTTTTAAATTCAGCCGCAGCAGTTTCAGTCATCACCATCTGTTTCCCTGTTACAAAATCTTTTAAATCATGCCTAATAGGTGAACCCTCTGAAATAAATGCATTTGCAGTTCCAGTATCAATATTGACTTTTTGAAGCTCATCAAGCTTTTTAGGAGGACACTTCATCAATCCCAGCGGATCGATATAACGAATCGGATCCCCATTCACATAAGCAAAACGGTTAAACGTCTGCCCGTCCGTCATATCCCCTTGGAGCACATCTCGATTCAGGAACCGCTTCAACCCCGGATGGTAATACCGCGCCCGCATGTAATACAACCCATTCGGATCGGTCATGACTCCATCGCGGCCGTTGTAGCAAAACGGCTGTTTCGTCCTACCCTCGTGCTCTTCCAGTTCCCCGTACAATCCGTAGGTATAACGGTCTGTGACTCGACCATGCTCGTCGGTCAACAGGGTCGTGCTTCCGCGCGTATCCGCGTGATAGGACAAATAATCGCCTTGTGCATCCTCACGACCAATGAGCCCCAGTCCATATACATAATACGCTTTGGCTGCTCCACTTTCCTCCAGTTCCATAAGAACCTGGGTCAAATCGGCGTTCTGGTCAACCACATACCGCGTCGTCTTACCATTCCATGTCATCGAGGTGCGCACAAATTCGGCATCATAGGTGTAGCGAGCTTGTCCGGCACGGACGAGACGATTGCGGGCATCATACGCATACGTTTCTGACTGTTGCTTGCCCGGTAGTAGCAGCAGATTGCCGTCCTCGTCATACTGAACGTGTTGACCATCTACGGTGTCCAGTCGGTTGTCCTTTGCGTACGTCATCGCCGTAGCAAGACTCGAACCTGAATCCCCAATTGCGGTAATATTCCCGCCCTGGTCATAAGTATAGAGAATCTTTCGTCCTGCCATGGATCCGCTCGTCAGGCGCCGCAGGGCATCATAGGTGTACTGCTTTTCTTCCTCTTGTATGAGCTGCCCGAGCTCGTTGTACAAAAACCGATATTGCTGGAGCATGACGCCCTGCGCATTTTGATCCCAAAGACGCAGAAGCTGCCCGGCTACATCATAGTGACGTTGCTCTACCGTACCGTTCGGTCGGTCTGTACGGATGAGGCGGTAATTTTCATCGTACGTGTACCTTGTGACACGACCTGCCCAGTCTGTGACAGTAGTCAATTGACCTGCGAGATCGTAGGTGTAGCGAACCGTCTTGCCATCTGGATAGACGAGCGTTGCCAGTCTACCTCCCGTATCGTAGGTGTACTGGAGCGTATTCCCATACTGATCGGTGCTGGAGACGATTCGCCCCAAAAGATCGTAGGTACGGCGCTTGGTGTCTTTTCCATCTTCTTTGACACTTACCACGCGACCCTCGGCGTCGAAAGTCCTGCGAACAGTCCCCGCTTCGTCCTGCTGTTCAATGAGCTGTCCGGCTGCATCGTAGCGATAGTGCGTTTCCTGACCGCGCGCATTGGTCTGAGCGGTCAGCCATCCGCGCTTATCATAGCGGTAGGTCGTTCCTTCTCCGGTAGCATTGCGTTCTGCTAAAAGCAAGCCACTGGCATCGTAGGAGAGGGTGGTGGCATTACCATTGGCATCCGTATAGCTCGTTAGACGGCCTTCTCCATCGTATTGCTGCTTGTAGACGGCTGCTTCATTTTCCAACACCTCTGTCAATCGTGCGGCAGCATCGTAGGAGAACTTGGTTTTCTGTCCAGTCGCATTCGTTGTGGCAATGACTTGATGAAGCTTGTTGAATTGGTATTGAGTTGTTCTTCCGAGTCCGTCAATGTGGGCAAGAATATTGCCTGCGCCATCATAGGTGAGCCCGCTCACCTTCTGTCCGGTTGCATCATAGACGGCGAGTAAGCGACCCGCCCCATCGTATTCATAGCGCTGGGTGTTACCCAATGGATCGGTGACAGCCGTCACTCTGCCCATGGCATCGCGATCGAGGCTGGTTTTCGCTCCGGTTGGGTCTACCACACCAACGATCTGCCATTCCTTGTCATACTCATAACGAGTGGTTTTACCATATGCATTCGTTATGGATTCTACTTTTTCTGTAATCGTGTACCCGATCTTCGTCGATGCTCCGCTAGCCGTAGTCTCCTCTACTCTACAATCCTGTGTATCATAGGTAAAGGAATGCATCCTTCCGAGAGGATCTGTGACACCGACAAGATTATCATTGGCATCGAATACCTGACGTAGCGAACCCCCAAAAGCATCCGTAAAGGTTGTCATCCTGCCTGTAGGGTCGAAGCCGACACGGAAGATGCGGCCTTCTGGGTCTTGAGCGGAAACAAGCATTCCCTGTCCATCGTAGTGATAAGTGGTTTTTGCGCCTGTAAAATCAATATAAGTGCTTCTTTGCCCGTGCTCGTTATACCCGATGGAAGAGGTGCAGCCGTCTGGTCGTGTCATGCTGACCAGCCGCTCGTGTTCATCATAGGCGAAAGTCGTGACTCCGCCTTCCGCGTCTTCTTCTGCTGTCATGAGGTCTTTTTCGTTGTACGTATACGTCGTTGTATTGCCAAGAGGATCTGTCTCTTTTACCAGATTCCCGCGACTGTCATACGTGTAAGTGGTTGTTTCGCCCGCTCCGTTTGTTTCAGAAGTGGTTTGTCCCCACTCATTATAAGTGTATTTGGTGAGCGTTCCATCCTTCTCAGTCTTCTCCAGCAACTGGCCATTGTCGTCATGGATCATGATCTCGACATGCCCATTGCCGTCTGTGAAGGTCGTGACCATCATGCCAGGGCGGCTCTCGGTATCGTAGTGAATATAACCAGGGATGCCTGCCGCGTCTGTCTGGCAGATGATGCGCCCTTCTTCGTCAAACGTATTCGTGTAGACGATGACGCCATCGGATGCCAAAGATTCCAGTTGGTCATTTCCTGTATAGGACAAGTCAGTGACAACACCATTAGGATTGGTGTAGCGAGTCATCCTGCGTTCGGCATCATACGAAAAGCGAAGGGAACGAGTCCCATCAGACAATGCTGACACCAAACCATCCGCCCCATACTCCAGTGAAAACGCTTGACGACTCCGCTCTTCTGTCAAGCGATTCAGCCTGCCATGCTGATCATAGCTAAAGAGCAGCGACATTCCGGCAGCCACCGTATGACGAAGTGCTTGTCCATTTCTGGCAAAATCGTACGTCTCTCTCGTTTCCTTGACCCACAGCGTATAGCCGTCTTGTCTTTCCCGCAGTTCGTCAAAAAAGACATCCGCATCGCTGGACCGGTATAATCCGTCCTGAACGCGAGTAAAGGTATTGGCTCGGCCAGCATTCCACCAAACCGTAATTTCTTCGCGTGTCTCATCCAGGAATTGTAGGCGCATTTCGTAATTATGCGTCCATGCTTTGCCCAGTGCTCCCTCTTGCAAAAGCAAGGAGTTGTAATGCAGCTCAAACGTCCACGTCTCGGCTCCATACAGCTTGAGGGCAGGATGAACGATAAACTGCGCTCCAGTACCGCCATGGACCGGGTCTTTGATGCAGCTTTTCGGTTTTACTTTTTTGACGTTCATCTTTCTTACCTTGCCTGGTTTCTTGTGCTTCCCTTTGATTCTTTTCCGACCCCCGGCAATTCCCGCTACGGTTGAGAAAACACCATCCGTCGCATAATCCAATGCCTCTGAGCCGGCTTCCTTGATCACTTCTTTCACAACAGGTTTCTGCATGAACTTGCCGACCATGCTCTTCTTCAGCTTCTGCACAGCGGCAAGCTTGTCCATACTCTCCTGAATGTTCCGCGCAGCAGTGACGACCTTGCCTTTCACTGCGCTTGCTGCATTGGCCGTCGCCTTGACCGCTTTCGATACACCCAGTGCTTTATCCGCTGCTTTGACCGCCTTCGTTGCCTTGGTCATCGCTTTTGTTGCCTTCACGGCTTTCGTAGTCAGCTTTGCCGCAGTCACTGCCGTACCCGCACCCGGAATCGCGGCTGCAAGGGACATAGCGGCACCAGCATAATCGCCACGTGCGACAGATATCCCCGCATTGACAACGTCTGCGACTTCTCCGATGACAGGGATCATTCCGACGATATCGAGTCCAAGCTGTAGACTATCGAGAAAACCCCATCCAGAATCCTCTTCCTCCTGCTCCTCTTCGACGACTTCTTCCTCTTCCTCCTGCGGCAAATCCTCCACAACCACAGGCGCCTTCGTCAGCCCGACCATCTCAATCTTCGGTGCTTGAAGATCCACTTCCCCGTCCAAAATCATGCTACTGGTGCTGCACATGAGGTAGATGGCTTCCTTGGCCTTGATCTCGACCTTCGTATCTGACCTAATCTCCATATCCTTCTCCGAAGAAAAAACGATGGGATGCATACTGTGAATCTCGATGCCGTCCTCTTCATGCAGCTTGATAAAAATATTGCCTTCCTTGCTCTCCTTGGCAGTAAGAACGAGCTCCTTGCCGCCCATCATCAGCTCTTTGCCAAAGTTGGTTCCCCAGTACTTGATGCCGGGATTGCCCGTTTTCGCCGTGCTTCCTCCACCTTTTCGCACGGAGCTGACTGCCATGGCGCCTTCTTCATCTGGTGTGGAAAAGTACAGCTTCACGGAGTCGCCCATTTGCGGCATGCAGTGAAAGCCGCTGTTGCCCTCTGCCGAGTAGACCGTGGCATACGGGAACCAGCTCGCCTCTGCCTTTGGCTGCTTTTGATCGATGTCGAGGTGGATTTTGACGGTGTCCTTCTGGATGTCGATGATCTTGCCTTCCAGGGCAGCGCCGCAGATGTCGTCATTGCGGATAGGGTTTTGCCGGATGCCTGCCTCGGGCATGAGCTGATAGGTGTGAATGAGAAGGGCATGGTCGATCCTCGTTGTTGACCCGGCGACGACCAGCTCTTTGCCTTGGTAGTTCACGCGGTCTCCGAGCTGAAGCACCTGTCCGCTTTCTACTTCATAGGTGAGAAAATCATTTTCCGACATACCTGCTGCGTAGCCGTTTTCTGTCGTTTCCATATAGGGCGCCAGCCTTTTGCTGATGGTGTAGCTGGCGTCTGTCAATTGGGCGGTGCGTCCCTCGGGCAAGCCGAACCAGAACTTTGGCTTATCCGCGACAGCCTCTGCGACGAGAATAGAGCCGAAGCGAGAGGCCAGTCGCTTTAAAAACTGCCAATCTGTCTCCTGATACTGAATCGCGATGGTCCCAAGCGGCGCGCCGTTCGAAGCATGGTCTAAATAATCCGAACCGGGATAGTCCTTCGTGATTTCGTCGAGCAGGCTCGCATAGCTCATTTTTTTATTTTGAAAAGAACGCAGCTTGCGCTGACCATCCATTCGCTGGGTGTGCGAGACCGCTTCCAGCTCCAAATGGTAGACGCCGTGAACGAAGTTCACACTGACGGAATCCACGAGTCCTTTGAACAGTGTCTTCGTCAGCGCGCCGTTTTCCACCAAATTCAGCGCGACTGTATCCTCGCTCGTCGCCATCTCGATGTACCGGTCGCTTTTCTCCTCCGGGATGATTCCGGTGACGAACAATCTGGCGTGCTCATTAACTTTCCTTACGATTCTGACATCTTGTAGGCTTTGGATTTCAAAGGGTGAGACCAACTGGATATTCTCGTATCCAGCCAGCTTCTCTGTCGTATTCATACAATCCCCCTCACTATTGCTCCTGTCCGTCGTCTTCGATGCGAATGCAGCCTCCATATATGCACATGTTCGTGCTGTTGTTTAACAGGGCGGGATGGTTTTCCACGAGTACATCTGCTTTGCCATCGATCCAGGGCATGGTGACTACAGGAACGCATGGCATCGGCTTGAGTACACCGTTGTTGGCAGCAGTAGCAGCCGCGACGGTTGGATTTTTCTCGCATTTGCATTTGCCAAACGGCATGATGTTCACTTGCGGCATATAGTCATTCACGTTCATTTGTGCCTGGTTGCGAATGTACACGCCATGACTAAACGGCGTTTTCAGCTTGTTCTTCTGGCTCCCGTAGTCACACGTGAGAATTGCTCCCGCCACGACGTAGCTTTTCTTCGGAGCCGACGAAGGTACAACATCGACATCTTCAATCATGGGCATGACTCATTCTCCTCCCTACTTGCTCTGCTTTTTTCAAGCGGATACCGAAAAAGTCCCTGCGCAGCAAAGCTTCCGCCAGCCGCAAATCGATGATGATATACGGTTCACGAATCCCTTCGATTTGAAAAATCGTATGACGCCCAATCTTTTCTGGATCGAGAACCAGCCGTTTAAGTGAGCCGTCATTGTGAAACTCGCTTTGCTCTGACAAACAGTTCACACGCGGCAGGCTCATCATCCAGTACAAATCCTGCTTGATCCGCTCCCTGTCTACCAGCACGACGGATTTGACGAACAGCTTCGGCGCGAACTTGTGGATGATTGTCTTTAAGCGGTTGGAATAGAGCGGGATCGGTCTATCAAGAAAATCCAGATAGTCGTTCTCTTTCTTTTGCTTGATGTCGAACTGGATGATCGCCTCATCCAGCTCTTCCTGATAATCCGGGGTGAGCCACTCCTGCCGGATGACGTCAAAAACGTTGGTTGGCTCTACCGCACTCGCGATGCGCTCGTCCTGTGACAAGATGAAATAATTCATACCTGACTCCCCTCTCGCCAAACGACATGTCGCTCCTGAAGCTCATCCAACAGAATGGACTCCCTGGCCTCCGCCGAGAATACGGCTCTCTCCAGAAGCGCTCCGCTAAAATTCGCTCCGGTCAAAATCGCATCGGTAAAGTCTGCGCCGCGCAGATCGGCTCCAGTAAAATCAGTCCCGGTCAAGTCCGCCCCGACGAACAAGACACCATCAAAACCGGGCATCTCCCACGCATCTGGTTCCAAAAGGCCCCTTGGCCCGGATGCTTCACGAAAGCTCGCGCCTAGCAGATTCGCTCCGGTAAAATCCGCTCCGTGAATGAGACTGTCGCCGAAATCAACCGCTTTTAGCTGGGCACGATGCCATCTCGTTCCGACCAAAACACTTTCTCGCAGGGTTGCATTCGTTAAGTGACTGTCCGACAAGTCCGAATAGCGCAGGTCCAAACTGTCGAAATGCCCTTTTGCTAAATCGAGACCAGCCAAAACCTTGTAGCCGTATTCCAGCTCTTGCTTTTCTTCCAGCCAAGCACGGATCATCTCAGAATCTTTGTGGCGAGTGTCCAGACAGTACACGATCTCGCTTTGATCCAAATATTCTCCGACACGCACCTCGAGCTCCGGCTCCTTGTCCACCTGTTGAAAGACTTCCAACTGAACAGCCTGCACCATGGCATAACGGATCAGGTGGACTACATATTGATGAAACTTCTCTGCCTCCACGAGCTTGATCCGTTCGATATCGGGAAGTCTTACGTGTCCGGCATACGCTCTGGCAGCCTCGTTCCATTCGATTGCGAGCCGATCCAAAAAGCGGAAAGCCCAGCTCGCATCATAGCTGGTTTGACACTCCACCGGATCGAAAAACCAACTGCTGTCTGTAGCTTCCAGCAAATAATGACTGCTTCCAAGAAGAAGCTCCGTCCGAAGCATGGAATAGGTCAAGTACGCCAGCTTGCCCTTTGTCCCTTGCTCCTGCTTATCCATCACACGTCGGCATATTGCTTCAAAGGAACGGAGAAATTCTTTTGCCAGCCTCTCTTTATTCGCTTGATAGTAAGCATCCAAGGTATGTAGGCTGGCGATGGTTCTCTTCGGCACCTCGTGCTCCTTGAAATGCTGCAAGGCTTCCTCTCTCTCCATGCCAATCCCTCCTTCTTCTCACCGTTTTTGCATACACCAAACACACGGTTACCCGCGTGGCAACCATGTGTATCAATTGGTTTTGAGCTCCTGCCCGACGATGCTTGTATTTCCGTCCATCTTGATGTTGCTCTCTTTGCAGGTGAGACTGATCTCCTCTTTCGCCGAGATAATCACCTTCGTGGCAGAATCCATCAAAATGTCCTTTTCCGAGACAACCTTGATATTTTTCTTGCTGAAAATCTGGATGCCGTCCGCATCGGTCATGCGAATGAGGATTTCCCCGTCCTTTGCGCTAAGCAATACCTCCGACGGGCTGAACATCAGTTCTTTTCCGTTGGCCGTGCGGAAGTATTTGATATCGGGATTCCCTAGCTTGTTCGTTTCGCCCTCGTCTGAATTTTTCCGGACAGAGCTGATCGCAATCCCGTCACTTTCCTTGTTGCTCGGAAAATAGACGCGGACGTAGTCATCGAGCTCCGGCATGCAATACCAACCGCTGTTTCCTTCAGCCGTATAAACCGAGGAATACGGGAACCAGTGCGCTTCGCTCTTGCTCTGTTTCTCGTCGATATCAAGGTGGATTTTGACGTTGTCTTTGGAGACCTCAATGACTTTTCCTTGCACCGATGCCCCTACAATGAGCGAATTGTGGAGCGGTTTTTGGCTCATTCCTTTTTTGGACGCAAGCAAATACTTATGCTTGAGCAAGCCTTTCTTCATCTCGGTATGGGCCTCATACACATACAGGCTCTTCCCTTTGAAATCCACACCGTTGCCCAAATCGAGCACGCGATCCGTCTCGACCTCGTAAAAGATGTAATCATTTTCATCCACGCCCTTGACCCCGTTTTCCGAGGAATGGCGGTATTCGTTCAAATTTTTGCGCACTCGATAGTGAAAATCGTCCAGCTTACCTTTCGAGGCACCCTCTGGCACACCAAAGCTGAACTTTGGCTTTTCAAAAACGGATGCCGGCATCAGTCCGGTCTGAAAACGCGAAGCAAGCCGCTTGAGAAACTGCCAATCCGTCTCCTGATACTGCATGGTAAAGGAGCCCAGCTTCCCGCCATTGGAGGCCATGTCCATCATGTCCATGCCTGGGTATTCTCCTGCGATTGTTTTCAAAAGGGCACCATAGGTCATGGCTTTGTTTTGAAACGAACGGCTCTTGCGCTTCACGTCGAGATTGTACGTAGGCGAGACAGCTTCGACGTACAGATAATAAACGTCTCGTACGGCTTTGATGCCTATCTCCAGAACAATCCCCGCAAAAAGCGGCGTGGCGTTGCCGTCGCTATCCACCTGACTGATTTCGATCGGGGTCTGTGCTTCCGTCATTTCTACATAGCTGTCCTTCAATTCTTCTGGTACGATCCCCGTAAATGTCAGGCGAGCGTGCTCATTAATCTTTTTCGTAATCGTCAGTTCTACCAGATGCGTCAATTGATAAGGAGAGATTTGCAAATTGTTGTAGGCAATGACAGGAAGACTCATATTTTCCCTTCTCCCTTCCCATTTTCATTCGAATTGGTGGATACGAGCGACAAGGAATCCATGATCCCCCAGCCTATTGGCTTCCAGTCCGACAGCTCCTGCTCCGTGCAATTGAACGTACAGAGAAGAGCGCGTTCCTGTAGAGAGACAAAGCTGATCAGGTTGTAAATGTCCGTATCCAATGCGGGCGCAACAAACTCGAAAAATCCGACGCTGTTCCCCGCAATCTCACGTATTCCTTCCTCCTGCCAACGAGCGAGTGGCTGTGTTCTCCGCAAAACCTGCTTCATGACATCCATGAAGGCTTTCAGCTGTGCAGGAGAATCGGTCAGCTTGCTCTCGGTATAGGTGAAAGCCAAGTTAATGGACGCCGTTTCGTTCGTATAAATCAGTGAAGGCCTACGTTCCGATGGATACTTCAGCGCTGCTACTTCTGGACTCATGATGGAAAATGTCTTCGGGAGTCGAATCTGTACGAGATCGTCGAGAACGCGCTTGTCCTCCATGGGAATTCTCTCTTCACCGACTGTAATAAATGATTTGTTCACGACATCCAGTCGGTTTTTGCCCTTTGGACCAAAACGTATTGCTGCTGGCTGTGTATCCTCACCGGAAAGCTCATTCAACATGCCGATAATGCTTTCATCCATGCGCGCCATTTCCATTCACCATCCTCTCGTTAATCAACAATAACCCGCTGACGCCCGCCTGTTTTCCACTCCGTTTTTGAGGACTTTCCGCCACTCTTGGCGTCATCCAATATACGTGCGAGGTATTTGAGAATCTGCAGGTTCGTGTATTCGCGGTAACCAGTCCCCATTCTGTTGCCTAAATAATGAAGAATGAGCCCCCGCTCTACCCTGTCCGCATTCAAGCACTGCATGGCAAAGGCGAGATCATACGGGTGATTGGTGACCGTTTTCAGCATTTCATTAGCAAAATACCGCAGGATGAAAGGAGCAAGTGTTGGCTCGTTTCTCCCGGCATGTTCGACATGCACGATATTCCATGTATTGAATTCCGTCGCCATATCGGCTAAATCCTGATAATCCCCGCGAAGCCTTGCCCCTTGCTTGAGCTTGAAGCGCCCCAGCTCCTTTTCATCCTGGCGTGACTCTATCTCCTGATCGAGTACATACAACGTCTCGTAAACGTAATAGTCGGTCAACGAAGTCTCCTCGTGAAAGCGAATCTTGAGTACCGTCTCCGTACCTGTGGCCTCATAAGGAACACGCTCTTCGCGGTCGAACAAATAAATCCGTCCTTGATGCTTGACGATTCCTCTGCCGACAGTGAGGTGCTCATCGCCTATCGATACATCCAACCCAGAAATAATGCCGTCTGTATAATCCTGAAAGTATAAATCTACAAAATGCCGCGGGTAATCACGCAGATTTTCAAGCATCTCTCGCTTGAGAATTCGCCCTTTATGAAAATTGGGATAGAGATGGGAAAACACCGCTGTTCCCCCTTCCTGTTCATTTAAGCTGCCTGGTTACTTGATCATTTCATCCCGTCAAAGAAATCCAGCTCGGACAAGTCACTCTCAAAAGCAAAGAAAACCTTTTTTCCCAAAGCAAGCTGTTCATTCAGACGAGCTACTGGCACGACATGGAATCCCCACTCACTGCCGCTCGCAAAAACGAAGTATTTCGACTCGCCATTTTGAATCGAGTCAGTCTCATCCTGCGGGATATGCGTTCCGTACTTGCTCGCGATGTCCTCATACAACACGTTTTTGTATTGAGCAGGCTCATCCATGTACAAGTACCGCTGGCGCAGCTGGCCATCATTTTCCTTGAGATAAAATTCAACTTCGCTCACGCCGTAGGGACGCGAGATAGAGCCATGCACGAGACTCAGCTTTTCCTGACTGTGAATCAGCACTCTCTCTTGCTTGTTATGCGTGAAGGCGGTCACGGAATACGGGACGATCGGCGCATGGTTCGTAATTTGCGCTTCGATGAAGCCTGCCTTTTTGGCACTTTGATAGCGCAGTGCCCCACGTAAGCAAGACAGCTTCAGATCTGGCACCTTGCCTGCATCCTCTGACTTTTGCCGGAACTCGATACTGCGTCCTGGGACAAACTCTTTGAGCGCTTCACGGAAAACATCAATCCGGCACGACTGCCCAGTCAGCTTGATGATCGAGAAGTCAGCCAGCCTTCCTTGTTGGTAAAAATCGTCCAAGAAGACGCGCAAAATCTCGTAAATATCCGCCTTGATCAGGTGATTGATCTCTTTCGCGTTGAATACGACATCCGGAAAATCAAACACATCCCGGAAGTGACCATCCTCCCGTATCGACAACACCCATCGCTCGACTGCCGTCAGCTTTAGATCAGGCTCTTGACGATTTTCTGTATCGGATGTGAAGCGATTTCGCAGAATACCGGTCTGACGGAAAAATTCTTTTTTCATGTGGTCAGCGAGGTCCCACAAAAAGTGAAAATTATTGCGGACACGCTGATACTCGTCCCGGCTCTTATTCTCGTACTCCTTGTAGCGAGTCGGCAAAATCGCCTCAGCTTCCCGATATCTCGCCTCGAAGCGTTCATAGATGGAGTCGACGCCGTATTCATCTACGTACCGGAAAATTTCCGATCCAGGGATGTCGATGATCTGGTCGATGTCGGTCACTTGCCGCCCTTTTCCGTAATAGTCCGCGAAGACGATTTTCATAAATTGCATGATGCGATACGTAATGTTGTTGCCACCAAAATTGGTGTCGCCGTTTTCATAGGTCGTATCGATATCGATGCGATAGGAGATATGTCCGTCCTCGATCCGGAAATGGCATGATGACAGATCCGTCGTTCCTCCACCGCAATCGATGACGAGCGCTTGGTACGTTTCCCCGTCCAGAAAGCTGTTTTTGTCAATTTGATCCGCAATCGTGTTGAACAGGACGGCCATTCCTTCATCGAGAGCGTGCTCTGATTCGATGCGATACTCAGGCAAAATCTCGGTGAACATCTCAAGAAACTGCGTTTTCAGCTTGACCGGACTTGTGATATGCAGATGACGAAAGCGGCATTTGAATTGATGCTCGGCCATTTGAATGACGTGAAGAAGGTACTGGCGCAGGATGTCGCTTCGTTTCACAGTCGCGGTATTCCCTTGGCTGTCCATGACCTCTTCGATCTTGTGATAGCTGTTCACCCAGCGCTTGATGCCTTGAAACACGGTCGCGTTCGTGCTGTATCCGTTCTTTTTCATGTGCCGCAGTGCTTCATAACCGATGTGAAAGCGAACGTCATGTGGGGAGGAGCAATCCGCCACGCTGACAGACGTCGGCAGCACCTCGATCCATTCCTCGTTTTTTTGCGTTGTATCGGGGAAAGAGACGTAATTGATCGCATTCAAGCGTATACGTCCATTCAACAAGTCGTTGCTAGAAGGGGAGCTGACATACTGATGGTCGAGAAAAGTACCCGCTGTCGTCGAGGAGGTACCAAAATCAATCGCGAGAACGGCATCTGTTTCTTCCAATTCCCTGATCTCGAGGTCAGTCACCGGTACTTTGTAGTAGTGGAGATTGACAGGCGGCAACGGATGGTCCTGGTGATACGCCTTGTACAAATACTCCGAATCCTGCTTGCGGAAAAAGAGCAGGCTGTAGTTTTGATTGACGGTTTTTCTCAATGGAGCATCCTGGTGAGCGTGCAGCGTAAAATGCCCCGCTCTCCTATCGTCTTTGTCTTTATGCAGATGCAGAATGCCGCATAGCTCCATATGGTCATTCACTAAAAGCACATTGGATTCGGACAAGCCTTGGGAGGATTCGACGCGATAGTTGTCTAGCCTGTCAATGGCGAGACCCATGTACAAGCACATCTTCGCTGGAATTTTGATCGCATCTACACCTGGCATCGGTGTGTTTAAATATTTGTGGAGTACAGCTTCGAGGCGTTCAATACCACCTGGAACAGCGCGCTCAATCAGAAGGTTTTCTTCTGCCCCACGAAAACGCAGAAGCGTTTGCAGCAGTCCCTCCCGATCGAGATTGTTCACGACAGAGCCGACCAGTTTTTCCTTGTAGCAAATATTGCGGAGCTGAAAGGTCGTCATCTCCATCAGCTCGTCCCGTGTGTAGGTCGCTTCGCCTGGATGATTGCGTTGATTTCCATCCCCGCTGCCTTTTTGGAGATGAAGCTTATATGAATAGGTAGTCATCCCAACTCTCCTCTCTCCCGACCTTCGTTGGGGTCAATCGGTCAAAAAACTCTAGTACAGTGCAACACTGTCGATTTGCATCGTTTCCTCGACATCCAAAATGCCGAAATGATTTCGCCAATAAATCTCTGTATGGAACCGAACCGGTAGAAAAATATCCTTGATTAAAGCGAGCTTGGCATGTGCCGTTTCACTTTCCGACTGCCCAACGTAAATCAGCAGTTCATCTTTTTCTTCGCAATTGGCGTAAATCGTAGAGTGAGAGAAAATTTTGCGCATCGTATCCTTGAGCAGGTACACCGCTTCGCCGGTCTCATACAAGCGCAAAATATTGCCTGCGATAATCTCTCGCTCCTCTTTGGTAAAAAGTCGGATATTTTCCTGTACCCGACTGCCGAACAGCCCCGCTTCCAAATCGCGCAATACAAAACGGATGTGGTATTCACGCTTGTTCATCCCTTGCGACAGATCAATCTCGGCCAGCAAATGGATGATGATATCAAACAAGGTATGCCGAAGCTCTACATCGTCCGAGTAATTGGCGTCGAAAAGGTCACGGAAAATATCGTCGAAGCGGTAGTACGGATTCACTTCTACTGTCTTATCCACCGTTTTGGCGTTGATGGCCTCATGACTCAGCTCCATGTAGGGTGAATACACTTTGGCCGCTTGGAACTGGATGTCTTTTGGGGCGATCCCGGCGCGTTTTGCACGAATAACCAAATCCCAGATGTAATTCAAGCCCATTCTCCTTCACACTTGTATTCCGGAAAATACATCTGAACCTCGGAGACGAGGAAGCTCATCATGTCTTGGAGAAGAAAGCTGTTCGCCCCGCGTCTCCGAAAGCCGAGAGCCATGATCTTCTTGTCGTTTTCTACACGGACGTTATCGCTAATGAACGGATTTAAGCCGTACGTAGCGGGAGGCCGATTGTTTTTGTCCCGGATCTCTACATTCACTAGCTCCAATTGTTCAGCGGCTTCAAAGGAATGGACGATTCGGATAATCTCTCCTTTAGCCCGTACGGTCATCGCCTGCTTCCGCGCATAGCTCCCAACGAAGCTGTTTTTGCGACGATTGGACACCAATTCGTAATCCAGTCTCCCGATGCGGGTCGTGACAGGCTGTGTAATTTTGCATACGTTCCAAACTCCCGACTTCTCCTGAGGCGAGACGATCGTGAGCTCTTCCGGCGAACGCTTGATGTAGCGAATCAGCTCCTCATCTCCATCCACCAAATACCCGTGCTCACTACCCGTCTTGCGTAACGACAGGACATGCTCGAAGTTCACCCGGTCAATGGCAGGTACGGGAAAGCCGATGTTTTTTAAAGCCAAACGCTCGATGTTCCACAACGGGATCACGTCCAGCTTTTTGTAAGGCTCCCACTCATCAAGGGTCATCGACATTTCCAGTATCTCTTCGTCTTCTGTAAACGTGCCCTCACAGGCAACCAGAATGACATCGAAAAACTTGCTGGCGTAAGGGTGATTCACCGTTTTCCACGGCATCCCGTTCTTTTGAAACATGTTGTACAGCTTTTCCAGCTCATCCATATACACACGACTTTGTTGGAGGCGCACCTCGATTGGATAGTGATTGCCTGCCGTGTTCAGACGACCCTTGAAGGTTCGCTTGCTCATCATCAGCGCCTGAATCTTGTCATATTCACACTCTAAAAAGATCGTCATCATGACCGCTTCTTCCTGGTTGCTGAGCCTGACCGCCAATTCTTTGCGATCACATATCTTCTTTTCCTCATCGCCAGGGATCATCGGGTACAAATACTCGTGGATCGGGTCAAAATCATCGCGATGGCAGAGGGTCACGTAGATGTCATGCTTATCTTCCTTGTCCTCGATCTCGGAAAAAACACGCTCCTCCAGCTTCTTCTGCATCTCCTCCTGATACTCGACCAGGTTGAGGAAGACACCGTTCATGATCTGCTTGAGTAGCCTGCGCTGCTCCAGCTCCTCCATTTTGTTCAAACGATCCAGTACGATCTCTTTCATGGCGTTTTCGCTGCCTCCTCCTGTGTCGGATTGGCTGTAGCTGGTGGATTAGCTTGCGGTGACTGAACTGGCTGAGTCGCCGGAGCTGTCTCGGTTGGCGGGGCTGCTTGATTGGTCGGCGCTACTTGGGGCGCCGGAACTGGCTGGTAAGTTGGAGCCACCGGATTGACTGGGACTGCCTGATTGATAGGAGCTGTCTGGTTAACTGGTGCCGTTTGATTCACCTGAGCTGCCGGAGGTTGACTCGCAGCACTCGTCCCTTGCACAGGAGGCTGGCCTGCTGGCGCACCTGCCGAAGGTGGAGCAGCAGGAGGATTCAGCTTCTCCTCTGCCTTTGTCACCTTGCGCTCCATCGCCAAAACTTTTTCCAGCACACCAATCTCCTGATAAATTTCCTGCGCCTGCGTATACGATTGGATCGCTCCCTCGAAGTCTTGCGCCGCATAGCTCTCGTCGCCTTGCTTCTCCAGCTTGTCACCATCGAGCGTCTTCTTTTCCTTGTCAATGCCGGTCTTTTTGGAAGCTACCTCATCCAGCTTGGTGCGAAGCTCCTTTTCTCCTGTTACAAAAGACGTTTCCAACGCCAGCTTGCGCGCCTTTTGGTAATAGGCTTCTGCCCCAGCGTAATCCTGCGCCTCAAACAAGAGATCGCCTTCCTTTTTCCACTGCATGACGAGTACATACGATTGCGTCTTTTCTTTCTTCTCCAAAATCTCCGGTTCGTTAAAATCTTCGCGCCCTTTCATTTCCTTGAGCGCCTTGTCGTACTTATCCAATGCCTTGGCGAACTGCTCATCTTTTACAGCCGTATCTCCATCCACGATCAACTGTGTAATGCGGATTTTTTTCGCCAAGAGAGTGGCTTGAATTTTGTTTTTGACGATATTTGCGGCATTTCGGGCTTCGCTGTACGCCTTGAGTGCCTTCGGATAATCGCTCTCCGCAATGAAAGCGTCTCCGGCTGTTTCATGCTCGAACATGCCTGTCGCAGCATCCGCGATGCGCTCCGCTTCTTTCATTTTGAACAGCAGAGCTCCGCCTCCAGCCAAGGCAAGCACGAGAAGGATGAGTGCCACCCGTTTGATAATCCGCCATTTTTTTTGCGGGTCTGTCTTGAAAATTTTGTTCGCAAAAATAGCGGCTGCCGTGTAGTTTTGAACGACATGCTCTTGCTTGCTCAAAAGCACGTCTTCCAACGTATCGATCCAGGTTTCCGGATCTGTCGCCTCTTGAAGTCCGTCCTTCATTTCGGCCGAATTCACCTTTTCCCACAGACCTGGGGTGGCAAGCAGAAAAACATCACCGTCATAGAGCGGAAGCTTCTTGGAGATAAACGGGCGAAATTCATTGGGTGTCCCCAAATAGCTCAAGAGATTATGCCGCTCCTCGTGCTGATCAAGCGAGTCCTCTGCGATTTCCTCCCCATCCACCATCTGTTGGGCAAGACTCTGATCCTTGCTTTGCCATTGCAGTCGGCCATTGCGAAACTGATACAGACGGGTGTTACCAGCGACACCGTACCTCACTCTGGCATAGTCCGTTACGATTACCGTCAAGCTCGCTTTTAATCTGACGCGATGGCTCTCAGCTTGTAGGACACGATGGGCCTCCTGTAAATAGCGGCGAATACGATAACGCGAAATAGACGGCCTCTGCAAAAAGTAGCCAAGAACGCTTTTGGCCGCCAACTCTGCACTCTCTACTTCCTGATCGTTGTCCAATCCGCGGGCGATTACCCAGCACGCGATATCATCCAGCTCGGCATAGGCAAAGTAATCCTTGTTGCGAACGAAGCTGCCTGATTCGGATAGAAACCCGGTAATGAATTCACTGTTGTCCTTTCTCATTCGTACTACCCGCTCCCCCGTTACCAGCCTTTTTCCAGGATGAGAATGGTTGCGTTGTCCTGATTGGCTTTTTGCTTGCTTTCCACCGCTTCAATGATTTGGTCAGCCGCGTCATGGGCAGCGATTTTTTGGAACAAAATCTGCTCGAGCTCCATCTCGGTTAACGTATCGTAGACGCCGTCACTACACAGAATGACCTTGTCTCCCTTCTCAAGTGGAAACGGCTCACGCCCAATTTCAATATTTTGAAAGTTGTCGTAACCCAAGTAGTTGATCAGCTGTTTTTTCTGCGGATGCTCCAGCGCCTCGTCCTTCGTAATCTCGCCGGACAGAAAACGAGCCTCCAGCACCGACTCATAAATGTCTTTTTGATTGATCGGGATGAATTCTCCATCCCGGAAAACAGTAATGATACTGTCTCCAACCGCTCCCCAGTACAGCTTGTCCTCTACGATTACGCCAGCGACCAGCGTGGTCCCACCCCGACTTCCTCTCAGCGCCTGCAAAATCTCCGAATTGGCCAGAGAAGCAGCCCGGGAAAAGAAGAGGGACATATGCTTCGGGTTGTCCAGCTTTGTAAATTCGCGGATAAAT
Organism: Brevibacillus sp. HB1.4B; assembly: GCF_013284285.1. NCBI lineage: Bacteria > Bacillati > Bacillota > Bacilli > Caryophanales > Paenibacillaceae > Brevibacillus > Brevibacillus sp. HB1.4B. The sequence goes on from NZ_JABSUT010000012.1 coordinate 110,163, forward strand.
GTAGTCACGGCAAGCGTTGAAGCAAGTCTGCCGTTAGCCAGTCCACTGATTCCATCAGCCAAGATCGCAATCGTCCCATGAGACGATGTTGCTGTAGAAAAGTAATCATCCTGTTCTTCTCGTCTGCCGATCGTCTGTCCATTTCCGATCTGGATGACGGGATTCTTTTCTTGCCGGATCAAAGTTGCACGCAGACGAAACAAAAGAGTAATGGCAATGATCACGCCGAGGACGACTAGATACGGGATTGCGCCCTGTTGAAACATGCTCATCATTCCTTGCCTTTGTTAGAGTTGTCCCACTCGAAGTGAACACCGCACAGCGGGATGAAAATAAAGGTACTCTTTCCGAGCTGAAGCACATCGTACGCAGTAAGCTCGACTGGTGTGTACACTGCTTCATTGTTATGATAGGCAAGCCCCGATGCATCACCCGGGAGCAAGTAAAAGTTGCGTTTTTTCGGATCGTAAACAATTACCGCATGATTGCGGCGAGAGATCGTGTTGTCTCCGACGATTCGGATATGCATATCCTCTGCGCGACCGATGAAGTTCTTCTCCGCCATAATGCGGTAATCTTGACCTTGTTGCGGCCCCTCAATACATACCAGCCATCCGGTAACAGGCTCAATCCCTTCTGTTTCTCCCAGGTACGGCATCGTTTTATCGTCGTCTGCCACTCTCGCTGGTGCTTTATTGTCTGGCTTTGCCCCAGGCTCAACGACCATACTGCAATAAGGGCAGGTACTTCCGTGTTTTCTGGTGCTAAACATGTGACCATTCGCGCATCTTGTCAAACTCATTCTTCTGCTCCCCCGTTTCGTTCCGTGCAAGGACGATATGTATGTGTGTAAAAGCGCTGTTTCCCCCGTTGTTATTTCAACAACAATCGGGTATTGGCTATGTAAATGATGTCGCCAGCCTTAACGTTATGCGGCTGTTCAATCTCCAGCTTGCTCTTGTCTCGTTTGTTCGGCGGCTTGATGCCTGTGCCGTTTTTGGAATGAATATCCTCGATGAACCAATTCCCAGACGCTTGATTCAGAACCGCATGCTGCTTGCTGATCAAGGCAGCGTATTCCGCGTCCGCCAAGTCGATGTCGACCTCGTTTTGCGCGGAGCTTTTGCCGATCAAAAGGGATGTCTCCCCTTGGATGTACCACTCCTTCACGCTCTCTCCCTCTTCATCTAATAGAACCAGTTTGGTGACGCCATCCTCTTTCTTTGGCTCTGGTTCGTCGGGGCTTCCGAATTTGACGATTATGACCCCGAACAAAAAGAGTCCGAAGGTAATTCCTGTAATAATTTTCAGAGTGTTACTGTCCGTATAACCAAAGACATAAATGAGTGCACTAATCACAAGAATGGAAATCAGCAGCTCTATGAGCTTCACTCTGATGGACTTTTGGTACCCTTTTTTCTTCGCCACATCTTTCCCCCCAATCAACTACCTATTACTGCTTTTGTTCAAAAATTTGTCTTTTCAGCACCGAGAAAGTTACGTGAACCTGAAGAAGGAGGAGCGCAGTGTAGGGGCCCTACATGAGCACCAGACTTCAGAGGTGAACGTAACTTTCGATGCCGAATCAACTTCGCGAATGACTTTGTGATCAAAAGACGAATTTTTGAACTTCCTTTTAAGAAAAATGCTCCGAGCTTTGGGCGAATGGTGTATGTATGGACATCCATCCAAAGACAGGAGCAGGTTGCTACTACCTCTATGTCATGAAAGAGCTGTCATCCAAGCCCGATTTTTCCATCTTATTTTTTCTTCATGCGGAAAAACTGTTCAAACATATCCGTTGTATCCAGTGGATTTTTTTTGCCGGACTTCATGCTGTCGTTCATCTCGCCTGTCTTCGGATTAAATCCAAAAAATCGTTCAAAGGTGCTTCCCAAATCTTCGAAGTTCATACCCGGTGCAGTCTGTGCTTGCTGTTTGCTTTGCCCTTGTTTCGTGCCACTTGTATGGCCTGTCTGTTGTTTCTTCTGCTGAAAAGCTTCGTAACGCGCGTCGTACGCCTCGCGCAAGGCTGGGTCCTGCAATGTTTGATAGGCCTCAGTAATTTCTTTAAAAATTCTCTCTGACTCACTGCTCCCGGCATTTACATCCGGATGATGCTGCTTTGCCAGTTGACGGTATGCTTTTTTGATGTCATTCGTGGAAGCTTGTTTGGTTAGCCCCAGAATCTCGTAATAATTTTTCATGCATGCACCCTCTGTCTGGCAATGATTTTCGTTATTTTGTAGAGCCGTACCTCGAACACGGCTTTCGAGGTACGGCTCTTCCTACCTTACTTCTCTCAAAACCTAAACAGCGTAGCCGCCTTCGATTTTGGTGAGTTCGGTTTTGTCTTTCTTTTGCTTGATGAAGATGCTGAATGTTCCTACACCCTCGGTATCGCCAAAGCTCTCGTTGTAATCCACTACGAATGCGTTCGGGAAATGGATTTTGCGGATCACTTGATCAGCAGCGATTACTTCCAGTGTTACTTTGCGGTAGCAATCCGCTTTTTCTGCTGGTACCAAAGACCAGAGAGCCAGCTTCATGGTGTCATCCGCACTGTCACCATCTGTTGCAGTGATGATTTTGCCAGTCAGTTTCAGTGTTGCACCCACATCAGTGGAGCGCGCGTTGGAATCGTCTGGCGTGTCAGTGTCGTACTTTACTGTCTGAATGTTGTCCATGCCCAGCTCAATTGTTTCAGAACCTTCTACTTTGAGTCGAAAACCCATGGATAAAACCTCCTTGAAATGAAATCTTGCTCTCGAAATACCTGATTGGCTTCGAGGCTTATGTGTAAGGGTGCGTTTTGGGAAACACACCTCTAACCACCTGCGTAATGTGTCAAAAAGTTTCATAAACAGCTCTCCAGGGGATCAATGCTATGCTTTGACCGGAGTCGTTCCTTTGGTGATGGTGACCTCCAGATTTTTCACATTGCCGTTGAACACCAGATCGATATGGCACAGATTGCTCTTGTCATCAATGATGTAGCTCATGTCATCACCATCGTGAATGATGGAGTTCACGAAGCCGCGTGTGCCCAGCCATTTGCTTTTTTGGCTGCTCGGATTGTTACTGAAGAACTTCACGATGTTATCGTGTTTGAAATCACCAGTCTGGAAGCGGAGAATCCGCTCGATATAGGTGCTGACCAGTGTTTTGTAGATGGAATCAAAGCCGTCCTCTGCCATGGCGAGGCTGCGTGCCTTGTACACCGTAATGCGCTTGATATCTTTGCCTTGGATTTGTGCATTTTCCGAAGAGAAGACGAATCCAAAGTTTTTGCGGTTGATGGAATCTTTAATGTTGTTGGTAAAGCCAGAGATTTCTTTGGCCATTGTCGTGATAGCGCGCAGTCCATTTTCACCTGCTTCGATGTCAAAGCGCACACCCGGATATTCGCGGCTAACCACTTTGAATGCCTCACGCAAGTACTCTGGACACTGGTACGCTGCCACGACACCAGCAGCTACATAGCTGGCACCGACATAAACACCCTCGATCCACAGCTTCAGGATGTCTTCTTTTTCCTGGGACAGCTTCACGCCGTCTTCGGTTTGCAGCATTCTGCTGTCGATGACAACTCCTGATTTATCTTTCGGAATAATCGTGAAGTTCGGAATGCTCGGGATCGCGAATTCACTGAATTCTTTGCGCACTAGGATTCCGCACTTGTCGATGTATTTATCAATACCCGCAGTCGCCATGCTGTTGAAGGTCGTTTCTTCACCTGTACTGAAGCTGAAGAACACTTGTACCTTGAAGTCCTTGACGACTTGGAGCAGCATGGTGAGCGATTCCATCGTATTGCCGTCCTGCTTGACGACTTTTTCGTTCCCACGGAAACGCTCGCGAGTCACTTGTGCTTTTCCGGCGGAATCCATATCAACAGATGGAACGATTCCGAACCAGATCGTATCCGTGAAGTCGTTTTTCGCGTTGACCGTGTTCAGGTAAGTCTCCAGACGCGGAATGTTGCTGGACTTCACGAGCATGTCGAGCTTCGTATTCGTGATCAGCATAGCTGGCTGCATGCCTTTGTTCTTGGTCACGTACTGATCGAAGAACATCTTCACGCCCAAAATTTTCTCAACCAAAGGCTTCACCGTTTTTACGAAGTCGTCCTTGGCGTTTTTGTAAAACTCCAGATACGTATTGTAGTTCTGTACTTCTGTCTCAATGTTGACTTCGGTATGTACCGTCGGTAGCGGGCAGAAGGTGCGCACCACGAGATCTTTTACATAGGAGGATGGCGTCTCAGTGATCGACTCGTAATCCTCTTCGAAAACGTTCATCAGTCCGTTTCCGCTGTTTTCATCGAGAACCATCAGCTCGCGGCTGTCATTCTTCGGTGCTTCGATGATCTTCAGTTCTCCGTCTTCCCCAATCGTCAGCATCCCGATCTGAATCGCTTCGGATTGATTCTCTTCTTGTGCGCCGCCCAAGAGCAGTCGTGTTTTGATATCTTCAATTGCCAGCGGCAGCATCGCCATGACGTTGTTGTAGTTTCTGCTGGCATCCTCGAACATCGTGTTCAGCTTGTCACCGAGATCGAGCTTCTTCGGATCGCCATCATCGAGCTTTTCGTAATGGCCGTACAAGTAGTGAATCTCTTTGCGCACCTGACGGATGTCATCCATCACTTTTTTCGGGGAAATCATATCGAGCAAATTCTCGAATTTGAAATCCACATTTGTGATCCCTTGGCTGCGCTTCGTATCAATCAGGGTAAACAGCATTTTCAAGAAGTCGTTGCTCTGATCGATCTTGATCTCAGAAATCGCATCCTCTGCAATTCCGTCAGGCTTTTTCAAGGTGTACATCACTTTTTGGTTCGCTGCATTGTAGAACGAATACACGCTCGGGGAGAACTTGTCCAAAAACTCATCGAAGCTGCGCACGAGGAGGTGCTCGTTGATCTCCTTGATCTTGTCGTCACTGAGACTGTCGATGCCTTTTACATCTCCAACAATAGTGATCAGGTCCAATTTTTCCGGGTTGATCTCTTCGAACAGCATGGTTCGGTTGGTCTGGTTAATAATGTCCATAAATGGCCCCTTTCTGTTGTCTGCATAACCACTTAGTCCTACTTGATAGATGATGAGTCCTACTTCTCGAAAGAAAATGAAAATCGTGACATTTATACCAAAAACAAGCAAAAAATCTTGCCTCTAAATTAAACGTAGCCCGCATAATTTGTCAACATTCCTCGGAACGTGACGATTTTCCTATATCCCGAAGACCATTCCCAGTATTTAGACCCATTTTATTCCACAAATCTTCCTTTTCTTGGATTCTCGTTTTATGCTGAAGACACAGAGTCTCCTTTCCTAGTTCTTCGAAAAAATTGTGATAAGCACAGCCTTGTCCACTCTCTTACTAGGAAAGAAGCACAAGGACTGATAGATATTTCTCCCTAGTTGCCGCTGGGGAGTATTATGCATTCACCTCATATTTACATAAATGGGTGTTATTAACTTTTATATACATCGGCAATATGAAACCGATTTTTTATACGAACAAACATTTATAGGTAAATCGTCCCATTTTAGTAAGGTATGAACTTTTTAAAATTTTTTTCAGAAAAAAGGTGAATGTATGTACAAAAATCGTCAGTCAACCCTCTTTCTGCCGCCACTTTTTCGAATGGTGGTCATTGGACTGCTTCTTCCCATGCTCTTCTTGTCCGCCCCTCTTACTGCGGGGGCAAATGGAACAGCAGATGCGGGAGTAGACGCAGTCTTTGTCATTGATACGAGTAATTCCATGAACAAAACGGACCCTGGCAAAACAGCCGCAGAGGTCATGAGTATGTTCATTGATATGAGCGAAGCCACGCGTACCCGCATTGGCTTTGTCGCTTATAATGATCGGATTGTACAAGCTCAGTCTCTAGCGAGCATGGCCGAAGCAAGAAATCGGGAACAGCTCAAGCGAACCATTCAAGGGATGCGGTACTCTGGGTATTCGGATTTAGGACTCGGTTTGCGCAGAGGGGCAGATCTGATTGAAAAAGCAAAGGACCCGGCACGCAAGCCATTTTTGATCCTTCTCTCAGACGGGGGAACAGATTTGCGGCAAAATGCGGGTGGCAGGAGTGTGGCAGCATCCAACAAGGACGTGGAGACAGCTATCGCAAAAGCAAAAGCGCAAGGCTATCCCATCTATACGATTGGCCTCAATAGCGATGGCACCGTCCAAAAGGAACAACTGAAAAAAATCGCAGAGGCAACAGGCGGAACTTCCTTTGTCACACAAAGTACGGATGATCTGCCCGAAATCTTCAATCAGATTTTTGCCAAGCATATTCAATCGCAGCTCGTGTCGGTGGCGGCGATGACAGCTACCGGGGGCTTGCAGGAAGTGACCGTGACCATTCCTAACGCCAGCATGCAGGAAGCGAACATTATCCTATTGTCGAACAATCCGCTGCTGGAATCGCAAGTGTACTATCAATCGCAAAATGTGCATTTTATGAAATCAAAAAAATACTCCCTGATGAAAATAGAAAAGCCGAAGAAGGGAAACTATCTCGTAAAATTTAGAGGCAAACCCGGGGATTTGGTGAAAATCAATTTACTGGGGAATTACAGTTTGATGGCTGGTGTAGAGGTCAAACCTGAACCTGTTATCAAGGGGAATCCTGCTACGTTTACTACCTATCTCCACCATCTGGAGGGTGGCAAACGACTGGATGACAAGGATGTGTATGCATCCATGCAAGCAGAACTGATCGTAACCGATCTCGCGGGGAAAAAAGAAGAAAAGGTCCCGATGAAGAATCTTGGCGATAGCTTTACAGTCGACTACGTCTTCCCTCACACGGGCAAGTACGAGTGGAGAATTTTTATGAATGGCCCGGACTTTTATCGCGAGACGGCTACGAGCGTTTTTGATATCACGAATATCGCGCCAGTTGCTGCCTCGGTAAATACCTTGACGATCGAGAAGGAAAACGGTGAGCAGGCTATCGATTTAGGTTCGTTCTTCACCGACGCCAATAACGACAAGCTGACCTATACCATCGTCACCGCTGATCCAGACGAACGATTTGTCGCTACGATTCAAGACGCGGCTCTGAAGCTCTCACCAGAGAAAAGCGGCACATCAGAAATCACCATCACCGCCACGGATGCGGAAGGAGCAAGTGTCACAGGCCCGCTCGTCATTACCGTACACTCGGTATGGGATCGCTACATCACCATCGGCATGATTGTGTTGCTCGTAGCTGCGATCGGCTATGGTGTTTACCTGCTTACACGTCCTAAACCTGCCTTTGTGGGACGTCTTGAGGGGTATTTCCTGCACACGGCAAGCGGCAATGACATTCCTGTCAAGTTTTGGCCTCTCGCCTCCTTTGGCAAGAAACAACGGATCACGTTGCAGGATCTGTTCACCAGTTTGGACGTGAATGAGCATTTGCCCGAAGCGCAGAAGATTTACTTCCAGCCAGGAAAAAATCAGACGCTACTCTTGGTCAATCATAGTCACTGCACAGTTGAGCAGGGCAAGGAAGCCATGCCCCGACATAAAAAGCTCGTCCTCCAATACAACGACAAGGTGTATGTGACCTTCGAGGATCGGATGACCGAGATCGAAATTCGCTTTAAGAAAACGTCTAGTGAGGAAGCTTCCTAAAAGAGAAGCGCGCCTTTCCCTTCCAAATCAGATGCTCTGCACGAATCGCTGTCGCAAACAGCTTGAGTGTGGGGCATCTTTTTTTCGAGTCGACGGCCAAGCCCCACATAATGACATTCGCCAGAAGCAGCGGAACCTCAGGGTTGATCGTTCGAAGCGATGGCAAGCGATCCTCAATCACTCTTGCCGCCACATCAACGGGACGCTCTTTGGTCAGACAGTAATACAGCGTGGCAGCCAGGCTGTAAATATCTGAGATGACTCCTTGCTTGGATTGACCCGAGTAAAACTCAAGCGGTGAATATCCTTCTGTCGTCACGATCGGCTTGGGTTCATCCTTATCGAAATAGATCGCGGAGCCAAAATCGATCAGCATAGGATGACCAGCTTCTGTGACCAAGATGTTTTTGGGCTTGATATCGCGATGAATGATGCCTTTTTTGTGCAAATAGTCTAATCCGTCAAATACCGGAAGTACCGTCTGATGCAAAAATGCTCCCAGATCAAGCTCGGCTTGGGCTAATACATACTCATCCAGCGTCTTCCCTTTGCAATAGTCAACGACGAGATAACCTGTGCCATTTTCGGCAAAATGGTCGATGTATCCGATGATAGTTGGATGATTCAGTTCTTGGTGTAGGGACGCCTCTTGCCAAAAGCTGTCTAGTAGCATGTCGAATTTGGCTTGTAACGATGGTCTGCGACAAATGACCTTCACGTGATCCAAATCTCGCATAGCTAATACTTGAGGGAAAAACTCTTTGAGAATGAGTGTCCGCTTGCTTTTCATATGGTAGACCACATACACATTCGACAGCTCACTTGTGGAAATGGTCTTTTTGATCCGATAAGCTTTTTGCAGGATCGTGCCTTTTTTCAGACCTCTTTCCCGTTCTATCTGTCCCATGTCATGGCCTCCTCTATCTTTCCTCTCAAAAAATGATAACGAAAGATGGGGGATTCTGGCAATATAAAGAAAAAGGATGGAGAGAGGAATGATTGATCATGGCACATTTGGAATCGTTGCTTCACGTACAAGTTCCCGTAAAAAATTTGGAAGAGGCCATTGTCTGGTACTGTAATCACCTTGGCTTTTCCTTACAGGCGCAGTATCGTACTTCCGCTTTTCTTGCATTGTCTGCGGGGCCCACCTTGATGATATGGGAAACGGATGAGCAGACGTCCACAACCTTTACCGTTGATCATCAACCCATGCCTGTCTTTTTGTACACCACTTCCGATGTGCATGCACTCCATGATTATTTGCAGGCCCATGAAGTCTCGATTACCCACTACCAAAACGATGGCTTCGGATGGGTGCTCAAGTTTTTTGACCCGAGCGGAAACATGTGGGGAGTCATTCAGAAGAACAACTAGTCAGTTGGATATGGAACAAACAAGAGATCGCACCCTATTCAAATCATTACATGTGATGATTTTTCACAGCTTTTTCTTTGATGTTGCCGCTGCTCCCATAAGTGCTGGCCGCGTTGATAGAACGGAAACGCGATAAAGGTCAACAACATGAGGATAGCGAAGATGATCGGCCCTTGCCCAAAGCCGAGTACTTGGAGCAATACCCCGCCGACCCACGCACAAACACTCTGTCCAAGGAAGGCAAAGCCGCTGGCGCCGTAATACGCTCCACGTAAATGCTGGGGAGCGATCTCCCCGATCAGGATATCTCCGACGACAAAGCACAAGATTTCGCCGATCGTAAATACCACCATCGCCACGGAGAGCCAAAATAAATTCGTAAATAGCCCGAAACCGAGCAACCCCAGTCCAAACAATAGACAACCCAGCTTCAACGCGGTCATCGATGAGTACCGCTTCATAAACTTCGCGAGCGGATATTGAAGCGCTAAAACCGAGATAGTATTCACGACAAACAAAAAGGAATATGCCTCTATTCGATCATGCCCAATGTACTGGGAGAGTGTGGTGTCCAGATGTGAGTAGGCACCAGCAACGAACAAATTCCCGAGCAACAAGTAAAGAAATACTTTGTCTGTAAAAACAATGCGTGCCATCTGATTCATGGTGACCGGATCAGCAGCCACGTCCTGCTTCAACTGTTCCTTGAATATGACCATAAATACCACCAACACAGCTGCGTACACGGCAAAAATAATGGCTGTGACGAGGAAGGGTAACAAGGATGTGCTCCCTGCGCCCAGCTGCAAGCCGATTAACGGACCGATTGCTCCCCCCAGGTTGATTGCGAAATACCTGGCGTTGAAAACAGCTGCCCGCTGATCATCCGACGTGACATCCGCCAGCAGGGCACGGGCAGTCGGCTCAAATACATTTCGAAAAAGGCCGTTGCAGGCACTTAAAACAAAGAACATCCACGTCTCCGTCGCAAAAACGTATCCGATCAAGACGATGCTCCAAGCTCCCATCGCAGTGATCATCACTGGATATCTGCCCAATCGGTCTGACAGTGCTCCCCCGGCAAAGCTACTAATCGTTCCAACCAGCAAGCTGAGTGCGAGGATCGAACCAACGATCGCCGGATCAATTCCTTTTACCTTTCCTAAATAAATGCCTAAAAACGGAAGCGTCATAAAAAAGCCTGTGCGTGACAAAAAGGTTCCAATAATGACACCCCATGCCACCGGATGAAATCTCATTCTCCCCATCTCTCTTTCCCATTCCCGTTTGTTATCTCTCGTGTTATCTTCAGTATATGGATCTAGAAAAAGGGGAAAAAGGGTTCGATTTGATTGAATTCGATCACCTTTTCGCCTATGCATTTTTATATGAGAAATGGGGGCCTGCATGGTTACCGTTCTGCATTTTTTAGAGCTTCGTTCGTTTTTTCATCAAGAAGAACTCGGGAAACCGTTCCCTGTCACCATCGAAAAGTTGGCTGGGATTTGGCACTGTACGCCTCGCTACGCCAAGCTGATTGTCCGTAAGCTAGTCGAGCTGCGTTGGATCGAATGGAAGGCGGGACGCGGGCGAGGGAATGTCTCGGTCATGACGCTTCATGCTGATTCCGATGAAATCCTCCTCACCGAGGTCAAGCTGCAAATAGACAAGGGCGACGTCAAAGAAGCGATGGAGCTCATGAATCGCTACGGCAAAGCTGCCGTCAAAGACCAGATCATGGATTGGCTCTCAGAAGGAATGGGCTTCTCCAACCACTCGGTATCGAACCGTTCCCAAGATATCATCCGCTTTCCGGTGTACCGCACGATTGTGACGCTGGACCCTGGTCACGCTTATTATCACTTCGATGCCCATTTGGCGGGACAGATATTCAATACGCTCGTCCATTATGATCTGAACAGTCGGTCTATTTTGCCTTCCATCGCCCATTCTTGGGAAAGCAGCCCTGATGCAAAGCAGTGGACCTTTTATTTGAAAAAGAACGTGCTTTTTCACCATGGACGGGAATTGACTGCCCATGATGTCGTTTTTTCCTTGAATCGACTACGTTTTCATCCAGACAAGTATGAAGCAAGCTGGATGTTTCGTGACATAGAACTGATTGAGGCTATGGATCAGCGAACCGTGCGCATCCTGCTAAAAGAACCGAATTACTTGCTGCTGCGGCTACTGGCAACGATTCACGCAAGCATTGTTCCAGAAGAAATCGTTCGGCAGGATGAAAAAGGCTTTGGAGAAAAGCCAATTGGAACCGGCCCCTTTCAACTGACCCGCCTTGATGAGAGGATCTGTATTCTAGAGGCATTTCCAGCTCATTTTCTTGGGAGACCGCAGTTGGATCGTGTGGAAATTTTGATCTTCCCCGAGTTGGATATGGGGCGCCTAAAAGAACCAAATTGGGCGTCAGTGATGGTGTCGCACGGGGTCCAGTCGAAAGCACAAGCATTGAAGGAAGCAGTCATTCAGGATGGTCAGGACTGGTGCGATACGGAGGCGTTTTTTTCCTGCTGCAATTTGCTTGTTTTTAACCAGTGGAAGAGCGGTCCGCACAATCATATCAAGTTCCGCCAAGCGCTGGATCGGCTAATTGACCGGAATCAAATGATAGCCGATTTGGGCGGAGATCGCATACACCCGGCAAAAGGCTTCCGCACGTATCACCCTGCTTTAAGGGAGGTAAGAGCGAGAGAGAACGAGCAGCTCTGCCATGCTGAGATCATGTCCCTGCTACAGGAAAGCGACTATCAGGGAGAAACATTGCGTCTCGTGACCACAGCCTACCATGAAGAAGATGCGCTATGGATTCAACAACGATGCGGCGATTATGGCATTCATCTTGAAGTCGCCGTGAGAGAACCATGGGAATTTTCGAATCGCGATTGTTTGCCTGAACATGACTGCCAGCTGTACGGCAATGTGTTTAGCAGCGATCAAATTAGCGAGCTGGAGATGTATTTGCAAAGAAATTACTTTCTCCCCGCATTTGATGAAGCATTGGCTCGGGCGATCAACAAGGAGATTTGCTTGACGTTTCAGGAGCCAGACCGGCTTGCTCGGGAACACCATCTCGCCAGGATCGAAGCCATGATCAAGGAAAACTATGCTGTCTTGTATCTGGTTCAGAAAAAGACCCTTACGTCGTTTCACAAGTCTCTACGAGGCGTATCGATCAATTCATCGGGGTGGCTGGACTTTCATAAGATCTGGTTTCAGCCGGAGGCGTTGCAGCAGCAGTTGTAACGAGAGGCGCGGTTGTGGTGGAGGAAGAAGTGCATTTCCAGTCTACGCTTCGGCCTCCGCCCCGCTGTGGGTATCACTGTCCGCTCCGAAAAGAATGGCGGGAGCGCTTCAAACCAGAAAACGTTTCAACGTTTTTGTATGTGATAAAAGCTGAAATTCCCCGCCATTCTTTTCTACGCTGGGGCGGGCTCCAGAGGCGCTTGGACTGGAAATGCACTTCTTCCCACGAGGCTTTTTATTAAAACAAGGTGATACTAGAAGCCATTCTTCGAAGGATTATGAAAGCATCCCTGAGTTGACCTCAGAAAATGGGGTAAAACCCTGAACTTAACAATAGCTGTAGAAAGCCCTGTCACATGTTTGGAAGGAGACCGCCCGAACGAAGAGAGGATATAGGCGACTGGAAAACATGTGGCAGGCTTCTCCCCGACCACAACCGTTCAAGGACATCTTTATTCTTTCAAGCTAAAAAAAAGCAATCCAAGAGCGATCTTGGACTGCTTTTTTCTAATAAGAAACTACTTTGACTGGTGATACACTTCTTTCCCCGCAACGAAAGTCATCGTCACATCAAATTGTTCATTTAATACGATGATATCTGCATCGTACCCTGCTGCCAGACGTCCTTTTCTGTCGCCAAAGCCAAGGATACTTGCTGGCGTATGGGAAGCCATTTCCACTGCCTCTGGCAACGCTACTCCGCTCAGCTTCACCATATTGCCGACGGCCCGATTCAGCGTCAGGATACTTCCAGCAAGTGTTCCGTCTGCGAGCTTTGCCTGGTTGTCGTGGACGTGAACCTCTTGTCCACCAAGGTCGTACGTCCCTTCGCCCATCGCGGCTGCCCGCATGGAATCGCTGACGAGGGCGAGACGTTCAGCCGTTTTGACCCGATATAAAATCTTCATGACTGCTGGATGCACATGGATGCCATCTGCGATCAGCTCTGTGCTCAACTGCTCATGATACATCGCGGCGCCCACTACGCCCGGCTCCCGATGATGCAGTCCTGTCATGGCATTGAAGCAATGTGTAAAATGGCGCACGCCCGCATCTACCGCTTCCGTCGCCTGGGCAAATGTAGCGCCTGTATGTCCAGCAGACACGATGACATCGCGTTCTTTTAACCATGCAATCGCTTCAAGTGCTTCCGGTTGTTCAGGCGCAATCGTCACGACCTTGATCAGACCTTCTGATAACCCATACAGCTTTTGCACTGCATCGAGCTTGGGGATCGCGATGTTTTCTTCTTTTTGCGCTCCCTTGTAACGAGGATTGATCCATGGGCCTTCCAGATGGATGCCGATCGCTTGCGCCCCCGGAAGCCCTTCCCTGCTGTTCTGCGCGATGTTTACCAGCACCTGCTCCAATTGATCATAAGGAGCTGTCATCGTCGTCGCCAAAAAAGACGTCACCCCATGCCGTGCAAGTGCAGTCGAGATGGCCTGAAGTGATTTCGGCGTCCCGTCCATCGTGTCGTATCCATCAATCCCATGCATGTGCATATCGACGAATCCAGGGCAAATCCAGCCATCCTCTACTGTCACCACATGATTTGGCAAAGCTTTTCCATACTCATCAGCCTTGCCAACATAGGTGATCTTTCCATTTCCCACGACTACGAGACCATTATGCAATTCCTGTTCATCTGCGACAAGGTTCCCCTTGAGAGCGTATTCCTGGTTCACTTTGATTTCCTCCGTCTTTCGCGTGGCTTTCTTTGCGCGTTTATTCTACTGGGGTTGCCCCAGATTGCTGCAAATCCTCGTCGTCTCCGCTGCCAGCTTTTCAACGAGCTCACTCGCGCTAATTTCCTGGCTGAGTGGAGCTGCCTGCCCCGCCCACATCGACATGTACGCAATTTGCTGCTGCTTGCCCGCTGCGGCTCGAATGTCTTTGGTCAGGGCATTTTGTACCGGATAGGTCGGGAGCTCGTGATCAAATGGGGCGAGCGTTGTCATAAACTCATTTTGAATACCCCTTGCCCATTTACCAGAGAAAGCACGTGTCATCACGATGGACTCTTCCCTCGTCTCCAAAATGGCCTTCTTGTGCAGGGCATGTGCTCCGCTCTCCTTACACGTCAGAAAAGCCGTTCCGAGCTGTGCCGCCTGTGCCCCGAGCGCGAGTGCTGCTGCGATCCCTCGACCATCCATGATCCCTCCAGCCGCGATGACGGGAATCTTGACCCGATCCACCATTTGCGGGACGAGCGCCATCGTTCCAATCATATTGCCTGATGAATCCGGCAAAAAGGAACCACGGTGCCCGCCTGCTTCGCTGCCTTGGGCGGCAATCATATCAACTCCGCTCGCTTCCAATGCAATCGCTTCGCGAACGGTTGTCGCAGTTCCGATGACAGTGATTCCCCGCTGCTTCAACTCTGCCATCAAGCGATGATCCAGAACACCAAAGGTAAAGCTGAAAACGGCGGGCTGTTCCTCCAAAACGACAGCCATCTGCTCACCAAACGGCTCTGTAAATTGTGTCACCTGCGGATTTTGCGGGATACCCAGTCGATCTCGTACCTCATTCATTGCCTGGGCAATGCTCTCTGCGATCGGCTGGTCGGCATCATAATCTTCCGGGATAAACAGATTCACCCCAAACGGTTTGTCCGTTAACGCCCGAATAGACTTGATCGCCTCACGAATCTGCTCAGGTGACATATACGCCGCACCGAGCGTTCCGAGTCCCCCTGCTTCTGAGACAGCGGCTACTAGGGCAGGTGTGGTCGCCCCCCCTGCCATTGGCGCCTGAATAATCGGCCATTTCAAATGTAAACGCGAAGTGATAGGATTGTTTGTCCACATGGTAAATCCACTCCTCAGCTTATCGTTGTTCAAAATGAACAACCGCTTTTATTGTTTACTAGTTGATTGGTCGTCGCTGCGAATCCATTCAAGAAACTGAGCCAACACCCGGGCGGTTAACCCCCAGATGACACGCCCGTCCACCTCATAAAACAAATGCTCGACTGTCCCTTTTCGCCATGGATATCGCTTGCCACCCGGGATCAGATGATAAGGAAAATCCTCTTCGGGCTCGGTCATGACTGAGGAAAGATACTTCGCTGGCTGTGTTGCCAACAGCCGATCAAGTGGAAGGATAAAGACCTCTCCGACCTCGTCTGGATTCGGCTTCATGTCAGGGATTCCTTCCACGAATCCAATAAAGGGCGTAATAATGGAGGAGCCTGGCCCAATCACCTGATCCAGTTCGCCTACAAAATGAATCCGATCAAGTGGAATACCCAGCTCCTCGCTTGTTTCCCGAGCAGCCGTCGCCCAACGGGATTCGTCACTCTTCTCAGCACGCCCTCCCGGAAAACAAACCTCGTTCGCCTGTCGCCGCATCGTACTGGCTCTTTTTTCAAATAAAATGCCTAGCTGGTTGTCAGCCATTTTGACGAGCGGGAGCAAGACACTGTATGCGCCGCTCGTCCCTCGTTCACGTTCTTGCAATCTCTTGGAAATCTCCTTGATGGCAGGAGCAAGGGAAGCCGCCCCTGATTCCTGTGGCAGGTACTGGGAGACCTCGATCAAATTATGGTCCGGATCACGCAAATACACCGAACGAATTGGCCCGATGGCGCCTGTTTTTGGAACAGGTCCTTCCACCAAATGGACGCCGCATGCATGAATATGCTGGATGACTTGCTCCAGTGGAAGCGATGTGACAAGACATAGATCAGCGGAGCCGGCGACTGGATGCATCGCTTTTGGCTCCCATTCTTGTCCGCTTTGATGCAAATTGATTTTTTGCTGGCCGAAGTGCAGGGCCATCCTGCCGTCGCCAAACGTTACAACCTTCATTCCCAGGACTTTTTCGTAAAAGTGACAGGTTGCTTCGATGTCTTTTACCGTCAAAACCAAGTGGTCTAATCGATCGATCATATGCCTTTACTCCTTCTCGTCCCGATACATGCTTATGCTGATATTATAGCAAACACAAGGCGGTTGCTTCTTCCCCCCATTGTCCTCCAACATTTCCCTCTTTTCAATTCCCAAATTGCCTGATCTCCACTTCGCTGTATACAAAAACGAGCGTCTTCCTCGTAACTAGACGGGAAAACGCTCGCCAAATCCACAATTTGCGAAACTATGCTTTTGAACGTGCCAGCAAGTACAAGAAATACGGAGCACCGATAACGGCTACAACGATACCAGTCGGAATCTCTGACGGCTGCATGATCCAGCGTCCGATGGTATCAGCCACGATGACCAATAGTGCACCCGCTAGCGCTGATGTAGGCAAAAGCATCTCATGCTTTGGCCCCACTAGTCTGCGGGCCAAATGCGGACCGATTAACCCGACAAAACCGATGCCTCCACTCACTGCCACGCAGGAAGCAGCAAGCCCGACTGCGGCAGCCAGCAGCTTCAATTGTTCTTTGGCAACGGGTGCACCCAAGCCTTTCGCCAACTCTTCTCCCAAATTGAGCACGTTCATGACACGTGCTTTGTAAAAAACATAGGGGATTAAAATGGCGATCCAGGGCAGCAACGAAAGAACGAACTTCCAGTTGGTTCCCCAGATACTACCGGCGAGCCAAGTCGCCACAAACTGGTACTTATCCGGACTCAGCTTCAGCGTCAAGACGATCATCGCGGCACTCATCCCAGCCGCCACGGCAATCCCCGTCAATACAATACGGGTCGGAGACAATCCCTTGTGTCTTTTATATGACAATACGAAGATCAGCGCTGCTGTCACGCTGGCTCCAAGCAAAGCCAACACCGGTAGCAAAAAAACAGGTGCGGCAGACGTGGATGGATAAAACGAAATGAACAGCATCACCATCAAGCCAGCACCAGCGTTGATCCCTAAAATACCGGGCTCTGCCAATGCATTGCGGGAAATCCCTTGAATAATACACCCGGATACGGCAAGTCCTGCCCCAATCAAGAGGGAAATAACAATCCGCGGCAAGCGGAATTCAAACAAGATCAAGCTTTGTTTGTCTGTTCCAGAACCGATAAGCGTCAACAGCAGATCGCTTGGTGACAATCGTATGTAGCCTGTGTTCATACTGATGATAAACGCGATAAAAATGAGGATAGCGAGTACCGTCATAACCGCAAACGCTCTATTTCTTTTGCGGGTTTGGTAATGGGAAACCATATGCTGCATGATTACATCTCCCTTCTTTCTTTACGCGCCAAGTAAAGGAAGAACGGTACACCGATTAGCGCAATAAGTGCCCCTAACGGCGTCTCATACGGCGGATTTACCATTCTTGCGGCCAAATCGGCGAAAACGACGAGCAAGCTGCCCAAAATGGCTGAACAAGGAATGATCCATCGGTAATCGACCCCAACCAAAAAGCGGGTCATATGTGGAATGATCAATCCAACAAAGCCTACTGCCCCAACAACGGCAACTGCTGATCCAGCCAAAATAAGAACGATGATCATGCCTGCCAGTTTCACTAACGCCGTGCGCTGCCCCAATCCTTTTGCTACCTCTTCTCCAAGACTGAGCATCGTAATGGAACGCGACAGCATCATGGCACCAATAAGGGCTGCGAGAATCCACGGAAACATGACTTCAAGCTGAAACCATTTGGTTCCCGCCACACCGCCTGCATACCAGAAGGCCAAATCTTGTCCAATTTTAAAGTAAAGGGCAATCCCTTCGCTTAACGCAGACAATAGTGCGGTCAATGCAGCACCCGCCAAAACGAGTCGCACGGGAGTCAAGCCGCCTTTTGCCAAGGACCCAATCCCGTAAACCATACCTGCCCCGACACCAGCACCCAAAAAGCTGTAGAGAATCAGGTACATGAACGGCAGACCCGGGAAAAAAGCGAAGCAGAGAGCCAAAACAAATCCGGCGCCTGCATTCAAACCAAGCAATCCGGAATCTGCCAGCGGGTTGCGTGTCATCCCTTGCATGATGGCACCTGCAACAGCGAGACTCGCCCCGACCATTGCACCGCCGAGAAGTCGCGGCAAACGAATCTCCTGAATAATTTGGTGTTGCGTAATATCAGGATTAAATTGAAAAATAGCTTCCCATACGACAGCAAAGTGGATGTCGGCTGCTCCAAATGACACAGACAAAAACATCCCCAGTATTAATGCGAAAACCCCGCCGGTCAAAATTAGCGTCGCTGCCCAAGGGCGAGAGCGAAACGCAACCGGCTTTCCGTTATTCCCCTCTTTCAGGGAATGTGCGTGTTGACTCATACGTGCCACCTTTTTTTGTTAGTATGGAGCTGAGTTGTTTTTGATGATATTGATTCTTATTATCATAAAAGAATTTTAGGCGATGTATGAAAACAGTGTCAATGGACAAACGCGCACTTATCTTTGTACATTTAGGCTAACACCTTGAGGACATCATCGACTTTTTTCCCGTTGGCGATCACACCGTGGTTCATCCAGGTCATGAAATCCACCTGGTACGCCCGCTTGTTTTGGACAGCAGGAAGCGCTTGCCACACGGGATGGTTGAGCTGTAGCTGTTCGGCACCTGGTTTTCCCTGATGCCATTTGTCAAAGGCGAAAAAAATATGATCAGCATCCAGCGTAGACAACTCTTCCCACGATACCCCTTCTCTCCCCTGCTTGGCAAATTGTTTTTTTACCAGTGGAGCTGGCTCCATTTCCAAATCTTGAAACAACACCTGCGATGTGTAGTTTTTCTCCACAAGGATTTCATCGGCCGATATGCGCAAGAAGGCTACCTTCTGCCCTTTGAGACTGCGTCCCATTACATTTTTGGCAACTCTTACTTTTTGTTCATACTGCTCGATTGACCGCTCTGCCAATTCACTTCGGCCCAACCGATCACCAAGGGTGCGCAATGTTTTTCGCCACTCAGGACCGAACTGCCGAATCACGCATGTGAAGGCAATCCGGGCACATTTGGCATACGCATTCTCCTTCCAGCCTGTACATTCGCGAAGCATAATGACATCTGGGGCACGACTGGACAAGAGCTGCACGTCATCTGTCAGCACATCGTAGGTCGGTACATCATGCAGGCCCAAATAGTCCTGCTGCCCCCAATATGTATGCGCCCATTGAACGACGGGTCGAATGCCAAGAGCTAGCAAATAATCCTCCATATAAAGAGAGACGACTCGTAAATCATCCCGATGAATGTTGCGATATTTTCCTGGCGCGAGCCCTACACTCTGCTTAAAACGACGATTAAAATAATACTCGCTGTTGAATCCGACATTTTGGGCGATCTCGTTGATCCGATCACCTGTCATGAGCAGTAGCTGCTTCGCCTGATTCATCCGCAGCTGATGGATGTAATCAAGCGGTAGTTGTCCTGTTATTTCTTTGAAAAGCTGTGTGTATCGCCAACGTGCCACATGCGCTTCCTCTGCCAACTGCTCTACGGTCAGCGGCTCCTGGTAATGCTCCTCTACATACGCAATCGAACGTTCAACAGCTCGCCTCGGGTCCAAACTTGTTTTACCTGGCACATTTTGCTGGGCCAAAACGCATAGCAATTCCTCAAACCGCACGTGATTAAAAAATAGTTGCAGCGCCTCCGTGGCATCGCGATGCTTGTAAATCTCCGCAATCGATTCAACGACACGTGAAAAAGGCGTGCAGGTCAACTCCCCCGTACAGAAAAAAGCCTCGGAAGATTGGGCCTTCGTCGGAGATCCCGTGTGGACGACACGAAAAGTCAGATAATAATAGTCGAGAACATGACTCGTGCAACTGATCCGAACGTTCTGACGCGGTGCTGCAATCCAGCAACGCTCCCGAGTGAACCGATAAGTCGATGATTCGATTTCAATGAGCCCTTCTCCGTCTGTCGCTACAATCATCGTGTAGTCTTCCGGCTCTTGATAGTCCTGCCATCTTTCCACATTTCCTTTTTGGATGGCCGTCATTGCAAAGAATGATGGAGGAGATAGCTTGGTCCCGGATGCTTCGTTATTCATCTCCCTCACCCTTCTCGTGAGAATGATTATCATTTATTATTATAATGAGTAAACATCCCGAGGACAAGCTCCACAAATGAAAAAGAAAGCGCATCAGCCGATATGACGCGCTTTCTCTATTGAACTCGATTACTTTACAAACGCTTTGACCAAGTCGTCTGCCTTCTTCATATTGGCCAGTATGGCACCGGATTGCCAATGTGTCCGATCCATTGGGTAGACATGGCCTTTTTTCACAGCAGGAACAGATTTCCAGATTGGGCTCTCCAAAATCTTGAGCGCATCCTTGTTTTCTTCGGAAGTCCACGTGCCGTTCGACGGGAAAACAATGATATGGTCTGCATCGATAGCCGGGATGGCTTCTTCTGATAATACCACATGTGTTTCTTGATTTTTGGCAGCGGAATATGGCGTAAGGCCCAACTCCTTATAAAGCATGCCTGTGTAAACATTGCCATCTCCGAAGAGGGCCAAATTCGGCTTATTTCCCACGTTCAAACGAATGACAGCTACTGTTTCATTGCCAATCGCCTTGTCTAGCTTTGCTTTCGTATCCGCAATTTTCTCATTGTACTTTTGGATCGCTTCGTCTGCTTTTTCTGGAACGCCTAGCACCTCGGCGATTTTCTTGAGTCTTCCAATCGTGTCGTTACGGAGTTCATCCGGCAGCTTGTACGTAGGAGCTACCTTGCTGAATTCCTCATATTTCTTGGGATCAGCGTATCCATCCACAATGATGATATCCGGATTGGCTGCAAGCAACGCTTCCATACTTCCTGTAATATCAAAAAGCGGCACGTCCAGCCCGAGGTAATCCTGTTTGCCCCATGCCGGGTGATACCACTGGACAACCGGGGTCACACCCAATGCTGTCAAGAAGTCCTCCTGATAAATAGCAGCTACCCGCTGTGGCTTTACCGGAATCTCTACATCGCCATAGGCGTCTTTCACCACTTTGGTTTTCGCAGCGGTGTTCTCTGTCGGTGCTTTCTGCTCAGTGGATGTTGGCTCCGCTGCTTTTTCTGCACACGCAGTTAACACGAGCATCATGATCAATAATAATGCCATCCATGCCAATCCTGCATTCCGAACCGTTCTTACCATCTTTCTACCCTCTCTCACATCTGTTGATGATTATCGAATTGATTCTCATTCTCACTTTTTGCATCCTGATCATATGTGTTTCCTCGCCATCTGACAATGCATTTTCTCCATTATTTTTTGTCCAAACTCCACAACTGTCCGTGTGAAATCCTTCTCTTTGTACAAAATCAATGATGGCTATCTGACGTTTGTCCATTGAGCTGCTAAGCTATATCTGATAATGATTATCATTAGATAACAAACAGATTCAAACGACTACTGGAGGAAAATAGAAATGAAACACATGCGCAACATGACCGGAACGTTAGGAATTTTCATACTGGCTGGCAGCTTGCTCATTGGATGCAGTCCATCCGCTTCGCAAACAACTACCGCTTCCACACTTGGACAAGAAGCAACAAGCGCAACGAGCAGCGAGGCAAGTCAGAAAAGCCAAACGCGTCCATATACTGATTATCTCGGGCATGTAGGCAACATCCCGGTCTCCCCTGCACGAATCATCTATTCCGGTGAGACATTTGGCGATATGCTCGCGTTGGGCGTGAAGCCGATTGGGGGATTCGGGTACACCAACCAAATCTTTGAAGACCAACTGCACGATGTCCAGAATGTCGGTTTTCCCATTAATCTCGAAAAGGTCCTTGAATTACAGCCTGACTTGATCATCCATGCAAATACCGAAGAAAAAGAATATGAACAGCTATCCAAAATCGCCCCTACCGTCATTTTTGATACATTCGCCCCGTTGGAAGAGCGGATGACCCAGCTCGGTGATATGATTGGGAAACCGGAAGCAGCCACCAAATGGCTTGCCGATTACAAGCTCAAATCGGAGGAGATGTGGAAGAAGCTGAAGGAGTCTGGCATCATGAAAGAAGGAGAGACCGTCTCTGTCTTTACCTATTATCCAGGTGATCGGCTGTTTGTCATGGCAAGAACAGGGCTTTCCCAAGTCCTCTACGATACAAACGGATTCAAGCCCACTGCGCCCATTCAGGAAATACTCGATGCACAAAAAGGATTTGAACTCATCTCTGTGGAACGTTTGCCCGAAATAGCGGGAGATCGTATCTTTATTCTGAATACTGCGAGCGAGGAAGCTGAGAAATCAACGCAGGAGCTGCTAAAATCACGCATCTGGAAAGACCTTCCTGCTGTTAAAAACGGTTATGTCTACTTTATCGACATCGAAAAATCTAGCAGTGATGCGACAACAAGAGAGTGGCTCCTGCAAAGGATTCCTGAAATCCTGGCGAAGTAGTCCATCATGTCCGCCTGAATGAAACATGAGAAGCTTTTCAACAATGATTGAAAAGCTTCTTTTTTTTGTATACGATTGATAAAGCGAGTGATAATTATTCTCATATAAAAAAGGAGGGCATAACCGATGCTTCAATCTATACCACCTCATCCCCCGCTCGGTTCCCTTCATTTTCAGTTGTGTCAAGTAGAGCAGACGGCAAGTCCTTCACCCACTCCCTTCCATACCCTGCTCTTCTTCACAAAAGGTTACGGCAGCCTCCGTATTCACGATCAAACGATTTCGCCTTTGGCAGGAAAGTGTTTTTTGCTTTCACCGTCTACTCCTTTTGCGATCGAATCCTTGTACGACAGCGCGACTGAGTGCTACCAAATCTCGTTTACTGTCATCTCGTTCGATCCAGACAATAGACCCCTACCGTACCCATACGCATTGCTTGATGGCCGTATCGAGCTGTCCGCTCACCCCTCTGCCCGGCTCTTGCGCTTATGTGACGCTTTGCTCTTAGGCAAATCAACTTCTTCAGAAATGGACAGCTATTGGCAGCAATTGCGGTTCCAGAAGCTGCTCGGATTTTTGCTGGAACAAAATCTGTCTCCTGACCTTATCCCTAGCAAGAGCAAAGAGGTCGAGAACAGCATTCGTTATATTCAACAAAATTATCAAGAGAACATGACGGTCAAACAGTTGGCACAACTGGCCAATGTGCCGTCGTGGCAGTACACGCAGCTCTTTCGCCAGTTGACGGGTAAAAAGCCTTTGGAATATGTGACAGCGCTGCGTATTCATCATGCGAAAGAGCTCCTGAAAAGCTCGAACGATTCATTGCGGGACATCGCCTCGCAGGTCGGCTTCATGGATGAGTATTATTTCAATCGTCGCTTTCGAAAGACGACCGGTTACACGCCAAGGCAATATTCCAGGCTGACTCACCGCATGGAGCTCGTGCAGGACTGGACAGGCCATGAGGTAGAGATCCCCCTTCAGCCACAACGCATCCTTTATATTGGGGAGACGTTTAATGATTTGCTCGCACTCCATGTTGAAAATATCGTCGGAGGGAATTTTACCTGGATGGAACGAACCATCTATCGAGACAAGGTAAGACACATGCAGGATATCGACTTTCCCGTTGACTATGACCATTTGAAGTCATTGAAGCCAGATCTGATCATTTTCGCGAACGCAGAAGAAGACAAATACAAGCAGATGAGCCGGATTGCCCCAACGCTCACGTTTAATTCATTTGCTTCGCTGGAGGAACGGTTGCATACACTCGGAGATTGGCTGGGGAAAAAGAACGAGGCGCGGGAATGGCTCAGGAAATACCACATGAATGCTGCCACCATGTGGAATCAGCTCCGCTCCGAGCTTGTGCCTGGTGAGACTGCATCTGTCTTTATCCATGAGCATGGCGGGCGTCTGTTCGTAATGGGCACCTCAGGACTTTCCTCCGCCCTCTACCATCCAAACGGTTTTTCTCCTGTGGATAAAATTCAAGAAGTACTGCAAGCTGGCTACGGCTTTATCGAAATTCGTGAGGAGGACATCCCCCTGTACGCAGGCGATCGGATCTTTATGCTGCTGTCCGAAGACACTAAATCGCGTCAGGCTACTTCTGAATTGATGCAAAGTGATAGGTGGCAGAGTCTGCCTGCCGTTCAGAACGGCTATGTCTATTTTGTAGAAGCGCAAAAATGGAATTGGGGCGCTGCTCTTACCAGAGAGAGATTGCTGCAAATGCTGCCACTTTTGCTGCGCCATTCTTCCTGAAGCAAACAGGCCAGCTTCCCTGTCGTGGGGAATCGCTGGCCTGCTTACTCTTACTACTACTCCTCTGCTACCATCCATGCTACGTTTTTTGCTTGGAGTCCTTTATTCCATTCTGCTGGTGCTGCCATATCGCTGATCACGATGTCGACCTCTCCTAAGTCTGCGATCTTGCACAATGTGCTGACACCGATCTTAGAATGGTCCGCTAGCACAATGCTTTCATTGGCATTTTCGATGAAACAACGGGCGAGTTCCGTTCGATCTGGCTCATAGCAGGTCAAGCCTTTATGGAGCAGGATGCCGTCAGCCGCGATAAACGCCTTGTCCACATAAAATTGTTTCATCATCTTCTCTGCATAGGTCCCGCTTACCCGATGATGCTTGGCGCTCACCTTTCCACCCAGGAAGTAGATATCTGCCGCAAGCATTCCATTGTTTTGGTACTCGATTAATCGATTCAGCGCCGTGATCGAGCTAGTGAGGATCGTCAAATCTTTTTTCGTCACGAGAAAGCTGATCATTTGCAAAGGCGTTGTCCCTTCATCGATGACAATGGTATCGCTATCTTGCACCAAGTCCGCTGCCAGCCGCCCAATCCGTTTCTTTTCTTCCGCTCGCAAGACTTCACGGGCAAAATGAGAGGGCTCGGAGCGCTCCACTGTCAGCTTTACTGCCCCGCCATAGACGCGCTTCAGCTTTTTCTCCGCCTCCAGCTCTTCCAAATACCTGCGGATAGACTCAGACGATACTTGCAGCTTTTCGACCAGCTCATTGGTCCGCACCTTGCCATTGGAATTGATCAACTGCAAAATGATTTGCTTACGCTCTTCCCCGAACAACGACACGCCAAATGTCCCCCTATCTCGTGCTTTACGTCAGTTCGATCTTTTCTCCATGGATGTAAATCTGACGTTTTGCCAGCTCGTGAAAAATCACAGCCGGATCAAATGCTTCTTCTGGTGTAATGACGCCAATTGCTTTTACATTTCCTTTCGCGATCTGCTCAGTCGCAATCGCCAGCGGGATTCCTACGTTGCGGGTATAGGCGCGCAGCCCTGCCCAGTCAGCTACAGAGCCGTCTGATGCCGGATGTGTATGGTACAGGGTGTGCCCTACTTTGCGGCCGTCCTTGGTACCTGTTACCTCGACATGAAGCGAATACCCGTATAATTCCGTCTCTTTTCCCTCCCTAGAATTGTAGAGGTATTGGGAGATACAATCAAGGATTCCCACCTTTGTTTCCCCTACCGTGATGGGATCGTTCCGTAAAAAGCCATAATCATAGAGGGCTTTGACCAGCTCCATGTTTTGCTTCGGCCATGTTCCCCGGACCTCGATTAGCTTTACTCCTTTTGGAGACAAAGCCTGTGCTAGCGTCTTCGTTTCTGCATGAGGAATGATGTACTGAATGGTTTTTCCATATGGCTCAGGAAGCTTTATCTCGCGTGGGCGAGCAAATGGCGGTACTTGAATGAATGCGCCATTTTCATAGACGACGCGCCCTGGCAAATCTGGATCATACTCATAGGTCGTCGTCTCTGTGATCGATTTGGAAAAGGCAATCGGGCGAAAGGAACCGTGGCTGACACGCACTTCGTCGACTTCATCGAGCTGGTTCGCTGCATGCATCGCCATCATTTGGGTCAGTCCAGGCGTCATGCCAAAGCCTGGCAGGCAGGTCTTCCCATGGTCGCGGAAGATCGCATCCGAGGCGTTTTCTTCCCCAAAACCGTTCAAATTGATGCCATGGCAGCCAGCCTCCGCAATCGCAGCAGTAGACAGGCCGTTCAGTGTGATCGTGGTTCCGTCCATGACGATGTCGTAACCGCGCATTTTTTGGACCGTATCCGCATGATCGCGTACATTTACCGGAACAAAATCTACGCGAGGATCGTTCAGCCACTCGACTACCTTGCGACCTTCTTCTTCATTAAAATCACCGATCGTGATCTGCTCAAAATCCGAATGCAACACGAGATCGAGCACAGCTTCCCGACAAATATTTCCCGCTCCACCCAAGCAAAACACTTTCATCACGATAGCCTCCTCTTCTTTACTCCAGCCAGAAACGATTGTTTTCCATCGCAGCGATTAATCTCTCAATATCTTCGGGGTAAACTTCTCCGATATTGCCTATCCGAAACGTGTCCGCTTGCGAGATTTTGCCCGGATAAATGACGAAACCTGCCTGCTTCAAACGTTCATACAGCTCCGCGAAGGTGAACGCCTCGCTTTCGGGATAATAAAAGGAAGTAATGAAAGGCGATTGCGATTCTTTTGGCAACAGGATGCGAAAACCGATACGCTCCATGCCTTCTGCGAGTAACTGCTGATTTCGCTGGTAACGCTCGTACCGTTTTTCAACTCCCCCCTCTGCCTCAAGCTCTATCAGTGCTTGATAAAAGGCTCGCACGACATGAGTCGGAGAAGTATAGCGCCACTTTCCATTTTGCTCCTCCATCGTCTTCCACTGGCTGTACAAATCGAGGGACAGCGTACGGGCAATCCCTCTGCATCGGATGAGCGCTGACGTCTTGGCAACGACAAAGCCGAAACCAGGCACGCCTTGAATGCATTTGTTTGCGCTAGAGATCAGGAAGTCGATCGAGAGCTGTGCTGCATCCAACGGAATGCCACCGAAGCTACTCATCGCATCTACGATATAGACTTTTCCGTACTTCTTGGCGACTTCACCAATTTCTTTGATGGGATTAAGCATGCCGGTAGTCGTTTCCGAATGCACCACAGCCACATGCGTAATCGTTGCATCTGCCGCGAGTTTTTGCTCCAAAGCTTCTGCATCGGCCTTTGTCACTTCACCAAAGTCAATTACCTCTGTTGCGATTTCATGGACTTGTGCCATTTCCACGATCCGATCCCCGTATGCGCCATTCGTCAGGACGAGCAGCTTGCCGTCTGCGGGAATCGCACTGCTCACCACCGCTTCCACACAAAAGGTCCCGCTGCCTTGCATCAAAACGCTCGTATAATCCTCTACCTGGGAGGTTGCCAATCGGACGAGCTTTTGGCGGATTGCCTGTACGAGTTCATTGTAATCACGGTCCCACGTGCACCAATCCCGCAGCATTGCCTCGCGTACGGTTGATGAAGTGGTCAATGGTCCGGGGGTGAGCAACAAGTACGAATTGTCGGTTAGTCGTGTCTGATTCATGGTCTCTCTCCTTCTGCATGAAGCATCTCGATGTTTTTTAGCACCTCATCCAAGCATCCGATCTCCGCGACCACGTAGTGCGCACCCGCCGCCATCAGTCGTTCTGTTGCGATAGCCAGTCTTTTATCCAGCTCTTCCTGTGGCATGCTATTCACTTCCTCCAAGGACAGGCCGAGTTCGCTTCCACCCTTCAGGACGCCAACGGTCCACATCCCGGCGTTTCTTCCTTCTTTCATATCGCTCGTCGTATCACCGACCTTGACGATCTCGTTCATTGGAAATACGTCCAGTAGAATCGCATTTTGATAGCACATCCATGGAAATGGACGTCCAGCAGGCACTTCACTTGGGGTGACAAGTGCGTCCGGTTCGTAGCCCTGTTGCTTAGCCGATGCTGCTACAACATTCATCATGTCCCTCGTGTAGCCTGTGGTCGAGCCGATTTTGATTCCTTGCTCGCGAAGTCGTCCTACCAATTCAATTGCTCCCGGAACAGGAGTGGCGTACTCGTGCAGCGTCTCCATCAGCATCGGTTCGAAGTCAGCGTACAATTCGTCCACATCCGCTTCATTTGGAAGTCGACC
The DNA here is from genome assembly GCF_013284285.1 of Brevibacillus sp. HB1.4B. Lineage (NCBI taxonomy): Bacteria > Bacillati > Bacillota > Bacilli > Caryophanales > Paenibacillaceae > Brevibacillus > Brevibacillus sp. HB1.4B. The sequence continues at coordinate 138,254 of NZ_JABSUT010000012.1, forward strand.
GTAACGCTCTTGCCATAGCGCTGCTACCCGCTCCATTTTGCAAAGTGCCTGGATATGATCGCGCTTGAGCATTCCCATCGGTTCGCGCGCTTCTGCTGCTGTCAGCTCAATCCCCCGTTTTTTGAACACCTGTAAAAAGACAGCTAAAGGAGCAAAACATCCGTAATCTACCATCGTTCCCGCCCAATCAAATACTACTGCTTTCATGCTTTATGCCACCTGACCTTTCTCTTGGTAGGACCCTGTTGTCCGCTTGCGAAGTTTGGATGCGATCCATTCTGCACCAGCACGTGCGATGATGTTGAGGAAGACGATCAATACCGACATCGCTGCTGCCGGAGCCACATCCCCGGCGTCATCCATGTTGACGATGGAGACAGAAGCCAACTTGAAATCCGCTGCGTACAGAAAAACAACCGCCGAGATCGTCACCATCGAGTTGATGAAAAAGTACACCGCCATCTCGACAATCGCCGGCATACAGACGGGAATCGTGACGCGCCACATTAGCTTTGTCTGCGAGATCCCCATGGACTCTGCCGCTTGCTCGAACTCGGGATCGAGCTTTTTCAACGCGCTCGTTGCTGTAATGAAGCCTACTGCGAAAAAATGAATGACGTTCGCCAAAATCAAAATCCAGATCGTTCCGTACATACCGTGAAATGGATTCGACGGATTGTTGAAGAAGAAAATGTACGCTAGTCCAATGACCATCCCCGGTAATGCCAGCGGGAGAATCGACAGGAAGTATCCAGCTTGGCGAAGCCCTTTCCACACTTGGGATTTTTCAATCGTGTAGGCGGTAATAAACGTGACCGCCGTCCCGATCACTGCCGTCAGCAAGGCGACAAGAATGCTGTTCCACAGTGGCTCGATCCCTTCTCCAGCAACGTTGGAAAAGTCGTAATGATCCAAGCCAAAAGTCAGATTATACGGCCATACTTTGATGAAAGAAGCCAGCACCACCGCAGCCATGAGGAGCAGCAAAAATCCGCTGACGCTCACACAAAGGATGGAATAAAACAAATCACGCAAACGATTCTCCTTGATTCGATACGGTTTGGACTTGGCTGTTACAGCCGCGTGTTGCTTCCGCTCAACAATCCGGTCCACGACAAACGCCACGAGAGCGGGAATAATCAAAAGCAGCCCAACCGTTGCTCCCATCGTCATATTTTGCTGACCGATGACCTGCTTGTAGACGTCTGTCGCCAGTACGGAAAACTGTCCGCCGACAACCTTTGGTGCTCCGAAGTCAGTAAACGAGAGAGTAAAACAGACAAAGCAGGCGCTGACGATACCGTATTTCACGCTAGGAATCGTCACTACAAAAAACTTGCGCCAATGGTTCGCTCCGAGCGTATCCGCCGCTTCGTACAGCTGATAGTCGGCAAAAGCAAGGGAAACAGCGAGAATCAAATACGCTTGCGGGAAAACATAGACGATCTCCGCCAAAATAATCCCCACTGGGCCGTACAGATCGATGTCCCATTGAAACGGGAGCAACCCGAAGATCCCCGTCGTCACCAGCCCTTGATTCCCAAAGAGGTAGGTCAGGGCGATTCCGTGCATCATCGTGGGCGCAAACAGCGGCAGCAGCGCGATCGCCCGAAAGACTCGTTTTCCGCGAATCCCGCTACGCGTCAAGGCATACGCGAACAGAAAAGCGAGTGTGACTGCGATCAGCGTCGTCATCGCAGAAATATACAAGGTGTTATTCAGCGACCCTGCCAGTGCTGGGGTGGAAAAGTACGTAACGAAATTGTCCAGGCCGATGAACTGACCGTTCTTGTTATAGAATGCTTTGGAAAACAGCTGGCCAAGTGGCAACAGAACACTCGCTGACAATCCAAGAACGATGAGAGCGATGAGCCACTTTTGCATGGCTTTTCCATCGAAGATCGATGTCATTTCCTTCATGCTGCTCACCCCTGTTCCTCTATGGCTGGCGCATGCTCAAAGGTCAGCAAATTCTCCAGCGGAAACTCTAGCCACACCTTTTTGTCTCGGGCAATTCCAAGTCTTTGTGCCTCGGCCGCTATCAAATCGATTGTCAGAAGCTCTTTTTTTATCTGACCTTCCTCTTGCCACTCCAGAAAGATTCGGTAAAAAGCACCGCGAAATTCTATCTCGGAAATAGTCGCAGGTATGGCACATTCGGACTCGTTCTGCAAAAGCCGCACATGCTCCGGTCTGATCGCAAGTAAGCGATTCGGATCAGATTGCGCATTCTCAAAGCGACTGTACTCAAAAAAGTTGATCGCTCCGATAAAATCAGCAACAAACGGAGTGGCTGGTTTGTTATAGATCTCCTCGGGTGTACCTACCTGAACGACCTCGCCGTGATCCATGACGACGATCTTGTCTGCCATGGTCAATGCCTCATCCTGGTCATGCGTGACCATCACTGTTGTCATGCCGTACTGCTCATGCAAACGCCGAATCTCCCGGCGCAGCTTTTGTCTTACTTTTGCATCCAATGCGGATAGTGGTTCATCTAAAAGCAAGACATCCGGCGATAGAGAAATCGCTCTCGCCAAGGCAATTCGCTGCTGTTGACCGCCTGAGAGCTGGCTGGGATATTTGGCGGCGGCATGAGACAAATCTACCATGTCTAGCGCCTCTTCTACTTTGGCTGCGATCTCTTTTTTCCCCAGCTTCTTTTCTTGCAGGCCAAAGGCAATGTTTTCGGCAGCCGTCAAATTGGGAAACAAGGCGTACGACTGGAACATCATCGCAATGTTTCGTTTCGCTGGTGGCAGGGAAGTAATCTCCCTGCCTCCCAGGATCATCTTGCCTGTCGTCGGCTGCTCCAATCCAGCCAGCATTCTCAGTAATGTCGTTTTACCGCAGCCACTGGGACCGAGCAGACAAACAAATTCATTCTTGTCAATTTCGATGGAAATGTGCTCCAATGCGGCAAACAAACCAAAGCGTTTACTGACCCCTTGAATGGATAGATAGGATTGTGTCATGCTGTTCTCCTCGCTGCTTACTTAGGTTCACTCTTGGTCGCGTATCGTTTTTCCCACTCACCCAAGATGTTGTCACGATTTTGTGCGGCTTGATTCAGGTCGAGTTTGATTAATTGCTTGATTGGATCTACTGCGTAACCTTCCGGGAGTGTCGCGCCTTCTTGCTTGACACTGACGATGGCGAAGTTCTGGTTATAAGCTTTCATGACTTCATCGGAGATGGCCCAGTCCAAGAACAGCTTGGCTTCTGGCTTGATCTCACTCTTTTTCATCAAGGCATTCGCCTCTACATCCCAACCCGAGCCTTCTGTTGGAAAGACGACTTCAACGGGTGCACCTTTTTTCTTCTCGGTAATCGAACGGTAGCCAAAGGAAATGCCAATTGGATATTCGCCCGATGCGGCCATTTTCGCTGGCTTCGAGCCTGAATGTGTGTAGATCGCCATATTTGCATGCAGCTTGTCAAGGTACGCCCAGCCTTCTTGCTCGCCTTTCAGTTGCATGATTCCGTTAATCGTGAGCAGCCCAGTTCCAGAAGACGCTGGATTCGGCATCACGATCAATCCTTTGTACTCCGGCTTGATCAGGTCTTCATATGAGCGTGGGATAGGCAAATTGCGTTTTTCTAGCTCTTTGGTATTGACTGCGATCGCTGTCTCCCACGCATCGATTCCTACCCAGCTTGCAGGTTCCTTGGAATCCTTAAACTCCGGGGATACTTTCTCGATTCCTTTTGGCGAATACCCCTCGAGCATGCCTTGCTGTTCGAGTACGAGTAGGCTTGTCGCTGCTGTTCCCCATACAACGTCTGCTTGTGGGTTGTCTTTTTCCGCCAGCAGCTTTGCGGTGATGATCCCTGTAGAATCACGGACGATATTGACCTTTACATCTGGATATTTTGCTTTGAAGGATTCCAAATACGTTTTGATCTGGTCATCCTCCAGCGCCGTATAAACAGTAATCTCTCCTGAGGCGGTTGTACTTTCCGTTTTGGAAGCTTGTGTGTTTGGTTGCGATCCTGTTGATTGTCCACATCCTGCTAAAAACGCGATTGATAGAACGGAAGCAAGTAAAGGATAATGCCATTTTTTCATAAGAACCTCTCCTCTTTGCGGATTGTTCATTGCTTGTTTCCTACGAAACCAATCTTACGGGGAAAATATTAAGCGGATGTGAACGAAACGTTAATAGATTGTTTTTATGTGTATTTAGTTGTGTTTAGTTGGATCTTAACACAAATAAAAACAACTGGGTAATAAAGGAAATATAAGGCGTATGTCGAAGTTACAAACGCCTTCATTCATAATTCAAAGGGGGATATGAGGATGGACCTAAAGGTGGAACCGTTGGATTTGCAAATGGCGGATATATCAGGTTCTAAATGGCAGGAGGTTAGAGCTGAGGAACTTGATATGGATAATGTCAGCTTGGCAAAGACCAAAATCAACAACGTAAATATGAGTCAAATGACTTTGAATGATGTGAATATGAGTGGAATCAAAATCTCGAACGCAAACTTGTCAGGCTTAGACATTCAGCATGCTAATCTTAGCCACGCTGTTATTGATCAGGCACATTTGTTTGGAACAGAATTTCATAACGTGGTTCTTCCGAATGAGGGAGATGGGAATTATAATCCCGATGGGCAGTATAAACCGGTAAGCTTTCACAGCTGTAACCTTACTCGTGGGCAATTCAAAAATTGTGATTTATCCAATGTGGAGATAACGGATTGCGACATTACTGGGTTGAAAATAAACGGAATCTTGATTTCGGATTTACTCAAGGACAAATAAAGGACATTCACATTTCGTTTGCACAAAAAAAGACTCAGTCATCCATTCAGGTAGAAAATGGGATGCGCTAAGTCTTTTGTTTTTTCCTATCTTCTACTGCAAAGCAGCCTCCACAGCCGCCTCTGCGTGAATCGCAGTCGTATCAAATACCGGAACCGTGCAATCTTCGGCTGTGATCAACAGACCGATTTCCGTGCAACCGAGGATGACTGCCTCAGCACCTTCCTTGACCAATCGCTCAATGATCGCCTGATATGTACGCTTGGATTCCTCACGAATAGTTCCGACGCACAGCTCGTGATAGATGATGTCATGGACGAGTTTTCGCTCTTCTTCATCCGGCAGCAGTACCTCTAATCCGTGTACATCACGCAGCCGCCCTGTGTAGAACTCCTGCTCCATCGTAAATCGCGTCGCGAGCAGTGCCACTCGTTTATGCCCGTGGTTCGTGATCGCTTGTGCTGTCGCATCCGCGATATGAAGAAACGGCAGGCTGGTCGCTTCCTCGATGGCATACGCCAGTTTGTGCATCGTATTTGTACAGAGAACGATCAGGTCGGCGCCTGCCGCTTCCAGACTTTTCGCCGCACTCGCCATCCGCTCTCCTGCTTCTTCCCATCGTCCTTCACGTTGCATTTCTTCGATCTCGGCAAAATCAACGGAATACATAATGCTTTTCGCCGAATGCAGACCGCCCAGCCTCTCCTTGACGGTTTCATTGATCAAACGGTAGTAGACCAAGGAGGACTCCCAGCTCATGCCGCCAATTAATCCGATTGTTTTCATTGTTCTCTACTCTCCTTTGTCGCTATCGTTACCATTTGCATTTTCCCATCCCGCCTGACGAAAACGGGTCTGTAGCCGTTCGTGAAAACTCTTGCAGTATCGCTGCAAAAGCTCATGATAGATTTGACTCCCCAAGTAGCCGCTTCCCCCGAGCAACAATACTCGGTGTTTCTCCATGGCTGTCTCCCTCCATTTCCGTTATGATCCAATATACCACTATCTCCCATCTAGAACGACGCATAAATAGTCCAATCACCTTTATGAAAAAGAGAACCAACAGTATTCTCTTGAAACAATCAAAACGATATTACTCATACAAATTAAAAAACCCATCATTCAATTAAGAATTATGGGTCACGAACGAAATCAAATGGCCTAACTAATTGTGTATGGCTTAACCAGCCGTGGGTTATAGGAAACACATCTGTAATTCCGTATCTATTATCAGTTTGTACAATATTGCAAATCATATACCTTACTTTCAATTTTGCGGTTGTAAGAGTTTTAGTAGATAGCTATCACAAAATCATATGTACCAACCCAATGAATCGGATCATTGATAGGCAGCCCCTACCATGAACCATTCGAGAGCTTCTGAAAATTCACGAGGAAGCTCTGACACCCGGAGGAAGGTACACATCTCGCTTACGATCCGTTCTCTGTTTTGCCCGTATTGCTCTGTGAGCAGAGCTAGCTGCTCCCAATCACTGAGCTCCTTTTGAAAGGCAGCTCGATCCAATGGCCGGCCGTGCGATTCCACGAAAAGGATTGCTTCAGACTGGTACGCTTGCTTCAACACGCGCAGAAAACGGGAGGCTGTATAACTGCGCGGTCCGCCATAGACTGAGGGACCCAAGGCATCTCCCAGGAACAGCGTTTGATCCTCTTTTACGTACACATAGCACGAATCTTCCGAATGATCTCCTCCTACACGGTTCACCTGACATGTCACGCCACCAAGGTCAATCGTGATCGATTCATCGAATAGGATATCCGGCTCGACTATTCGGATCAAGTCCCGGTTCATTCCGTACTCTTTTTTGATGTTCGCCATCGTACTGGCATTGATGATCTTCTCCTTACAGAGCTGTTCCATGACTTCATCCGACCATTCCAGCCCCATCAGTTTGCTCAATGAATGTGCGGTTTTTGCCTGCGCGATGGTAGGTAGATCCCATGCTGACATTCCGAATGTATGATCCCAGTGCCAATGAGTCAGTATGAGCAGATCTGGAAGACGAACGCCTAGCCTTTGCAACTCCTGACGAAACAAATCGGCATGCGCCGGTGAATTTCCAGCATCAATCAAGAGGGTTTTTCTTGCCCCCGTAATGGCTGCTAGGATGGGGCGATCCGTGTCATGACTTGCATGCATAATCAAGATATGCTCGGTAATCTGTTCGATCGTGGACATTTCCTTCTCCCCTTTCCAAATACGCCAATGTAATTTTCTCTCTACAGAATGACTCAGCAATATTTTCCATGGTATCACACAACACTTCCCCCTCGCACAAACAAAAAACGCCCGTGTTACCAGGCGTTTTTGTAGATACCCCGTGAATTACCCGTACGTTAGTTGTCTCACGTTCATTCGGATCACGATTATATGCTTTCCTTGTATAGAGATAATTTTTTATTGCATTCCTTTTTTAACCCATTCAGCTACCGTAACCACACGCTTCGCTTGATGTTTAACGGCATTTTGATAAGCTTCCTTATCTCCAACAATTTGATTGTTTTGATCGACAGATATGCTTGTTCCATACGGATTCCCTCCGGCAGCGAACAAGGAAGCATCAGTATATCCTGGAGCAACCACGATTGCCCCCCAGTGATACATGGAGGTGTATAAGTTAAGGATAGTCGCTTCTTGACCACCGTGAGCGTTTTGAGCAGAAGTCATTGCACTTACCACTTTATTAACCGTTTTTCCATGGAACCAGATTCCACCTGTTGTATCTAAAAATTGTTTCATTTGGGCGGCAATGTTTCCGAAACGTGTAGGCGTACTGAAAATAATGGCATCAGCTTCAACGATGTCATCCGGTGTAATAACTGGAATATCTTTTGTGGCTTCCACATGGGCTTTCCAAGCCGGATTCCTATCAATCACTGCTTGAGATGCCAATTCTTGAACCTTAAAGATTTTCACTTCCGCGCCGGCTTCCTTTGCCCCTTCCGCAGCCCATTGAGCTAATTGAAAGTTATTTCCGGTGGAGCTGTAATACACAATTGCAAGTTTGATATTCATGTAAAAAATCTCCTTAAATAAAATAGTTCGTTATACAACACACTCTACGATATCCATCTCGTTCAAGTGGTAAACCTGATTCGACATAAAAACATAGGGTAGTTGTTACCTCTTAAGCTCTTTTTGAAGTCCCAGCGTAAGTTAGTCTAATTCTCTTACTTGAAATGGCAACAACACACGTTCAATCTGTTCTCGATGCGGTTCATATTGTTCAGGTAACATCAGTTTTTCTCCCATGGTCTCATGTGACTCGTCGTGAGCGAAGCCTGGCGGATCTGTTGCGATTTCAAAAAGAATTTCGCCGTGCTCTCTAAAGTAAATCGCATTAAAATAGTTTCGATCTTGTACAGGGGTAACACCATAACCATGTGCTTCAACATAATTTTTCCAAACCAATTGATCTTGGTCATGTAAAGCCCGCCAAGCAATGTGATGTACTGTTCCAACGCCCATAGCTCCTCTAGCCATAGGTGATAATTTTAGATCAATCACATTTCCGATATCAGCTGTGGAACGAAACCGGATGAAATCACCTTCTGTACCAATCATCTGTAGGCCCATCACTTTTTCCAATAGTTCTCCGGTTTTTTCCGGACGTATGGATAAAAGTGTAGCTCCGCCAAATCCTTTTATTGCGAACGCGGAAGTGATTTCACCAAAATTCCAGGTGTTAGCTTTCCCTTCTTCTCTTTCAACTATTTCCAAATGCAGGCCATGGGGATCGTCAAATTGTAAATACTGCTCTCCAAACCGTTCCATTTTTACAAAAGGGATTTGAAATTTCTCCAGTCTTTTTTCCCAAAAGTCCATAGCACCTTTCGGGACAACGTAAGAAGTTACCCCCACTTGACCGCCGCCGATTACTCCTTGGCGAGCACCTGGCCATGGGAAAAATGTGATAATGGTTCCCGGTTTTCCACTTTCATTTCCAAAATACAAATGATATGTTCCTGGATCATCAAAATTAACCGTTTGTTTTACTAAACGCAAACCTAATACTCCTGCATAAAAATCCACATTTTCCTGTGGATGACCTACAATTGCAGTAATATGGTGAATACCCATCGTTTTCATATTCGTACACTCCTTTGTCCAATTGAATTTGCCTATTTGGTATTTAGGGTTATAATTCCATATTTTTGTTATTCAATCAGTAACCCGAAGTTTTTGTCCCCAATCGAAACCGTCTCCATGCCTATTTTTTTAACAAATTTGATCTCCGACAATATTACGTTTTCCTGCAAAACATGATCAAAACGTTCCAACGCTACTTTCATCTGGTCATCGACATCAAGAGTAAGTATCACTCGTTTTTCGATAGGGAAATTCATTTTCTTACGGTAATCTTGAATCACGCGGATGACTTCACGAACCATCCCTTCCTGTTCTAGTTCCTCTGTTATCGTCGTTTCCAAAGCAACATTGATTCGGTAACCCGAAGCAGTAGCAAAGCCCTGCTTACCATGCTTTTCTACGAGCAGTTCATCAAGCGTAATACGGACGGCTTCGTCTGAAAGAATGACATCCAAGAAACCCCTGTCCACAACTTGCTTGGCTTCGGTGATGGATAGTTGCTTCAAACGATCTTGAATCGTTCCAACGAGTTTCCCGTATTTTTTACCGGCAACTTTTAAATTAAGTTTAAAGTGATAGGTAATAAAGCTGCTGTCACTTTGCTCTACTCGGATTTCTTTTACGTTTATCTCATCTTTGATGATGTTCGCGAACCTACTCATGTTGAACGGGCGGTCTATGGAGACGATAAGTTCGGACAGAGGCTGGCGTGTCTTGATTCCGCTTTCGTTTCTGATGTTCCGAGCCAGCTCAACGATTTGACGGGCGGTTTCCATTTCGCTTTCGAGAGTTTCATCGATAACTGCCGTATTCACCTGTGGATAATCTGTTAGGTGCACGCTTTCTTCGCCGCCAAGATTTCTATAGATGTCATCTGCAATGAGTGGTGCATACGGCGCAATCATGCGGGCCACCGTCAATAACACCTTGTGTAGTGTTTGGTAGGCGGAAACCTTGTCTTCAGTCATCGCACTGCTCCAAAAACGGTTACGGGAACGGCGGATGTACCAATTACTAAATTCGTCGATAAACGCTTCTATGTGCTTTGCCGGATTTAGAAAGTCGTATGTTTCAAGGCCTTTTACTACGTTTTGCAGGGTGGAATTCAGCCTCGAAAGAAGCCAGCGATCTAACTCGTTCTCAAACGCTTTTTGAGGGTAGTCCTCAGGCCTGTATTGATCGATCGTTGCATATAGCGAATAGAAAACATGCGTATTATGAATCGTATCGATCACTTTAGACTTCGCTTCGGCTACCATTCTTTTAGAGAAATGCTTGCTGCTCCACGGTGCACTGTCAGAAAGCAGGGCCCACCGGAACGCATCAGTCCCAAATTCTTCTATGACTTCCCAAGGATCGATGCCATTCCCTTTACTTTTAGACATCTTTTGTCCGTTTTCATCAAGAACGTGCCCAGTTGAAATGACCGCTTTGTATGGCAATTTTCCGTTATACAGTGTGGATACCGCCAGCAAGCTAAAGAACCAGCCTCTTGTTTGGTCGATGCCCTCGGAAATTATGTCAGCAGGATACTGCTCCTGGAACAGTTTCTCATCACCAAAAGGATGGTGGTATTGGGCAAATGGCATCGATCCGCTATCAAACCAAACATCGATGACTTCTGGTGTTCTTTTCATGGTTCCACCGCATGAGCAACGCAATTTGACATCATCTACGAAAGGTTTATGTAACTCTAGGTCTTCATTCACGACCTCGACTGACTTTTCGCGCAGGTTTTTCAGGCTGTCTGGAGCATACTCAGTCCCGCAATCCTGGCAAAGCCAGATGTTCAGAGGAGTTCCCCAGTACCGATTCCGGCTGATATTCCAATCGACGAGATCTTCCAGGAATTTACCAAAACGTCCTTCTTGTAAATGGGAAGGGTACCAATCAATTTTCCTGTTGTTTTCAATAAGCTGTTCTTTTATCGCGGTCGTTTTGATGAACCAGCTTTCAATAGCATAGTAAAGAAGAGGAGATTTACAGCGCCAGCAAAAAGGATAGCTGTGCTCATAACGTTCTTTAGAGAACAAAAGATTACGGAAAGACAAGTTTTTTACGATATCGACGTCACAATCTTTGACGAAGCGTCCGGCGTAATCGCTGATTTGATCCGTGTATCGTCCAGCCAGATTTACTGCGTTAACGAAATCCAGTCCGTGCTGAATGCATGTGCGATAATCGTCTTCCCCGTGCGCGGGTGCCGTATGAACAATACCAGTACCACTTGTATCGCTGACATAGTCAGCATCTACGACGATATGACCTTTATTTACATGAAAAAAATCAAACGGCGGCTCATAAGCTGTCCCTATGAATTCTGATCCTTTGTGCGTAGACAATATTTCATAGTTTTCTTTCATTACTTTCTCTACAAGATTTTTAGCAACTACGTATACCTCATCGTTCTGTTTTACCCGCGCGTATTCGATATCTTTGTTGATCGCTAAAGCCACATTAGACGGGAGTGTCCATGGCGTAGTTGTCCAAGCAAGAAAGATATCCCTCCCAGTCTTGCTTCTGAATTTCACCGTTGCACTCAAATCTTTGACATTGTCATAGCCTTGCGCCACTTCGTGAGAGCTTAGTGTCGTTTGGCAGTCAGGACAATATGGGCTCACGCGGTGTCCTTTATACAATAGACCTTTTTTATGGATGACAGACAAGATGTGCCAGACAGATTCGATATAATCGTTAGTCAGAGTGACGTAGGGATCCTCCATGTCAGTCCAATAGGCTATGCCTTCAGTAAGTTCTCGCCACTGCTTTTCATATTCGAACACACTGTTTTTGCACTCTTCCACAAATTTGGCGACTCCGTAATTTTCAATCTCCTGTTTTCCCGAAATGCCAAGCTGCTTTTCCACGCCAAGCTCTACTGGAAGGCCATGAGTGTCCCATCCGGCTTTTCGGACGACTCTGAATCCTGACATTGTTTTATAGCGACCGATGAAATCTTTAATCACACGACCGAGAACATGACCAATATGAGGTAAACCATTGGCTGTAGGAGGCCCTTCATAAAACACAAAGTTCGGTTTCCCCGCCCGATTATCAATTGATTTTCTAAAAGTATTCTCTTGTTTCCACTGATTCAAGACACGATACTCTCGAACTCTGGCTTTTTCCTTCACATCCACTTTTCTCATGTCTTTCATCCTTCCTCCGTATATATTAAGATTGGGTAAAGCCCAGAAAAATTGTGCCTCCCCAAAATCTCGATATTGAATGAAGCACCGATCTCGTTTATAGCGACTTTCTATACCTTGCTAGTGAATAGGAATACTGATTGGGAGGAATTATGAATAAATCATTATTGCAATTAATGGTTAAAATTGCTGATACAAAGAGTTTCACACAAGCTGGAAAAGAATTGAATATGACTCAACCTGCTGTAAGTAAAGCAGTTAACGGTCTTGAGACCGAACTTGGGGTGACTCTTTTGATTCGAAATCGTCGTCGTGGAGTCATGCTTACACCTATAGGCGAACGCATCATACGTATTTTTAGAGCCATTTTATCCGATTATGAAAAGGTTGATCAGGAAATTGCTCATGAATTGGGACTTGAAAAAGGGATAGTCAAAATAGGCGCATTTCCTGAGGCCTCCTCTTATTTCGTCCCTAAAATTATCAGCAACATAACTAAAAAATATCCGAATATCGAATTTACCGTTTTAGAAGGAACTGTAACCGAAGTGAAAGAATGGATCGATACTCAACGTATTGATATCGGATTTATCATTGCTTGTCCACCAGATAAGGAATTCAACACCTTTCCACTACACCAAGAAGAAATGTATGCTGTGCTAAACAAGGAACATCCTTTAACTACAAAAAATATGATTCAAGCAACAGATCTCTTGGATCAGTCTTTGATTTTTTGTAAATCAGGATTTGAAACTCCAGTTATAGATTGGTTTGAAAAATCCCGCGGGAAACCGAAAGTGAGATACGAAATCCATAACTACATGACAGGAATTAATTTGGTTCATGAGGGACTCGGTATCGCAATCATGCCTGAATTAACCCTGGAACATTTACCTGAAAACGTCCTGATACGAAAACTTGATCCCCCAGTGTATCGTAATATTCATATGGCCGTTTTTTCGTTTGAGGATAGTGGGATTTCTGTAAAATTATTCATTGAAATTGCCCTGCAATTATTTCCGCAATTCTTTACTAGATTCAAATGACCTCCGTAAAAAAGCCGCGAAACAGCACAGTGCTGCGCGACTTTTTTACATAGTTCCTAGAATCTTTTGACCTATATTTTATTACAACAGTACATCAGCATAATCTTCATGGCGGTCAAATTGACTTTTGGCAAAAGGACATAATGGCATAATCTTAATCCCTTTCGTCCGAGCGAATTCGACTAATCTCTTCACTAACGCCTGTCCTACACCTTGACCTTTTAGACTATCGGAAACGATCGTGTGATCTACTATAATAATATGATTTCCATTTTGAACATAATGAATTTCAGCTTCTTTATGATCCTCTTCTCCAACATAAAAACCGTTTGTACCTTCTTTAATTTCGAACATTTGTTTTCCCCCATTCAAAAGGTGTGATTTCCATACATATTCCAACGCACCACTCGGACAATGATTTATTTGAGATGCTATTTTATCAGCCGTTTCTCCCTCAACATGAACCCATGGTTTCTTTTTAATATTAAATACTCCGGGTAACCCACTAACACATTTTGCCGAATGAACGCATCTTCCCGGGTGAAATATAACATCGATATCTTTCCCTACATATTGCTTAGAATCATCACTCAATATCTTTCACTCTCCCATATAATCCTCAAGTTGTTACTTTCGCATAGATGATAAAGAACATCATTATTTCTCCAATTACAATATAATTAGGTACGTAAAAAATGTTGTCCAACGCATAGAAACATCCGAGCAGTCCTAATAATACCGCCAAAGAGCGGGCTCGCAGCCTTGTATGTTTCGGTCTGTATCGGTGGAAAACAAATGATGTTGACATAAAATAAAGCAGAACCGCCCCGAAAATAAAATCCAACATAAGTGGATAATGTAGTTGCTGCTGAAAAAGTAATTGGATCGAAGCAGCTATAAAGCCCATGGATACATAAATGAATAAATGACCATAAATAATCGTTTGGCCGGCTGTTTGTATCTCCTTACTCACTTTTCTCTCCAGATTATCAAAATACTGCCACCACATTGCAATCACCAATACAAATGTAAATAAGGCGAACAAAATAGATGTCCAGGTCCAGCTACTAGACTGCAAGACCGTTAGGATACTAATAACCGACTCACCTATAAGAATAAGTGTAAATAATCCAAAGCGCTCCAATAAGTGATGGGTATGTGTGGGTGTAATGATCAGGTACCGCCGGCTGAATAATGGCAGCATGATATCTACAGCTATTCCAGCATACAGAATCACATAACGGATCCATGAGTCAAAGAAAAGCGAGAAGGTAGATATGACTATGCCTATCCAAAAGTAAGTCCCCAAATATTTGGCGGTCATTCGCTGATGTGTTCGATTTGATTTGTGTACCGTAAGATATTGAATGGCTGTTAGTGCTCTCGATCCAATATAGCCTACAAAGAAGGGAATATAGTATCGATCAAAATTGACGGATAGGCTTGCTGTCATAATTAGAACAAAAAACAGTTGAAAGACCATGAAAATCCGATGATTACTAATATCCTGGCCAAAGCGATTATTAAAGAGTGTTTGTCCCACCCAACTCCACCAGATTGGAATGAATATTAAAACAAATTTGATTAAGTATTCAACGGAAATGGTCCCATGGCTAGAATGTAACAAGACATGGTTTGCTTTTGACACTGCCGCTACAAAAAGCAAATCATAAAAAAGTTCCAACCAAGTTACTTTTTTCTCGCCTACAATCTCAGTACTTCCTTTATTTGCTCTCATATAAAAGTTAAGGACGTCTCCTTCATACCGATTGATTTTGAAATTTTTCCCTAAACCAAATTGCAGCTGCTTTCGCTTCGTTATAGATTAATTGGTGACCGTTGTTTTCCCAATGAACTCTTACAACAGCTCCCGAATCACGCAGCAAGCTTTGGAGCTCCTCTGTCTCATGTGGGGAACAAATCGGATCATTTTTCCCGGCACCGATAAAAATGGTAGCATTAGACAAATCCGGCAATTGGATACCGCGCAATGGAATCATCGGATGATGAAGGATCGCTCCTCTGAACACATTTTGATAATGGAAAAGAAGGCTCGCAATGATATTCGCTCCGTTCGAATAGCCAATAGCAACCAAATTATCGCGATCAAACCCGTATTCCTTGGCCGACTGGTTCAAGAATTCATTCACTTCTTTGGTGCGGAATACTAAATCCTCTTCGTCAAACACGCCTTCCGAGATTCGTTTAAAGAAACGTGGCATTCCGTTTTCCAGCACATTTCCCCTTAAGGAGAGAATGGACGATTTTGGGGAAACGAGTGTTGCCAGTGGCAACAAATCTTGCTCCGTCCCGCCCGTCCCGTGAAAAAGGACAAGTGTAGGTGCGTGTAAATCGCCACCCTTTTCAAAGATGTGTCTCATCTCTTGTCCCCTTTAAGCACTCTCACTTCGATTGAGGTCAAGTTAGCTTCAATTTTCTCACGTTCGGATTCGTACCACTCCGGGAGCATCAATTTTTCACCTAAAGATTCGGGAGCTTCATCGCGTGCGAAACCTGGAGGATCAGTTGCAATTTCAAATAAGATACCGCCGTCCTCCCGGAAATAAATCGCATTGAAGTACTGCCGATCTATAATATGAGTTGGTTTATACCCTCTCTCAGTTACTTTTTGATGCCATTGCTCATGCTCTTGGAAGTCTTTCGCACGCCAGGCAATGTGATGAACCGTACCAGCTCCTCCATGCCCCCACTTCTGATTATCAAGAGGAATATCGATCAGATTCCCGATATCTCCAGAAGCTTGAAAACGTGAATATTCGGCGTCTTCTCCTACTTTTTTCAGCCCCATTACATTTTCGAGCACATGCATCGTCTTCTCTGCGTTTACGCTGAGCAGAACAGCACCGCCGAATCCTATAATCGCTTTGTTCGCAGGAATTCCGCCAAATGACCAACTGTTGCTTCTTCCTTCTTCGCGCTCAACAAGTTCAAGATGAAGCCCATCGTTATCCCTAAACTGAAGGTAAGTTTCTTGAAACCTGGTTGCTTTCATTGGGGTAATGTCAAAGCTATTAAGTCGCTTTTCCCAGAAGTCAAGTGAGCCGTGCGGCACGACAAACGTAATTATACCTACTTGCCCCCCACCAATTTCTCCCCGCCGAGAGTTACGCCAAGGAAAAAAAGTCATAATGGAGCCAGGCCTTCCTGATTTATCACCGAAATAAAGGTGGTAAACCTCTGGAGCGTCAAAGTTGATGGTTTTCTTAACGAGCCTAAGACCGAGTATGCCTGCATAAAAATTGACGTTCTCCTGCGGATTACGTGCAAATGCTGTAATGTGATGGATCCCTGCCGTTTCTAATGTCATATGAGTTCACTCCTTTAATAAGGGTCTATAATGAATTCCGACATGTAATCGATAAAGGCTTTCGTTGTATGAGGCATCACTTTATACTTAGGGTAGATAAGCTTAATCTTGCAAGTAGGTGTAGGATCGGTTAGACGGATCAATTTGATATTTGGACAGTCATAACTTTTAACGAGATGGCAGGATAAAATGGTTACACCTACTTTGGACTGAACCATATTAAGCAAGTTTGATATTGATGTCGTTTCTACGCTGATATACAGAGAAATGCCTAACTTTGGAAGAGATACCAATGATGAGGTCGTTTCTCTTCATATGTTTTAATTGTGACACTTCTTTGCGAGCTTCTTCAATCATTCCCATTATGGCGATGCTTTTCTGAAATAGGATTTTCCCTGCCTCAGTTATTTCTATTCCCCTTCCGACTCTATCAAATAACGAAACTCCAAATTCGTGCTCCAGCAAACGAATCTGTTGACTTAATGTAGGTTGAGAAACCATCAATACTTCCGCAGCTTTAGTGAAACTTCCCGCTTTGCATATTTGAATAAAATATTCAAGTTGTCGAATTACCACTATTTCACCCCAGGTCATGATGGCATTTAACAGATCAAGTGAAATTGAGGTGATATAGACACATGTGTCTATATCACGATTTCATATGCCCATAATACACTATACTTATGAATTACTAAAATGAATATAAATCATAAGGGTCATATATATTTGGTTATGAATATCGTGATTTAGTTTAATTAGTTTATTTAGTTTTTTCCAAGTCCTTGTGTTCTTCCAAATGAATAAAAAAGGGCACAATCATGCTTAAGAACAATAATCCTGCCAAGATTTCAAAAGTGAATAAATAGCCCCCGAAATCTATTAGGTAAATGGAAAGGATCGACCCAAGAGAAGCGCCTATGAACACCATAAACATATGAAACGAAACCGCAATCGCTCGGATTTCCCCAGCCATGTGACCGATTAGTGAGATTAATGATGGAAGAGCCATAGCTATTCCCAGTACAAATACAACACTCATCGATATTAAATAAATGAGGTTTAGACTCAAACCTAACAATCCTAAGCCGCTTCCAGCTAAGATTAATCCACAGCATAATACGTTCTTGACACCAATTTTTGTAACCAATCTTCCGGCAAACGGAGAAACTGCCATACCCAAAATACCAATCGCACGAACCCATAGAATATCTTGATGACTTAACCCGAAGAGTGGGCTGCTTAAGTAACTTCCAAGAGTCGCGAAAAATCCGACAAGCGAAATAAAGAGTGAAGCGGAAACGATGTAGCACAGAGGCAATCCTTTTCGTTTGAAAATATTGCCTACCCGCAAAAAAGAAGTAACAAAGCTGCCATTTGTTTGCTGTATTTTGTCGTTTGGTATAAAAAAGGTAAGCAAGATAGAAGATATTCCATATACTGCGGAAAGTAGGTAGAATACATAGGACCAATTTCCTAATTCCAAAACAACAAAGCTGCTATATATTTGTCCAACGATAGTGGCCATTAAAAAAGCCGTACTAATAAACCCGATAATGGTTGCTCTTCTTTCAGACGGAAACATTTCCATCGCATAAGCCAAAACAGACGGAGGGAACATCGATGCCGCTAAACCTTGCAAGGCCCGAAGAGCAACAAGCCAAGAAAAACTGTCGACATTACCTATTAGTGGTGTTATTACCGTAAGCAATAATAACCCCGATAGCATCATTTTTTTTCGTCCAAATCGATCTGATAACACTCCAAACAGTAGACCCCCACCTGCAAAAGCAAGCGAGAAGGCACTGCTACTCCAAGCAGCTTGCGAAGACGACACTTTGAATGCATCTTCAAACACTGCTATTAATGGAATAGTTAAATACACACACGATACAACAACTAAAGTACACCAGAAAAGGATTCCGGTAATGAATGCAATATTTGACGATCTAACAAATTGTTCGTTACCCAAAATGTTCTCCCCCTGCTTTATTCATGGAAACATCATCATTACGTTTATTTTGAATGTCAGACGCCTTTACGTTAGAAAAGACATTGATAGCAAATATCAAGACACCGGTTCCAGCCACAGCTTCACCAATCCGCTTTAACATAATAATCCAATCCGGTGCATAGCCGTGGACCATTAAGGTTAGCGTAATAAGCATTACAGGTAAGCCGAGGCCATGTAACCAGAAGTGCCATTTAGCCAGACGAGATTTTGATGTCTTTGGAAAAAGTAAATAGGTAAACCCGCAAAGAGCCATTGTTGCCCACCCAAAAAGATTCGCATGAGCATGTACGCTAGTTAATGCAAAATTCAGTGTTGTACCCATGTAAACACCGATACTAATACCAACAACAATATATATAACTGCCATTTTCAAAAAGCGTACACCCATTAAAATGCCCCCTGTTAATCATTAGAATCAAGTCAAGAAGCTGTTAGCGACCGCCTGACTTCAGTAAAGCACTCTTGCATGGATACGGGGTCAATCATGACCCCGCCACGATACCTTTTAGATTCATTAAGCCCGAGTAGTGCTTTCGAATTTTCCTTTGTGTGTCAAGTCACAGAATGGCTTTTGGTTTGATAATCCGCAGCGACAAAGAATGAAAGATTCTTTTGTCTCAAAGCGGTTCCCTTCTGCATCCACCAATTCTACATTACCCGTTACACGCAACGGTCCGTTGTCTATCACTTTAATTGTTACATTGGACATTCGCTCATTCCCTTTCGAATTCGAATCTATTTTACTTTTGTGCAACCCCTCTGAAGTTCCATCAGAACACGAAACAATCCAAGTCGCAAAAACCGTTGCCGTGATGATGATTGCATTTATGATGACTATGGGGCATATGTAACGCGGCGCCACCACCGCCTCCATGATTTGAGGCCTTATAGTAACCACCAAAGTAATTGTGTGGTGCCCAGTCCGGACTGGCTTTAGGAGCCGGGGGTGATAGTTTTTGAAATTCAAGTGATCCATAAACAATCTTTCCGCCTACGACCGTAAACACCGATTCGATTCTCTTGATTTCTTCTTCTGGAACTTGGAGGAAATTATCAGACAAGATCGACAGGTCCGCATATTGGCCTGCTTTAATTTTTCCCTTTACGTCCTCCTCCCTCGAGAACCAAGCATTTCCGGCTGTATACATACGAAGCGCTTGATGGCGGTCCAACCGATTAGAAGCAGGGTACAAGCTAAGCCCACCAAGCGTTTTTCCAGTAACCAGCCAGTAGAGGGCAACCCACGGGTTATAACTGGCTACCCTTGTAGCGTCTGTACCTACACCTACTCTCAATCCTGCCGTAAGCATCTTCGTAATGGGAGGTGAGTTTTCCGCTGCCTCCGCTCCGTACCTATCAACGAAATATTCTCCTTGAAAAGCCATCCGGTTTTGGACGGCAATTGAACCACCTAAAGCGACGACACGTTCCAAATCCTTCTCACGAATCGTTTCAGCATGGTCTAAAATCCAGCGTAAATCTTTAAATGGAACTTCTTTATTGACACGTTCAAACACGTCGAGGAAACGCGAGATCGATTCACCATACGTTGCGTGGAGCCGGAAAGGCCATCGTTGTTGCACCAGATGTCTGGTTACCCCGAATAAATCATTCTCCAACACAGCAGGCAATTCCGGACGGGGCTCAACGAAGTCTTCGAAATCAGCCGCACTGTAAACCAGCATTTCACCCGCACCGTTGTGACGATAGTAAGGGCTGCCTGTATAAGGCTGCGAAGTGGCTGTCCATGATTGAAAATCGTCCAGTTCATGATTGGGGTGTTGGGTAAAAAGATTGTATGCCGTACGGACGGTAATCTCCCCACGTTTATCCAGTTCCTCATAAACTTGATAATCATCGGGGTAGTTCTGGAAACCACCGCCAGCATCAATTACACTCGTAATTCCAAAGCGATTTAATTCCCGCATAAACAGCCGTGTGGAATTCAACTGATCTTCATAGGAAAGCTTTGGTCCCTTTGCAAGAGTGGCATACAATATCGTTGCATTCGGTCTTGCAATTAGCATTCCAGTCGGATTGCCGTTACTATCACGCTGAATTTCTCCGCCCGGCGGATTAGGGGTATCCTTCGTATATCCAACTACCCGCAAGGCTGCTTTGTTCAAAAAGGCTTGTCGGTATAAGTTAAGAATGAATACCGGAGTCTCCGGAGCAATCAGATTGATTTCATCCAATGTCGGCATCCGGCGCTCCTTAAATTGAAACTCTGTCCATCCGCCTACAACCCGAACCCAATGGGGTGCAGGCGTGCGGTCCACTTGATTTTTTAACATACGCAAGGCGTCGGCAACCGATGGCACTCCATCCCAACGAAGTTCGAGGTTATAGTTCAATCCACCACGTATGAGATGAATATGGGAATCATTTAATCCTGGAATCAGAAGGCGTTTATTTCCATCCACGACTTCCGTTACAGGTCCTTTATACTGCATAATGTCGGAATCACTGCCTACGGCTAAAAAACGGTCTCCCTTAATAGCTACTGCCGTTGCCATGGGGTTAGATTCGTCCATCGTCACAATGTTAGCGTTGAAAATCAATAGGTCAGCCTCTATCATGTTAGTCTCATTCGACATCCCTTTATCCCCTCCTAAGTTGAGTTATTAAGATGATTGATGATTCAGCAGCAATTTAATCCATGGGATAAGCCGTTGTCCTAGAAACATGCCAATGAGCCCTATCAACCCTAACATTGGAGGGGCCGGCGACGGTATACGCAGGGATTGAAAAACAACTCCAATCACAATTCCGGTACCTAGCGCTAATAATATAGACCACATAAATGTGCCTCCTCTCTCGGAAGACTCTGGACTAAAAGGTTCTTTCGCCCTTTCGCCCTGATTATATTAGCGTCATAAAGTATCTATCAATATGGGTATATCTATATAAACTATAAGGAGATCCTATGTTTTGATAGACTTTCAAACCATAGGATCTATCTATATCTTTTATATAGAAAACAGAATTGATTGAAGTATTTGGTTTTCAATACTATAAATACATGCGACGAAATGCTGTCGTAAATTTAAAAAAGAAAGTTGGGAATAATACATGTTCAATGACAAATCTGATTTGCTTACACCCAGCAACTCTGCCATCATCCTTATCGACCACCAACCGCAAATGCTGTTCGGAGTACAAAGCGCCGATAGGCAAACCGTGATCAACAATACGGTGGGGCTGGCTAAAACGGCGAAAGTATTCCAAGCGCCGATCATTTTAACTACCGTTGCCGCTAATTCTTTCTCGGGTCCACTCCATCCGCAAATTCAAGAGGTTTTTCCCGATCAAAAACCTATCGACCGGACAAGCATGAATTCGTGGGAAGATGAAAACTTCTTAGCTGCTGTAAAAAAGACAGGCCGAAAGAAACTGATTATCGCTGCATTGTGGACAGAAGTTTGTCTTGCTTTTCCTACACTGTCGGCGATTAAAGACGGCTACGAAGTTTACATTGTAACTGACGCTTCTGCCGGAACCACTCAAGAGGCGCATAACATGTCCATACAGCGTATGATCCAAGCAGGGGCGATTCCGGTTACTTGGCAATCTGTTCTTCTCGAGTATCAACGTGATTGGGCTCGCCAAGATACTTACGATTCCGTTATGGAAATTGTTATTCAACATGGCGGCGCTTACGGCGTAGGTGTATTGTATGCCCATACTATGTTTGGTGGGCACGAGGGAGCAGTATGATTTTCAAAGTTTTAGCCGGCTGAAATCCGTTAAAACAAGCCAACGATGATAGATGCAACGCCATATGAGAACAGAAGTAATGTCACTTTTATAATGGAGTGTTCCTACATGAAAACTACGGTAGAAAATAAAACAATTCAAGAGATTCAGGATATTTTGAACAAACAAGTTTCAAACTGGAACGTGCTGTATGTAAAGCTTCACAACTTTCACTGGTATGTGAAAGGCTCTCAGTTCTTCACACTGCACACAAAATTCCAAGAGTTCTATGAAGAAGCGGCACTCTACATCGATGATCTTGCCGAGCGTGTGCTCGTTTTAGGAGGCAAACCAGAAGCAACCATGAAGCGCTACCTGGAGATCTCCAGCATTAAGGAGGCCAGGGGCAATGAGAGTGCCGAGCAGATGATCGATGCTTTGATTGAGGATTTCAACATTGTTGTCGAGGAGCTGAAGGTAGGGATGGAGAAGGCTGGGAACGCGAATGATGAAACAACAGCCGACATGCTGCTTGCGATCCACAGCACAGTTGCGAAAAATATATGGATGCTTAAAGCTTTCAATGATCGTTAAGATATGAATAACAATTCTTCATGTTAACACAGCAAGGGTTGTCGATTCACGGATGACAACCTTTGCTGTGTTTATTTGTTGAGTTATAGTTTCCCGAGCTCATTATCGATCGATAACCAATACAATAATGACAAATAAGAGCAGGCGGTGTATATATGAATAAATTATTGGTGCCTATCGACTCAGACAACGTTTCCGCACAGGCGATCTCTTTTGCTAAAACTCTTCTGGAAGAAGGTCAGGCCTTATCTCTTCTCCACGTTATTCGTCCCCTCGCATCTTCCAGAGTAATCCATTACGTAGGACGAAAAGTTGTTGAGGAGATCCTTAAGGAAGATGCGGTCGCTGCTTTAACACAAACGCTGCAATCAGTTGAACAGGACCACCTTCCCCATACACTTGAGTATGAATTCGGGGAACCCTCTCAAGTGATTGCGAAATACGCAGACGAACATGATCTAGTCATAATGGGAACACACGAACGTGGTCCGATTACGAGTTTTCTCCTGGGTAGCGTAAGCAACGCGGTACTGAAAAAAGCATCCTGCCCAGTACTATTGGTTCCGAACGGTTATGAAAAGTCGGAAGAAATCAAAACCATACTGGTTGCCGTAGACGGTTCTGAAACATCACATCGAGCTGCGCAAATTTCGCTGCATCTCGCAAGAAAAACGAACGCAAGATGTATCCTCGTGCATGTAGTCACTCCCCCGGTGCTCTACTCTCCCGTGTTGGCAGACATGGTCAGGAAAGATAGGGAAGAGCTGGTACGCATAGGGGAAGAACTCCTGTTGGAATATGAAAACCTGTTTATGCATGAACAATTTCCTTACAGGAAGAAAGTAGCGATTGGCCATCCGACACAGATCATCAATGAAGTGGCCGAAGACGAAAAAGCAGACGTGATCGTGTTGGGATACAAAGGATTGAACTGGATGGCCGAACAAATCATGGGCAGTGTGACATACAAGCTGATCCATCAATCGAAGATTCCTCTTCTGATTGTGAAATAGTGAAAAGGGTTGAGAGAAACACTCTCAGCCCTTTTTTGATGGATAAACGGACCTCCCGATACTTAATTAGTAACTCCAGGAACTCCCTGAACTCTAGCTGCTTGTTTTGTACACTCCCCCTCAGACCGATAAGCCCTTTGACTGCCGACTTGCTATCTTCCCCGTACTCGATTGTCCCACCAACTGGTCGAAACGTAATGATTCCGTCTTCTTCGGGGAATTGTTCAAACAATATTGACGTCCCCCTTCTAATCATGCACAAAGAAGATGCTCGATAACGCAAATTACTTTCCAGAAACAGCCATAGGAATTGCTTATGCAAATACTTTATAAAATTCTTTTGATATTTATAGTATTCTTCTATGGAATATATAGGAAATTGAATATTGTTTGCGCAATTGCATTTCAATAGACTGAGTACATGCAGCAGGAATTCCTGTTGTAATCACATCTGGAAAAGGTAGGGATATTAGTATGTTTAACGGGAAGACAGATTTACTTACGGCTGATAACTCTGCAATTATTCTTGTAGACCACCAGCCTCAAATGCTCTTTGGTGTTCAAAGTGCTGACCGCCAAACTATCATTAACAATACGGTTGGATTGGCCAAGACAGCTAAAGTTTTCAATGCACCCATCATTCTTACGACTGTAGCTGCGGAAACATTCTCAGGCCCGATTCATCCGCATATTCAAGAGGTATTTCCAGATCATAAACCGATTGACCGTACAACAATGAATTCTTGGGAAGACGAAAATTTCGTAGAAGCTGTGAAGAAAACAGGCCGTAAAAAGCTCATCATGGCAGCACTTTGGACGGAGGTTTGCCTTGCTTTCCCTGTAATTGCAGCCATCAAAGAAGGATATGAAGTTTACATTGTAACGGATGCTTCAGGTGGGACGACTACGGAAGCGCATAACATGTCCATTCAACGCATGATACAAGCAGGAGCAATCCCCGTTACCTGGCAGGCTGTTCTGCTTGAGTACCAACGCGATTGGGCACGCGAAGAAACATATGACGCAGTTATGTCGATCGTAATGGAACACAGCGGAGCTTATGGTGTGGGTGTTGTTTATGCCCAAACGATGTTTGGCGGCCACGGGGGATAAGCCTATTCATCCCAAAAACAGTTTGATTATGACTGTCTTAGCTTGTGGAATATGCCTAAAGTGAGTGTACTATGCTAAAACCAATTCTAATAGGAAGTGAAAAGCATGGCTAAATTAAAAGTCGGAACAGAAAACGGGCAACCCATTGAATTGTACTTTGAGGATCTTGGCGCAGGCAAACCTGTGATTTTAGTACATGGCTGGCCACTGAGCGGGCGCTCCTGGGAGAGTCAAGTTCCAGCGCTCATCGAAGCAGGTTACCGCGTGATTACCTATGACCGCCGCGGATTCGGACAATCCTCCCAACCGTGGAACGGTTACGACTATGATACGTTTGCGATGGATCTCCATAAGCTAATTATACATCTAGACCTTAACGACGTAACACTGGTCGGATTTTCGATGGGTGGCGGAGAGGTTGCCCGTTATGTTGGCACATACGGATCAAGCCGTGTCAAAAAAGCCGTGTTGGCTGCTGCGGTTCCGCCGTTCTTTTATAAATCTGCCGAGCATCCGGAAGGCGGTCTGGATGAAGCCACCATTCAGGGCTTCCAAGACGGTTTGAAAAAAGACCGTCTCGCCTTCCTTGACGGCTTCAGTCACAATTTCTTTAAAGCCGGGGATAGAACCGACCTGGTGAGCGAGTCCTTCCGTGCATACAACCTTGATATTGCTTCTTATGCTTCGCCAAAGGGGACGCTGGATTGCATTGATGCCTTCGGCCGGACGGATTTCCGTGGCGATTTGGCGAAATTTAATATCCCATTGCTTGTTATCCATGGCGATTCTGATGCGATCGTGCCGCTTGAGGTAAGTGGTCAACTGTCCCACGAAGCTGTTGCAGGCAGTCAACTCGTCGTAATTGAAGGTGGACCACATGGTTTGAACGCGACTCACCCTGAAGAATTCAATACCGCTTTGATTCACTTCCTTAATACAAAATGAATGAACAGTCTCGGGAATCATCAGTTATTTCATATAAAGCCCTTCGAGACTTTTCATATTGGAATAAAGCCGAGAGTTAAAATAAACTAGGACCCATAGAATTGATGAAAAGGTGTGAACTGTGACCTATAAGAAGGACACTTTGAAAAAATGACCCTCTTGTGGGTCATTTTTTATAATCTAGGTATGGATGAGGAGCGAGACGAAAATGGGAAAGCTGAAACGAGCCTTATTTACAGAAGAGCAGATTAGAAAGTTGGAGGCAACCCCGGCTGCTTTGACCTGGATGCCATCGATAAGAAGCCTAAGCACAGCCTGAAACGGTGACGTGACACGACCGGTATGGTGAAGAAGGACTCGCCAAGGATCAACGAGTTAAGAGTAGTCGCATGATTTGAGGGTTCTGGTAAGTTCAGTGCAATCTTTGCTCATACTTGGGCTTCAAACAGCCTTCGCTGCCTTCGGAATTCCAGCGCTGTGATGCCTTCAGTATCCTTGAATATTCTCGTAAAATGCTTCACATTATCGAATCCAACCTGATCACTGATTTCGTACACCTTCAAATCGGAGTGCACCAGCAGTTCCTTCGCCTTGTCCAACCTTAACCGGCGAACATAGTTCGAGAAACTCTCACCGCTATATTCTTGGAAAGCATGGCTGAAATACGAGTAATTGAGTGAGAAATGGTTGGACACGACCGCCATGTTCAAATCTTCGGCATAATGCGTCTGCAAGTAGGTGAGAACTTTTTGCATCGTATTTTGTTCCGTCGGCGCTTGCTCTCTCCGATCTTGGATGAACCGATCCAGACTATCGAGAAGCTGCTCGATGGCTATGTAATAATCTTCAAATCGATCGAAGTTCCCGATGTGACCAACATGGGCGTACGTACTTAATAGAAAGAGTACCTTATACCCGTAGATGCGGAACAACTTGTCGAACAGCTCCTCGTTGAGTAACTGGCTAATACGTTCCAGATAGCCGATCTCACAGCTGCTAATAATGCGAACATCGAGGATTTGATCGAGAAGCTGTTTGATTTCATCCCCGCGTCCCATTCCAAAGAGATTCAATATTCGTTGAATCAACTCAACAGGAACGACATGCCGCTCATTGCGTTCACTTATAATGGTGTAGTCCAGCACATCGAGTTCTGGAAGCAGAATACCGTATTTCAAGGTTTGCTTCGCTTGGTTGTATGCCCACCTTATCTGCTCTATCCCTTGAACAGAATCACTAATCGAAATTCGCAGCTGCGGCTCATATACACTCAACCTCCACCGTTGTGCCAACTGGTAGAACAAAACCGGATCGCGTGCGATCATAATCGTTCCGCCTTTTCCATCACGCGTGAGCATCCAATCCATATGCCCTTGTAACAGCTCAGCGATTTGATTCCTGAAAGAAGCAGCATCCGTACTGCTAGCTTGTGATCCTCCACCGCGTCGCGTAAGCAAGCCCAGCGTATATCCTGCATTCAACCAGCTTAAACCGGCCTGCTTCAGTTTGTTCTGTTTTATAGCATCACCCACATCCTTCTGGGTCAAATGCATGGTAACTAGCTCGGCAGCAAAAAGGCTGGCATCTTCGCCCGCCTTGTTTGCTCTCTCTTCTCTCATCCTTATGTCCCGCATTAATCGCTCTAGGACGGCAAATAACTCCTCCCGCACCACAGGCTTTATGAGGTAATCCTTCGCAGCACAGCGAATTCCTTTCTGCGCATATTCGAAGTCATTATAGCCAGACAGCAATACTACCTCGGGTTTAACCGGATGGTCTTGCAGCTGTTCGAGCAGTTCGATCCCATCCATAATTGGCATTCGGATATCTGTGAACATAATATCCGCAGGCTCCTGGCGAAGCAGCTCCAGCGCCTCTTGTCCATTCTCGGCAAATCGGTAGTTGAACAGATTAGGAAACTGCCTCTCAATTATTGATTGCAAGCCCCTCCGAATGATCTTCTCATCGTCGACGATAAGCAAGCTAATCATAGATGTCCATTCTCCTTCCCATGACTCGATACGGCAAAATCATGATAATGCGTGTATAGCTTCCTTCCTGACTCTCGATCTGAATACCATATTCCGCCCCATAGCTCATCACTAAACGCTGGTCCACATTACGTAGACCGATTCCATTGCTTTCCTGGTTATCCTTACGAACAAACAATTGCCGGACCTCCTGGTAAGCGGACTCTTCCATTCGTAGCATTTGATTCAATAAGCCTAGCTTCTCTTCCGGTATGCCGCAGCCGCTGTCAGTGATCTCTATGACACAAGCTTGATCACGCCGGACGGCAGAGATCGTAATGACAAGATTTCCGTCGCTGGAATGCATGAGGCTCATCCCATGCTTGATTGCATTCTCGACTGCGGGCTGCAGTGACATTTTGAGAGATTCCTGCTTGAGGCATTCCGGTGCAATCTTCAATCGGAGATCAAGTCTTCCATCATAACGGATGTTCATGACGGCTACATAATGCTGGACCTGCTGGATCTCATCGCTTAGCATCACGTAATCCCGCTTCCATTCCATCGAATATCGCATCATACCGCCTAGCGAGGTCATTATGTCCGATATAAGGTACTGCCCTTCAATCTCCGCCAGCATCTTGACGTTCTCCAGCGTATTGTAGAGGAAGTGGGAATCTATCTGGTTCTTCAGCGCCCGAAGCTCGGCTTCTTTACCTGCAGCCTGCCTAGATGCCTGCTCTTGAATGAGCTCGTTAATCTTTAGTATAAGCATACGGTAATGAAAGCCCAACTCTCCTACCTCATCGGTACCGGTAATCAGCGGTATCTCAACGTTGAAGTTACCGCTTCTTACCTGTTGCATCGATTCTCTTAACGCCTTAAGCCTGCGCAAAATCATCGCCTGCATCGAGTAAGATAGCAGTACGAGAAATGCCACTAGTAACGAAATGAGTACAATATAACGAACTCTTGAATGGTTAATGCCTTCCATCGTCTCCGCAAGACTAACCATATTGACCAAATGTACGTCGATCGACGGAATGTAGCTTTGAAATGCCATGTAGGACTGCCCATTAACCTCGAACCGTACCGTCTCGATATCTGTATTGCTCGTCAGCTTCACGCTGTTTATCAACTGCTCCGCGCTGTGCTGTTCGAACACAGGTGACTCCTTCAAGCTGAATACCCGTCCGCCCCTTGCTACTACGATCAGCTGAGAGTTCATGTCCTGCACGCTACTGAACGTTTGAGAGAAGAAATTCGACAACTTCATCGATATCTCTAGAATTCCGTTATGTGTTACGTTGTCCGCATATTTGAATTCCTGCAAGTACGTCATGAAGGGCTCATTCTGCGATGGTTCGGATGGCGCACTGGTGAGGGCGACGTTCTCCTGTATCTCCCACCAAGGCACACCGCTTTGCTTCATCACCTCATCATGCCAAGGCTTGTCCTGAATACGTGATTCCTGTAGGATGACGGGCCAAATCTCATTCACATAAAGGTTGTCCGTGAACAACCGGACATTCGCAATTCGTGGATTGTTGAACAGAAAATATTGAAAGCTGTTGACCACATCTTTCTTAATATGAAGAACATATGCTGTATCCTGAAACTGTTCAATTTGCAAGTAATTGTTCATTTCCCGATTGGATAACGCAAGCTGACCGGTCCATCTCATCAGTTCTATGTTATTATCAATGTTTATCTTCTCTACTTCCAGCACATTCTCGTTGTTCTCCGTCAATTCTTTCATTGCACTGGCGGACTCTTCATTGAGCGTATACCAGGAGAATAGAACAACCGGTATAAAGATAACGAATACAAATGACAGAATCAGTTTGACTTGAAGCGAAAGTTTAATCGTAAGTGCACGTATCCCCAATAACCATCGGATTGCCGTGAATCGCATCTCCTGTTTCACATCCTGCTGCTTCCTTTATACAACTATTGATTGAGCGACGACTTCAGCTTCTGTACATTTCGTTCATAAGCTGCTTGGCGGCTAGCTAGGATGAATTCATACTCGGGATCCTCGGTAGTGCTCTTCATGAATTTGGTGAACAGTTGATCGAATTCGGCATCCGACTTGGACATCAACAGTTTCGGCAGCGTTTCGGCCCAGAGCCGCGTGTTTTTTTCAAACGCAATACCTTCCTTCGTCGTCGGGTCAGGATCCAGATTTTCGAACTCGCTCATGCTGATCGTCTTGCCCCTCGTCCAATCGGCAATTTGTTTGGAAGGCTCAGCATCCATCCCCATCATCCAAGCTAGCTTCATGTTCGTATCCATTAGCATCCAGTACATATAATTACCGCCATATTTTCTATCGAACGCTTGGTTGTCGGTGTTGAGGAGATGCATGACCTCCGGTAGGAA
The DNA here is from genome assembly GCF_013284285.1 of Brevibacillus sp. HB1.4B. Taxonomy (NCBI): domain Bacteria; kingdom Bacillati; phylum Bacillota; class Bacilli; order Caryophanales; family Paenibacillaceae; genus Brevibacillus; species Brevibacillus sp. HB1.4B. The sequence goes on from NZ_JABSUT010000012.1 coordinate 168,383, forward strand.
CTGATCTTTGCCGTCTATCGTATCGTAAGTAACGCCCTTCTTTCCTAAGAACAGATCCTTATTTCCCTCTTCGCTGAGCAAATAGCTGAGGAAGGCAATTGCCCGCTTCTTATCTTTGACATTCTTCGAAATGAGCGTCACCGTCCAACCGGAGATGCCATTTCCTGCAAGTGTTGGCGCATCATGCGCATCATTCGCCGGACCATCAATCGCGATATACACCTTATTCGGGTCCTTCTGATACAACTTTTGGTTAATCTCTGAAAAATCAGACCACTGATACAGCATGGCAAAATAGCGCCCTTGCGATATTTTTTCATCCTTTTCCCATCGTTTTTCATCAAGAAAGACATCTGTCGGCATCAGCCCATCCTCATTCGCTTGGCGGAACACCTTTAGCCATTTCAGATAGGTTGGATCGCTTCGACGGTCGTACAGCTTGCCGTTTTTCTGCTGCGGAATAGCCAGGAAGTCCTGAAGATACGATTCCAACGAATAGTTGCCAGTTTCCGTAAATTCATGCAGGCCGATCGGAATGAGCGGCTGACCGTCCACTTCCGGAAACTTCTCCTTCGCAGCCTTCAGCGCACCGAGAAACCCTTCCGGCGTGCTCATATCCGGCTTCCCAAGTGCTTCATATATGTCTTTCCGAACAACAAAGGTCTGATTAGACGTAAAAAGCTGACCATATTTTCGATAATCCGCAGGGGATGAAGATGCATTCGGATAGCTATACACATTGCCGTCAGCCTGTGTAAACCAGCTAAGCTTCGCGGGGTCTGCGACTTTAAAGAAATAAGGATCATACTGATCGGCTAGCTCATTCAATGGAAGCACCATATCTCCATTAATCATCTTCTGCACGGCATCCTCGTACCAGCCTAACGTGATGAAGTCAGGGAGCGACCTTGCTGACATCATCGTGTTGAGCTTCTCGCCGGCGTCGCCAGTTGGCACGATAAAGTTCAAACTCACGCCCGTCTTTTTCGTTATATAATCGGAAACGACGTTTCCTCCCCACTTGCCGGTGAACCAATCGAAGTTGATATACCAGTCAAACGTGATCGGTGTTGTGTCCAGCTTCCAGGCAGGCTCATCCGGAGAAGGCTTTATTTGAGATGCATTTGCCACCACAAGATTAGCGTTCGAGTTCGCATGATCCTCAGCAGTGCCATCGCCCGACGTGTTAGTGTTCCCGGAACAAGCCGCTAACGTCCAACAAATCATCAGAGCTAGTAATAGCATTGCTGATTTACGCATTTTATCCATCCATATTTCTCCTTTGTCTGTACAGCGGTGAAATTAATATCCTATTATTGTAATATATCCTTCTAGTATAAAAGTTACTGCAAGCAGAAGGAAAGAGCCCACGCTCACATTATATGCAGGCCAGATTTCCTATGCCGACAACGCGAATAAGCGAGCATGACAAGGAAATATTCCTTCGTCCTGGCTCGCTTTCATTAGCTATGAAATTCTAGTTATAATTCATAATCTCCAGCGTAGTAAGACACTCTTTCCAAATACCAAATGCGCCTACCGGTACGGTGTATATGGAAAACATTTACTTGATTCCTATCATAGGGCAAAATAAATTAGAAAACAACTTCTTCCTCTCTATACATTGTATAGCTAATATCTATATATCCAGCACGCTGGCATCTATCTATCTATCTATCTATCTATCTATCTATCTATCTATCTATCTTCCCTGCCGCCTCTTTCTAAGGAAAACACCCTTCAGCCGTTGCATAAAACTTCTCTGGGTGAGAAGCTGCTCCTATAGAGCTGTTTGGTATCCACGAAGCTTCGCTCGATTGTATCTTTTCTTTTTCGGAAAAGGTTTCTATAGGGGTTGGGAGGTAAATCTAGGTAGCGTTTAAGCCTCATAATGCCCTATTTGCGATGGCCGTAGCCTGCAAACTTTTTTGATTATTCTAGAAAAAAATCGATACATTTTTGAACAGAAGGATTATTGTAATGATACTTTTTAAAAATAAGCTTGATCTCACGAACAGGCGTTGGACCGACGAGACGAATCATTTTCAATTGCTGACCAGAAAAGTTTTCAATTAGAGAAGTAGGCAAAATAGCTACCCCCATCTTATGCAGTACCATAGAAAGAAGAATTGCCGTGGAAGTTGACTCAAACTTTGATTGCAAGGATTTGGCGATTTTAGCGCTGAATGTATGAAGATGCTCGATTAAACTTATATCCCCAACAAATAAGGGAGATTCTAAATCTTCTAGCTCTTGAAAAGAAACAAAGGTTCGATCTGCCCATGGATGATCTGCATAAACGACCAATGCTTGTTCTTCTTTATACAGGTGCATCAAATGAATTTCTTTATTTGGATTATAATTGTCGGTAATGCCAATATCGATACTACTATCCAATAATTGCTGTGATGTATTTTCTGCACTGGTAAATTTGAATGTAATGTCAGGATACTGTTCATGGAATTTCAAAAAACGGGGTGCTAAACAAAAAAAGTCCATGGGCGAAATCCCTATCGAAAGTTTATTTGCCCGAGCATTGCGTAACTCGTAAGTTTCTTTCTTCGATTCTTCAATGAGCCTCATCACGGAAAGAGCTTTTTCGTAAAGTATTTCCCCGTCAGCTGTAATCTTTACCCCTCTACCAACTCTCTCAAACAAAGGGGTTCCAACTTCTACCTCTAGAGAACGGATCTGTTGACTTAACGTAGGTTGAGAAGTCATTAAAACTTCTGCCGCCTTAGTAAAGCTTCCTTCTTTACAAATTTGAATGAAACATTCTAATTGCCTGAACATGAAAGATTCACCTCATCCTCTCTTACATATGAATTCATCTCTTGAATGAATATGCGTGCAGTGGACCTCATAGTAACGGAATTAAGATATACAAGAGATATTTCCCAATAAGGAGTGTGGCCTTCTAATTTGACAATACGCAAAGAATCGTCCCATAGATTTTCGAACAAAGATGTTGGTATAAGAGCTGCTCCAAGTCCATGACGAACCCAATGAATCAATACTGAAGCGGAGGACGTTTCTATTTTCGACTTCAAGGTAAAACCACAAGAGAAACAATACATATCAATTAATGATTTGTTTTGTTCTCGGAACATGATCGAATTCATTTGCTTCAAAGATCGAAAAGGAATCGAAGATTTATCTGCCAAAGGATGTTCTGAGTGAATCAATAGCGCCATTTCTTGTCTATACAAATAAGTTGAAATGACCGAAGCATTAGAAACCGGATATGCAGTGATTCCAATATCTACCTCTTGCTCCAAAACTTTTTTCTCGGCATCTTCTGCATCGATAATTTTCAATAAAATATTCGGGTACTTTTGGTGAAATCTCATAAAGTAAGGAGCAAGATATTCAAGTTCAGTAGGACAACATCCAATAGAAATTGTTTCTCTAGATTTCTTGTTTCGGCCATTTATTTCATTTCGCGCCTCCTCAAGAAGATTCATAATAGCGTTGCCCTTATTCAAGAGAATTTTTCCCGCTTCCGTTACTTCAACTCCCCTACTTCCCCGATCGAACAATTGAATATTATACTCATCTTCCAAAACCCGCATTTGCTGACTTAATGTAGGCTGAGTCACACCTAATTCTTCTTTAGCTTTGGTGAAACTTCCTGATTTGCAAATTTGAATAAAATATTCAAGCTGGCGCAATTCCACAGTGTATCCCCCCTTAGTTAGTCCAAATTAGGAAAGTGAAGATCAAATACAAACTTTCACCCGTTCATTCATTAATCGTCTGTCCGAACCGAACAAGCGGAGTGATGAAGGGAGGGCGAAGGTGTGCTGCGCCACTCCCGTCCACTTACCCCTATGCCCCTTGCTTACTTCCCCCAATCGTCAGAGAAAGTAGTTCGCAAAGCTTGGCTATTCGTATTGTATAGTCGATGGTATCGTCATCGATTATCTCCTTTAATTCGTCATTACTCGGGAGATTCCACGATTTCATTCAGCAGCAAGTCAACGCGATACCGTCGCTTCATGGCTTTTTACCCGTCGAATCCGTCGTTGTCGTAGTCGTGTTTGAACTGGTCGTCGCCGGCATGTCCTTCGCGTTGTGGAGCTTGATCCTCGGTCTTGGCATAGAAGGCCTCCCGTTTCGCAATTCAGCAAAAAAATAAAGGCGGGAAAGCACCGACGCACTTATGCATTTGCTGGAGTGTTCACCCGCTGGTGGTGATGAGCGTGATCGTGGTAATTGCTGGACTTTGTTAACATTATATGAGGAACCTGTCATGTAATATATCCGCTAGATTTCAGGTGAAGGTCACTAGATTTTAGGGTTGGTGCGTTGGGAACACTATGTGTGTGGTCTACTATGAGCCTCTCGGACTCCCTTCCTGCTAGTAATCATTTCATCTTTTGGACTTATAGATCACTTTGTTACGGGAATAAAAAAATTTTCTTTCCGTGCACGGGAGGGTCTTCCCAGTTCACATCATCCTTTCATACCATGCCACTCCCCTGGAGCGAACAGAAAAAGATGTTATCTAAACGAGTCTGAAATAACAAAAGGGAACCCGGCAGGTCCCCTTTGTTGATAGGTTGTGACATGAATATGATTGTTTGCCCCAGACAATGGACGATTAAAGCAATAAACTAATGTTGGACAAACGGGAGCGACTTTCCAAGAATAAAAACCAGCTTTTCATAGCTGGTTTCTTTGTTTAGAAATAGTCATTATATAATTCTTGCTGCTGTTCCTCTGCAATGTTCTGTAAGTCATATGCGTTAATTCGAAAAAACTGATAATCGCCCATATCTGATTTTTTTGCGGCGAGCTTACTTAGAAATTTCGGCGAGCCTTCGTTTTCTTCATCGTAAACTAACAAGATACCGTCTGAATTGGATAGCAAGAATTTGTCTTTCTCTCCAAGCTGCCAAACACCCTGGTAAGGTGTTTGATAGACACTATTGATATAATCGGCTTGCATCACAATATTTCGGTAGTAATCCTGGGTCTCTTCTTTCCACTTTTCCTCTTGATTTAAAAACGGAGTAATTACCGCCAGTTTTAGATGTGGATAGTCCTTTTTCAATTCCAGAACAGTTTCGGCTGCCCACATTTCTACCCCGAGTTGGCCTGATATGATGACCCATTCCAATTCTTCCTCAAGGAATCTTACGAGTTCCCGCTTCAGTGCTTTCTTAATAATGGCTAACCCCGGATTTTTTTCATTGAAAATGCCAAGTTCGTGCGCCTTGTATCCTGAAACAAATAAACGTTTTAACATGATGCCACCTCTAGTTTAAAAGAACGCTAGCAGATAATAGATTTCTTTTCACTCGCTGTCTATTCATTCGTGTTACGTCTCATTTTTTCTTATCTTATCACAAATGATGTGTTCTAACTGTCGATTTTCATTCTACCTACTCTTCGACCTTACCTGTCAGGGCATTGATAGTGTTAATATGAATTGAATAGGCAAGGACCGGTTTGGCTAACCTCTCACCATTAACGAATGGGTAGATGTATCGCAGTTCAGTGGGTTTCGCCAGCAGGGCCTTGGCTGCTGCATCTATGGAGACCGCCTTCCTCTTATCCGGGAGCTTGGCGGGCTTTTGGTCGAGGCTTTGATTGTACCATGTGATTTTCCCCGTTTCTCCATTTACACCCATACCACTGCCTCCTCGGTAGTCCAAAGGAAGTCCCTCAACAGATGGCACAAACGTTACTACGTACACATGTGGATTCTGCGTACCAGGATGATTCACCCTGTAGTAGAACTCCTTTTCTTCCCGTTTGAGATAGGTTTGCAGGAACTGAACAGCTTTCTCAAGAACCTGCTTTTCCGACAATGTTGCCTTCCCTTTTTGGGGTTGGCCGTTCGCATAGCTTTGAAATCCGATCACAACGTCATCCTTCGTAAATAAAAACTCTTTTTCATCAGGGGAAAAATAAACACTTTCCTTCTCGCTATTGCCGCCGTTGCTGTTGAAGGTCCTACCCTTCAGGCTGATACCAAACTCGCTTTCGTAAATCCGCGTTGCCTCCTGCTCATTCTTCACCTTTACTACCTTTCCACCAGGCGTGAGGGAGATTGGTTTCCACCTCCAGGTTCTGTATTGCCGATCAGTGATCAGCTCAGCTCCTGTTACTGCGTCCACATAACCGGAGAATACAGCGGAGTAGACGAGATCGGTCTGATTTTCACCAGTCTTGTACATGAGTTGCAGTAGGGGTGGGATACAGCGACTGAGCTGATCTTTCTTCATCGCCTGGGCTGGAGGAAGGAAGTCAGCGGGATTGACGTTGGTCAGCGTGTTTTCACCTGCCGAAACGCCGGTTACCTGTCCCGCACTGTTTACTGCCACCCGAAACTCATCGCCATCTACCTCGATGCCATTTACATAGCGACGATAGATGACATCGCCTACAGGAGCCCGCGTTACCTCGTACAAGCTGCGCATTTCACCGATCAAGCCCTCCATGAAGGTATCGGCGCTCTTATAGGCCAGCTTATCATCAGGAATTTTAAAATCCTGAACCTTACTATCCCAATAAAACGAAAGCAGTTTCCCGGTTTCTGCATGGATATTGGCTCTGGCAAAGATTTCATTATTTTTTTCATAACCGATATCGTACACAGGCTGGTCTTTCGTTTCCAAGGTAATTTGTCTTGATGTGTCATCGAGCGTTGGGAAGAGCATTTGCAGCTTTTGCTCCGTTCGTTTTGCCTTTTCGCTTAACTGATTTTCCTGAAGGTGAGCGGCTGCTTGTTGGTTCCCTGTCTGATTTGCCATGACTGTGTCCGAGGCTGGTGACAGGAGCAGTGTGGTTGTTAGTACGCAGCTTGCTAGTACAGGATAACGCCTTTGAGAGGTCATACGTCTATCCTCCATTTTTTCTTGAAGTTGAAGCTTACACAATAAGACGGCGCTTGGCAAAAATTGTCACATCACTCGTGGAATCGCCTCATGCACGATTCAAATTTTTAGGTAGAAACGAAATTCATTGCTCTGGCTTTCCATGGTGATCAATCCATATCCTCCAAATAATCTAATTGGACAACTATCCCTTATTAAACTCAAATTCGACCAATTTTTTGCAAAAAAAAAATGTTCCTGCATGAGGAACATGTGAAATGACATCCCGTATACGGATTATATTCGAGCGGCATATTGAACGACCCACCGCCGTAGCTGCTCGTTGTTGTATAAGTCGTCTCTTCATAATGTATCGTAGTTGGTTCAACTGTAAAGCTTATCTGAACGTCTGGACCATCCGACTGTTTCGATGGGGTTGAAGGCTTTTTGACCGCTTTCTTTGGTTGTTTGCTAGAAGCCGTCTGCACGGCCTTTGTCGACGACTGCTTTTTCGATTCAGGCTTGCTTACTGCCACAGGTATGCATTGAAACCTAGCAATGCTACCTTTAGCGTGATTCCTGCCGCTTTTGAGCATGATCCCTTGAAAATGAGGTTTGATTGATAGCAATCTCTGGTTCTAATCACGGATAAATGCTTCTAGCAAAGCAATCATTTCTCGATTCCCCAACATTCTTGCTTCTGCGATCGGACTCCCCAACTTGGTCGGGTGCTCTGGGGCATACTGTGTAGCAAGAAGAGGATCAGCTCCATGTTCCAATAACAACTTTGCAATATGTAAGCGGTTATCTTGAACTGCACGCATTAGTGGTGATCTAAAGTTCTGATAATTCAAATCAGGCTCAGCGCCATACTTAAGTAATTCGTTTACCATGTCATAATTATTCTTTGCTACTGCTAAGGTGATTATGGTGAACTGATCATACAGTAAGTTCGGATTTGCCCCGTTTTCTAGAAGTAACCTCGCAAGATCAAGTCGGCCGTTTGAAACTGCTGTTTGGAGTACAGTACTCTTGAAACCTCCTTTAATTTCTATCAGTAAGTTCGGATTTGCCCCGTTTTCTAGAAGTAACCTTGCAGCATCAAGGTGGCCGTTTGAAACTGCTAGATCGAGTGCAGTACTCTTGGAACCTTCTTTCACTTCTACATATGCATCAGGGTCCATTCCAGCTTTCAAAAATAATTTTAGAATATCTAATTCATTCTCAGAAGCGGCATCAATGAAAAATAGTGCGTTGAATTGAGGAACTAAAGCCTCTAATTCTTTTCTTGCCTGTCTTGCTTCATCAGAAGCCATCTTATCATCTGAAATGGCTACAATTTTAACATTCGGGCCAATTCTTACAATTTGTTCATAATCGAGATTCATAGATACCTCGGGTTCTTGAAGAGTATTTATTGATGGCTGCTCCACCTCACTAGGTACTCTATAATTAGGATTGCTACTAGCAGTATCTTCTTGCTGATTTGGAAGTTCTTGATTATCTTCAGGCTCCGGTTCCTTAATAAGTAGTTCCTCATTAACAATCGTTTTCTGTTGTTGATTAGTAGAAGTGAAGGCTGGCTTTGATAATGAATTCGAACCTGTCATATTTTGTATGACAATCGTCCATATACTCACGCAAATCACCAAAACTGAAGCTAGGAGTAAACTCCGTTTCATTTTTATTGACATATCTTTAATACCTCCTGATTAGGTAGATTATACCATAATCAGGAGTCATTTCCGTTCATAACGCAGCTCGACTAGCTGCACTATATTCAGATTGAACAAAATGAGATAGCATCAAAACTTTTGAATTTAGGGAAAATAACAAAGAAGAAAAGGGCCCTTATAAGGCCCTTTTTTCATGCTCCGAACATCCGTGTTTCTTGTCTGCTATTCAGTTACCTTCTACTCTTTGTTCAACTGATGAAAGTGGGTAAACAGCTGATCGCAGTCCTCACGCTTCTCGACCTTGATCATGTTCAAAACGCTCGTATCCTTACCGGAAAAATAGTCGCGCAGATGCTTATCCGAAAAACCATTCTCATGCGCATCCTCCGCAGTCGAGCAGTAATGAACGACCTTGATGCCGGACCAGATAATAGCGCCCACGCACATCGGGCAAGGCTCGCATGTCGCGTAAATTTCGCAGCCTGTCAAATCCATCGTGCCCAAGGTCTTGCACGCTTCGCGAATGGCTACCATCTCTGCGTGCTGGGACGGGTCCATATCTACCATCATGCGATTGCTGCATACGGCGATGATTTCGTCCCCTTTCACGACAGCCGCCCCAAAAGGCCCACCGAGCTTGTTGTTCATGCCTTCTATCGTTTTTTCCACTGCCAGCTTCATATAATCCATTACCTTGCATCCTCCCTCAAGAGGCCTTTATTTTACGATGTGTGTCCCTGCTTTGTTCGTAATGGCATCCTTTAAGCTCTCTGGGTTCGTAATGATCACGCTTGATCCGTTTTTCTCCAAAAAGCTCAGGCTGGCCTCGATTTTTGGCAGCATGCTGCCTTTTGCGAAGTGCTCTTCACGAACGTATTGCTTCGTTTCCTCTACGGTGATGCGCTCCAGCGCCTTTTGATTCGGCTTGCCGAAGTGAATGCATACCTGCGGGACACCTGTCGTAATGATCAATGTCTGTGCATCGATTTGCTCTGCCAGCAAGCTGGTAGCAAAGTCTTTGTCGATGACAGCATCAATCCCATCGTACGTATTTTCGCCCGTTTTCACAACCGGAATACCGCCGCCGCCAACAGCGACTACCACATATCCCGCTTCGATCAACGATTTGATAGCGTCTTTTTCCACGATGTCGATTGGCTTCGGGGAAGGAACCACTCTTCTGTAGCCACGACCGGAATCCTCGATAAATACCCAGTCCGGATGCTCTTTGCGCATCTCTTCCGCCTGCTCCAGTGTGAAGAAGGAGCCGACTGGCTTCGTTGGATTTTCGAAGTTCGGATCATCCTTGCTGACTTCTACCTGTGTGATGACGCTCGCCACTTTTTTGTTGATTCCTCTTTTGGCGAATTCGTTGGTGAGTGCCTGCTGGATTTGGTAGCCGATTCCCCCCTGCGTATCCGCCACGCAATTGACTAGCGGGATCGTAGGCATCCCGGACACTTCATTGGCAATTTCGCATCTTTGCAAAGCAAATCCAACCTGCGGTCCGTTGCCATGAGTAACGACAACGTTGTAGCCTTCTTGCACCATATCCGCGATATTTGCCGCGGTTTCACATACGGCTTCATATTGGTCTTGAATGGTATTGCGACCATTATCTTTCACTAACGAGTTGCCGCCGATAGCAACAATTACGAGTTTTTCCACTGGGCACTTCTCCTTTGGTTAAGATACTTTTGCAGTGGTTTCACGCTGCGTGATCGCACTTGATTTGTTCCATTTATAACTCAATGCATAGAGAACACTGGAGATAATCATCCCGCTAAGGAAAGCAGACTTGCTGATGTTTGCCAATAGTGGCACATTTGGCAAGAAAGAGCCGGATAGCGTAATCAAGAAGCTGACAATCAATACGCCGCATGCCACCATATTAACGCCGTTTTTGTATTCTCCGTTTTCACCTGGCTTTACGTAGATGCTGGATAAATCCAGCTTTCTTTTTCTTTCAATGAAGAAACTAACCAGCATGATCCCCGTAATCGGACCGTACATGGAGCCGATAAAGCTATAGAACATATACAGCGCGGCGGTACCATTCACCAGCTTCCAAGGTAAAATGACAGTCCCCAATACAGCTGTTAAGATAGCCGCTGATTTCACTGTAAACATTTTTGGAAGAAGCGCTGTCATCTGTAGTCCAGATGGAAGCAAATTCCCAAACACAACATAGCTCGTCGAACCTATATTCAGTGCCAGCAACAAGACAATGACGGCAACAGGATTCCCAATTTGATCAATGGCAGCGACGACATTAAAGTCTTTGATGCCAAACGCAATTTGCGTTCCAACCAACAATCCTACACACGTAATTCCAAACAGGATGTAGGATGTAATCATTCCAAGCGGCAGACCAATCATCGGAGCTTTCGGGTGTTTTGCCCTTTGCGTAAGGTCTGCAATATTTACAATCGGGCCACCCCAGTTCGATACCAATGCACTTACACATGCGATAAATACAAGCCAATTCTCCATCGGTTTGGCAGGAGCATAAGCAAAGATCGGACCAAATCCGCCAGCAACGCTGATCGCCCAAATCGCTGCACCTACAATGAAAATATAGATGATCGGGGAAGACCATTTACTAAACAGACTGAGAATTTTCATTCCACCTAAAAACAATCCAACTGTAATGACCCAGAGGATCACATAAGAAAGCATCGTCGGGAAATCTAATCCGAGAAAATCAAAGCCTGGAACCATATTCATATAACCAGGGAATATTTTCTCAAAAATGACATTAAAGGATTGTGCGCCAATAATTGTTTTTGTCCCAAAAAACACAACACCAGCGATAAGCCCACGACATATAGCAGGAATGATCGAGCCTTTTACACCAAAAGAGCTGCGCAACAGCATCGAATAGCCAATTCCGTATTTCTGTCCCGCATAGCCATTCAACACATAGCCCGCCGAAACAATCAAGGCAGCAATCATGACTGCCCACAAGACTTGCGGAACGGATAATCCGAGGACAAAGAATCCGGCTACAGTCATGTACGACATGAGATTATGCACAGCGCCCATCCACACGGTCACGTAGTTAAAGGTGCCCCAATCTCGATTTTCGGAAGTCTTTGGCAAAATATCGTCCGCGTATCCATAGGACTTGAATTCTTCATATGATTCCTTTACGTTTGCCTGTCCCATGTTCATTCACCTTCCTCATTCAACCCAGCTTTCGCAACCTTCTTTTGCTGCGAAAGCTGAGTCACCTAGGATGAAAAGCAATTAGCTAACCGTTTCCGTTACTGCGAGCAATGCTTTTTCAAAAGCTTCCATCGGTGGATACGTAATACCCGCACCGATCATACCGATCCCTGCGTCTTTATGCGCAATGGCAGTGTTGATAATTGGCAGGATGCCCGTTTGGATCACCTGACGAATATCGATGCCTGTTGCTACACCTCGGAAGTCCAGGAGAGGAATCGTGACGTTTGGATTTTCTGCTGTCGTGATTTCTTTCATCGTGGTGGAGAAACCGATCGCTTCTTCAACCGTACCGCCTACGAGCGCAACAATTGCTGGAGCTGCCGCCATCGCGAAGCCGCCGATACCGTACGTTTCTGTAATCGCACTGTCTCCGATATCCAGACCGGAATCCTCTGGCTTGTAGCCTGCGAACATGGGACCGATTACCTTTTGAGCAGGTCCTGTGAACCAAGTGTTGCCAGCCATACCACTTACACGGATACCGAACTCTACGCCATTACGCGCCATTGTGGTGACAATCGTGCTGTTCTCGATTCCATGTGCTGCATCCAGCGCGCATTTGCACATCGCCATCCATGTCGGACCGGAGAAGTAATCGCTGCTTGCTACGAAATCGAATACTTCGCGTTTTTGTTCTTTGGTAAAATCTGTCTCCAAGATGTACGGAGTCAGTGCTTGAATCAACAAGCTCGTACCCGCGTTGTTGCGGTTGTGGCATTCATCGCCCATGTGCAGCGCTTGCGCCAGCATGAGACGCAGATCGATTTCACCTGCAATCTTCATCGCATCACGCAGCATTGGTCCCAATACATCGCGCATCCAGTTCAGACGGGCGATGACACTTTCATCGTTGGCACCCATGCGCAAAATTTTCGCCATTTGCTCACTCAGGTTGGTATACGCGACATTTCCGTACGTTTTGTTTTTGACTACATGCATGAACATCGAAGCGGATGTGACACCTGCCATGGAGCCAACGCAGTTATGCTCGTGGCATGGAGAGAACGTGATTGCGCCGGAAGCAGCTACCTGTTCAGCTTCCTCGATGTCTTTTGCCAAGCCCTCGAATACGATTGCTCCGGTTACGGCACCTTTCATCGCGCCGCACATTTTGTCCCACGTAATAGGCGGACCCGCGTGCAGAATCGTGGTTTTTGTCATGCCTGGCACCACATTGATCGCTTGGTCGAAGCCAACAAGCATCGGCTGGGAGTTGATGATACGCTCTACCGCCAGCTTGTTTGCCGCAGCGATTTTATCAGCGACAGCAGCGTTTTCTAGTCTGTCGAGAGCGTTGATCAGCTCAGGCTTTCCGCCGCCTGGAGGCTTCCAATCCAGATGAGACGCATTCGCATTTTGCTTGATGATATCGTCTTTGAAAAACTCGATCCCTACGTTGATCGCATGAATTTTTCCGTTAAACAGCTCGTTGATTTTGCTCATGATTATTCCCCTTTCGCAACAAATTCTCTAGCCAGAAGACCTGCGTTCGTGCTGCTGCTCGCAATCGTTACGCCCGCATCCATCAGCTTTTTCACTTGCTCGTCGAAGTTCGGTGTATCGAGGTCGGTACCCAGCACGTAGCCCAAGATTTCCAGGTGTTTGCCTTCTTTTGCTGCTTGTGCTTTTGCTTCGATGATCGCTGGCAGCATGACACCAACAGGATCTTCGTGGGAACCGAAGCCCAGGATGAAGTCCATCAAAATCACGCCGACGGAAGGATCTTTTGCTTCTTCCAAAAATCTCGCGATGCGCGTGGAAGGATCGATCATCGGGTGCGGCTTGCCATTTGTAAAGTCGTCATCGCCCATGTCGAGGAAAGTGTGAGCCTTGCTCTCATGGATATTTTTCAGCTTGTAGTCTGCTTTCTTTTGAATGTTGCTGTATACGTCTTCATACTTGTCCATCGCGAGGTACATCGCTTCATCGCACAGAGTACCGCCGCAGAACAGACCTCGAACGTATTTTTGCTCAGGTGTCAGTTTTGCTCGAACTTCTTCAATCAGTGGCCAGTTGAGGGCGCGCTTGTTGAGCTCGTCTTCGTTGGCACCTGCCAGTACAACTGCTTTAATGGCTGCTTCCTTACTCGTTTTTGCAAAATGCCCGCCTGCTTCCAGAACTGGCGTTTCTTCTCCACCAATGAAGTACACAACCACAGGCTTTTTGCAGTTTTTCACTTGCGCCAATACTTTTTCCTGAACGCTCGGTGCTGGTGGCTTGGAAATGAGCACGATAACCTTTGTCGCCTCATCCTCTTCCAATGCTTTGATTCCGTCGAGCATCATGATGCCGCCGACTTGCTCGGAGAGGTCGCGGCCGCCTGTACCGATCAGCTGTGTAATACCGCCGCCGAAGTCGTGAATGCGCACGCTCACCTCTTGGCTGCCTGTGCCCGATGCACCTACGATCCCGATGTTGCCTTTTCTCACGGCGTTTCCGAAGCACAGTGCCACATTGCCGATAATCGCTGTACCGCAGTCAGGTCCCATCATCAAGAGGCCTTTTTCATGCGCGAATTGCTTCAGAGCGATCTCTTCCTCGATGCTCACGTTGTCACTGAACAGCATGACGTGCAGGTCGTTTTCCAACGCTTTTCTCGCTTCTCTCGCCGCGAACGCGCCGTTTACAGAGATCACAGCGAGGTTCGCCTCTGGATTGCTGGCTGCCGCTGAATCAATCGTGGAGTATTTGATCTCCGTTGCGGATTTACTGCCGCCTTTTTTCTTGAACAGTTCATCGATGGCGATGAGAGCGCTCTCGCACAGCTCGTCTGTCGCCGCCTTCACCACGATCATCAGGTCGCTCGTTTTCGCTGCTTCCAGCTCAGGTGTGAGCAAGCCTACGTTTTTCAATACCTCTTTATTCATGTCGGTGCCCATCGCAATAACCGCTTGTTCGACACCTTCAATTTGATTTGCTTTTGTAGAGAGAGACATCAGGGATACCGAGTCAAAATACGTGCTTTGCTTGATTACGACTTTGGTAGACATACGTTACCTCCAGCTTCTAGATTTCGTTCCAAACCACATAGGATGCCAAGCAGGATATCCGTACCCGATGACGATCCGATCCCGATGATTTTGTCTAAAGCAGGGACAAGCTCTTCCATGGAGCCGGACACCATGCATGAAAGTAAGTCATTTAGCGACTCTCTTACTTGTCCATGGGCTGCTTTTTTCAGCGTGATCGCACTGATTTCGTTCGTTAATGCTTGGGACCTACGGACGATTTCATCGAAAAATGGGCATGACAAACAAGAGGAAATGTTTCGCATTTTGTATACACTGCACAATCCCACTAAAAAATCGTCACCTGAGGGTGTTAACCCCGGCCCCAGTCCGATAAGACTTATCGCATGCTGAGTAGCTGACTCTATGCGGTTGTTCGCCAGATCGTCGGAAAGCATGCCTGCACGCTGGATCAGCATACGGGACATCTCTTTCTCAAACGGACTGGCAGGGTGGGAGGACATTTTCATGCCCCCCGTCTTGCCGTATACGTCCACGTAGTTTTTCGTGAACGCCACATTTCTGCGCAATACATCTACGCCTTCTATGTCACAAGGATAGGAAGGAAGCTCACCTTCCCACTTTGTTGCTTGCTGGATCCATATTCGTAAATTCGCTCCGATAACGAGCGTGTTATTTTCGGTCATAACCGGAGCGTTAGTTGACAGCCCCAGCTCTGAAAAGCCTTTTCTATCAATGATGAGCGTGTTCGGTGCATTGTCTAGCTGATAGTTTCCAATGGTGTACAATTCCCCGTTTTCGCTGCATGTCAGATTGATCGTTCGCTCAAAAATACTGTGTACGGTCCCGCTAAAGTTTGCTCGTGCCAATCGCTCAAGGAAACCGGCATCGCCAGACAACGCCTGGATGTACATGGGACGCTTTACTTTGCTCCTGCTTCCAGCAAGATTTTTTCGATCTCGGTGTAGCCTTTTCTTCTCGCAAGCTCAAGCGGTGTTACGCCGTATTTATCTACCATCTGCACATTGCAGCCATGCTCAATCAACAGCTTGATGATCGTTTGTTGCTTCTCACCGCCATCATTGAGGATGATCGCTTCGATGAGTGGTGTCCACCCCACAAAGTTGGTATGGTTTACGTTGATGTCAGTCGTCGTTACGAGCTCACGTACGATGTCCACATGGCCTTTTTCGCACGCTGGTGTAATCCCTACTCCACCAAAACGAGTCAACAGCTCCAGGTTTGTTCCTGCCTTGATCATCATTTTGACAAGCTCCAGCTTGCCGTTGATGCATCCGAACAAGAACGGGTTGAAGCATGTCTCATCCTGCAAATCTACATCTGCACCCGCCTCTACCAAAAACGATACCGCTTCCAATTTGTCGTTCATGGCAGCAGTCAGAATCGCTGTACGCTTTTGTCTGTTTCTTGCATTGATATCTACGCCCTGCTCCAAATGCTTTTTCAGTGCTTCGATATTCCCCTCAGCCGCTGCCTCGAGAAATGCTTGTACTACGCTTTTGTCTGTCATAGTAAGCCCTCCATGATCTCGTGATTGAACAACCCGCCAAGATTGGCTGAGCGCTTGCTCTTTTAAAAAACAATTAGACAAGCCCTCGTACTTACATCATTATTTTAGACATGGTGAATGGAATCGTCATTGTGTATCGAAACTAAAAAAACTGAGGTTCACTTGTGCACATTGCACAATTACATGAATCCCTTTGTGGCAAAGGAGTGAACAGGGTGCTGACCATCAAAGATTTGCTTACCATTCAATCCATAGACGGCATCAAAATCATCGCCGGAGAGCAAGGCATCAACAACATTATCTCCATCGTCAATATTATGGAAAACCCGGATGCTTTTGACTGGCTGTCTTCCAACGAACTGTTGCTCTCCACCGGGTATATTTTCAAGGACAATCCTGAATTACAAAATAAAATCATCAAAGAGCTGGCGGAAATCAACTGCTCCGGGCTCGTAATCAAGATGCATCGCTATTTCGATCAAATCCCGCAAAACATGATTGAGCATGCCAACAAGTACGGGCTGCCGCTCTTGGCCCTGCCTTTTGAATACACGTTGTCTAAAGTGATTGCCATTATTAACGAAAAAGCCTCTGGGCGTTATGATTTGTTGAACCGCAAAACATTGGACATGCATAACGCACTGTTTCGCATTGCGCTGGAAGGTGGCGGACTGGATCGCATCGCTTCCGAGCTATCTGAGACGATCAACAACCCGATCCTTATTCTGGATCAGGACTGGCATTTGCTTCATTACACAGAAATCTGGCACAATCCGATTCCGCTTGACTCCTGCCTGACCTTGATCAAAAACAGACCTGTTTTTACCCGTGACTTCACGGAGTCCGTCCCGAAAAATATTAGCCAGATCAAAAAGTCGATCAAGCGTATCTACCATGTAAAGGATGATGAGATTAAATGCAGGATTCTACCTGTTGCTGTGGCCAATCACATCTATGGATACATCGTCGTCTGGCAAACCATTTGGGAGCTAACTGAATTTGACTACATTGTGCTGGAACAGGCGTCCACCATCGTGGCGCTGGAGCGGATCAAGGCGAGGGAAATCGAGGAAGTGAAGCTGAAGATCAGACAAGACTTTTTCGATGATCTATTAACGGGAAAAATCACGTCGGCTGATTCCCTTCAAACGTTGTGCGATTTACACGGACTGCAATCGAGCTACATGTATTTTTGTATGGTCATTAATATCGAGCCGGTTGAGCTGGAGAATTTGGAGGATATAATTGATCGCAAGTACGAGCTGGATCGAATCGCCAAAAAATGCGTCGATCTCGTCTATGACCATTCGAGCAAAGCTCCTGGAGAAATCACTTGCTTTTATCGAAACAATCGGATCATCATCCTTATCGGACAAAATGAGCAAAAACCCGTGGTGTCTGCAAGTGAAGCCAAACAATTCGCCAATGAGCTGTACAGCGCTCTCGTGGATAAAATCAAGAAAACCTTGTTCTTTATTGGGGTAGGACGTCAGTATAAAAACATCGCTTCGCTTCATAAAAGCTTTTCCGAAGCACATGAAGCGATCCGCCTGATGCAGAAGTTCAACAGCAAGGGCGACGTCTCTCATTTCGATGATTACTCCGTCTATCATTTCCTGGATTCCAACATTAAGGACATTGAACTGGAAGACTTCTTTTTGAAGCGACTGGGGAAATTGTACGAGCATGATCAAGAGTTCGGTACGAGCCTCATGGTGACTTTGGACAATTACTTTCTGTACAATCAAAACGTCAGTGAAGCGGCGAAAGCAATGTTCATTCACCGCAATACGTTTATTTACCGGATCGAAAAGATCAAAGAGATTTTGAACATGGATTTGAAAAACTCGGAGGAGTTGCTTCAAATCCAGCTGGCGCTCAAGATCGGCAAGCTTTTGCACAAGGAGTAGAGCTCGAAGGAGCGTTGTCTTCCTGCTGCTGTGGTCGGGTGGAAGGCGTGCCACATGTTTTCCAGTCGCCTGTATCCTCACTTTGTTCGGGCGGTCTCCTTCCAAACATGTGACACGCCTTCCCGTACAGCTGTTTGTTTTGCCCGATTAGTTCTACTCGTAAGAAGTAGGGGCTTATCGAAGATTTCGCTAAAATACAAAAAGAGCCTCTTCAAAGAGGCTCTTCCTTTTTAGTTTTGAATGTATTTTTCAAAGACTTTCCCAAAGTCTTTCACGACATACTTGTATCGGATGTCTTCCAACCAATCGAAGGTGTATTGGTTGATGGACTTGAATTGTGAAGCTACGTCTGCTTGCTGGCCTGTTACGCGGCCCAGTGTGCTTTGGGCGACGTGGAGGCTTTCTTTTGCATGCTGGAGCGCGAGTTCGTTATCGTGCATAATCGATGCGATCTTCACAAGAGCTTTGTAGAGGTCTTTTAGCTCCTCCAAATGCTTTTTGTTGACATCGATCGAGTAGTGCTCATTGCCCATGGTGAACTTGATTTCTACATCCAAATCGACGGTCCCCGCTGTTTCCAGATACACGTCAGAGATCGGGTGTGTATGGTAGGAATAGCGGCGCAGCATGCGTTTTTTGCTGGTGGCACTCGTTCCATCCAGATGAACTAGCCCCAGATTGGTGAAGCAATACTCGTCGGACTTTGATTTGATCAAAAAATAAATTTTCTCATTGTCCTCGTGCATGATGTAATCATCAGCATCCACCTTGTCGTAATCTGCTGGTTTTACCACGATTCCCACATTGCTCAAGCCAAGCGCGTCTGCCGCAAGCTTTCCAAACATAATGAAACAGCTCCCCTCGATATGTACGGTCTAACCTTATCCATTTATACGTGCGTGGGGAAACTTAGTTGCAAACAACTACTGCGCTTCACCCAGTTTTTTGAGGAGGCCTGCAAGAACATCAAAATCAAATTCTTTTCCGTTCCGTATTTTGATGGTCTTCCGGTCAGCATGATCAGACTTCTCAAAAAAGCCAGCTGGAGCATCCAGATTCGCCGCTTGAAACAGCGTCACATTAATCCAATCCTTTGCCGGAAAATACACACATGTCTGCTTGCCCTGAATGGAATAAAAGGCTTGTTTATACTTCACCTGCTCTTCTACATTCGGGATATTTTCATGGATGAGCTGGCGAATCCGCTTGCAAACTTCTACCTGAGATTCATTGGTTATGTTTTGGATATAATCCGTTACTTGCTGATTCATGAATAGTCCTCCGCTTCCCAAAAGTGATGGTGCTTCTAGTCTTTATGATAATCGACAGATGCAATAGGAGGCTTCTTCTCGATTGCTATTCTATTGATTACAGCCAGGTCGTCTTTTCTTCCGCCGCTACCCGACTCGTCTCAGGCGCATCTGCCTCGGTATAACCAATGAACAGCGTGCCCACGACCTTTTTATTTTCAGGCGATCCGAGGAATTGCAGCAAGCGCTCGTCGCGAACCAAGCCGACTCCTCTTGTGCGCCATACCATGCCAAGTCCGAGTTCCTTCGCTGCCAGCCACATGGAGTGAATCGCGCAGCAAACCGCGTATTCGTTATCCTCTGAAGATGCTTCATCTCCTGGGATCACATCAGCAGTCGCGACAATGACGAGCGGTGTTTTTTCCAGGACGACCAAGGAATCCTGCACGAGATTCGGCTTGGTCGGAAAACGCTCCAGCAAAAATTCCTTCGCAATTTCCTCGAACCGCAGCTTTGCTTCTCCTCTGATCACGTAAAAATGCCACGGCTGACGCAAGCGGTCATTCGGCGCTAACACTGCGCAATCTAGCAGCGCTTGGATTTTTTCTGTTTCTACTTCTTTTGGAATATAGTTACGCACGGCTCTTCTGCTTTTGAGTGCCTCTAGTACGGACATATTGGTTCCTCCTCGGGTGTACCATTTTCTTACTGATCCCACTCATTATATAAGAGGTTGTCATGATCGTATAGGTATCCATCAACGGGAATGAATCGCCAAATGTGCTTGGTGTTCATCTTCTTTCGCCACGTAGATGTCATACTGCTTATGGTCTTGTTCTTGGGGCAACATCCCCATGTCTCCCCCTAAATGACGAACTGCTTGAGAGTGACAGCGTGTCCGAAAACGAATGCCATGAGCACTTAGCTTGTTTACCACGCGGATGTATTCTTCATGACCAAACGCGGTGTGTATCAAGCACTTGTACTTGGAAAAAAGGGTGAAAAAAAAGTCTATCATCCGCTCCACTCGCCTTCCTTTTTGTAGTATATTCCAATTATTGCGGAAAAGAGAGGGGCTTTCTACTATGAATCGAAAGAAAGTATTCACAGGTTCACCTTGGGAACCGGTTGTAGGCTATTGTCGCGCAATCCGAATCGGCGACCGGATTGAAGTGGCTGGCACAACCGCCATGAAAGACGGGGAAGTCGTTGGTGTGGGCGATGCCTATGAACAAACGCGGTTCATCCTGGAGACGATTGAGAAAGCATTGCGAGAATTAGATGCCGATTTGTCTCATGTGGTCAGAACGCGGATGTTTGTAACGGATATCAGCAAGTGGGAAGAGATCGGAAAAGCACACGGGGAGTTTTTCCGCGAGATTCAGCCTGTCGCTACGATGGTTGAGGTCAAGGCATTGATTGACCCGCGTCTGCTCGTTGAAATTGAAGCGGAAGCCATTATTTAGCATGCTGGTTAGTTGGAAGCGGACCGACGACTTTTCCTGTCGATCCGCTTTTTGCTTTTTCTACGATTGTGCAAGCTCCTCAGGAATATCAAGACCTGCCTTTTCCGCTTCTTCGATGTGCTTTTTCACCAGGAGCTCGTCCGTAAATTGTTCTTCATTCCGGTAAATCCTTGCCAGTTCGAGATGCGCATGCGGGTAGTTTCTTTCCAAAGCAGCGTGAAAATAAGTGATAGCGGCGTCGATATTTTTGGCTGTACCGTAGCCATTATAGTAGAAGATCCCCAAATTATAGGCACTGATATCGCCGCCTACTTCGTAATCTTGGTGATAATAATGCAGCGCCTTTTCGTAGTTTGCTTTTGAATCGTGAAGATAGCCAAGCCAACCATAAACCGGCGAGCCCAATAACTCCCCCTGCTCATAATGCCAGAGGGCCTTGTCCAAATCTTGCGGCACCAGTTCTCCGTCATAATAGATGGCGCCCAAATTGTTGTGAGCCAGCGCATGACCGTGTTCTGCCGCCTTGCCCATCCAGTACATTGCCTGATCGGCATCAGCTTCCGTGCCTACCCCGTGTCGATAGCAACAGCCTAATCCATTCATAGCATGGTGGTTGCCTGCCGCAGCCCCTAATTCATACCAGTAAAAAGCTTTATCAGCATCCTCGAAGCCTTCTCGACTGTAATACATATGCGCAAGGTTGTTCATGGATGGGGCATAGCCCTTTTTAGCAGCAAGCGTATCGTACAGAATGGCTTTCTCATAATCACCTGCTTCATACGCTTCCATGCCCAGATTGTACAACGTTTCTACTGGCGTGTACTGATCTACACTGCCAACATCGGATTGCTCCCCTTTGGCATAGGCCAGCAGTCGCTTGCGAACCTCAGCATCAAAATAATAGTTGGAATAACGATCTTCTACATCCTCCAGAACGAGCGTTTTCTCTGCCCTCGACAGCCCATACTCGCTTACTACATAAACGTCGTGACCCTTGAGGGCATAAGCAAAACCCCCGACAAATGCCTTTTTCACCACCAAATCGAATTCAAAATCACTCCATCTCTTTTCCGGCGATAAGGCAATGCTCCATAATCCATTTTTCTTCAAAGCATACGCATCTTGATGCAGCCGAAAAATATTCTCATAATCGTCTAAGGGGAATAACCATGCTGGCTGATCGGCATCTCCATAAAAAACGCCTAGCTTTCCATCCTTTTTGGCCAGCACCTGATTGCCCTGCCTTGTCTCCGTATAAACCTGCAAATCAATCAGTTCATCGTATTCATACGGCAACAGAAGGCTCTCCTGCTGCTTGCCATAAGCGGCGTACCTCTTTCCCTTGCGTAGAACAAGTAGATTCGGAAAATGGGTTTGCCGATTCAATTTATCGAAGCCGGATGCGCCGACAGCGCCGTCTCTTTTGTACAAGGTGCTATGACTTGCCTCCTTGTGTGGTTTGACGAGGATAAGCCCTTCGTCGATCTGTTCCACCGCCGCCAGAGGGAATTCCCCGATGTATTTCCAATATTCGTTAAAGATTTTCTGATTTTTCCTGCCTTTAACCGCTGTATGGTAAAATCCGTCCCCACACTTGAAAGCTTCTTCATGCTCAAAATCTATCGTTACAAAACCAGCTTCCCCCAGCACGCCCCATTTTCCGTCTTTCTTGGCCGTATAAAATCGTTGGTAATCGAGCGGTTCCAATTCTTCATAGTCGGTAGGGACAATTGTTTTGCCCTCCAGATTGATCAGACCATATCGATCGTTTCGTTTGACGATGGCACCAGCAGAGCCGTATTCAAAATCGTAGGCATCCTCCCACTCCAATGGAATGACAATTCTCCCGGATTTATGTACATAGCCGTATTTACCATCTCGGGCGACCACAGCGAGATCTTCGGAAGCGAAATCGTAAAAGGCATCGAACTGAGGAGCGAGCAATACGTTTCCCTCTGCGTCTTTTAGACCAAGCAAGCCAGCTTCCTCAAAAATCTCCACGTCGGAATGCTCTTCATAAGGCTGCCAGATGTGTCCCCAGCCGTATTGGTAGTCCTCATAATTGAGCAGCTCGGCAAAAGAACGAAAGCCTGGGTTCACGTCCATCAATTCGGAGTAGTTCAGCAATGAGATGTCATCGTTGTCCATTGCCTTTGTCATGATCTCGTTGTTATGGGCAATATTGGCGCGCAAAGTTTCCGCCTGCTCGTCATGAGGGATGTCATCCATATTGAATACATCCCAGGCATCGATGTGAAAATACGGAAGCGTTCGTTTTTCCAGATAGCTCAGAAGCTGATTTCTCGCATATAAAAATGCTTCTTTGTTACGGATTAGCCCTTCCTGTCTCTCCAGAAAATCGTAGAATCGCTTCACGTTTTCGATGCCTGTCTGCGCGTCGTAATAGAGTCCGGAATTGTCCGGCTCGGTATGGTTGTTGTAATTGTTTCCGGCGATTGAACCACCTTCTATGAAGAGCGGCTGCAAGAGTAGTGGGACCTCATAGCCCCATTCCACCATCATCGTGTCGTTGTCTTGCGCTTGAGAGGGCTCACTGACGTTATATACATAGACTCTGTGTGACATGTCTTCTCTCCCTTTGATTTCCAATTGCACTTGATCACATTGTAAGCAAATCTAGCAGGGCAAAACAATCCGACTGATGTTCTATCCAACGAAAAAGGCTGACAAGCAAAAATCATGCTGGTCAGCCCTTTCTACTTTTTAGATTACAGGTCAATGAGAGGAATACTCCCACCCACACTAACCGGCTCGATCGCCTTGCCCGCTGACCGCACCAAAGTAAAGTACTCATAGCAGCCAATGACACCAAAGTCCCCATCGATCACACCCGGATAAGCGCGATTCACGGAATACTCCTGACTCAAGTGAGCCTTCAGCGCCTCTCCTTTTTGTTTCCGATAGCCCGAAATATCGACCTTGCCTGTAATCGGAACTGCTGGCTTTGGACCATGATCCGGGCAATGATCGTAGTAGTGCGGGATCGAAACATAGTACAGATCAGGATATTCTGCGGGAGTCAAGCTCGCTTCCGCTTGTTCGACCGCTCGCGTCGTCGCCTCGCACGTGACGATATGATCGGGATGACCCGTTACCCCGTCCGGCGGAAACGTCACGACGACATGGGGCTTCCATTCCTCTATCGCTTCCCGAATCTTACCCACCAGCTCATCCAGATCGGCATTTTGCAAGGAACCATCCGGGTACCGGAACAAGTCAAGACGACTGATTCCGAGCACTTCCGCCGCTGTTTTCAGCTCTAGCTCTCGATGTTTTGCCAGCTTGACTCGGCAATCGATATCGAATGGACCACTGCGTCCTTTGCAGCCGGAGGTAATGCACAAATAGCACGTTTCATGTCCGGCGTCCTTGCACTTTGCCAACGTTCCCCCGCAGGCAAAAGACTCATCGTCCGGATGTGGAAAGACAACCATTACTTTTTTCATTTCTAGCACCTCACTTGCCGCCCGATTGGCGTTCTAAATAAGCCAATCCTTTTGCAATGACACCGTAAATAGGATCGTTTTGTGCATTTTCGATGACGACCTGCGAAGCGTACTCTCGGACGCGCTCTACGACGATCTCACGTACCCGATCATCGTTTTGCAAAACGCCCCCCTGCATGATCATCTGAAACGGCTTGGCTTTCATTTGCAACGTATCAATGACAGCCCGAGCAGCATCGAAAAGCTCTTCGCCTGCGACCTGCAAAATAGCTGCTGCCACCTTATCTCCGGCAAGTGCTGCTTGACTGACCAACGGCGACAGCTCTGCTACCTTCTCTACGGAATAATGCTCACTGTACGTCCAGTTAAACAATTCATCTACGCGTCCCAGTCCAACGTGCGGGAGGAGCAGCTCCTTCAATACGGTCGGCTCGCCACGGCCATCCGCTGCTTTTAATACAGCCATAATCGCTTGCTTGCCGATCCAGTAGCCGCTACCCTCGTCACCGACCCGATGCCCCCAGCCTCCTGCTCGAGCCGTTTCCTGTTCATCGTTTACACCAAAGGCAATCGAACCTGTGCCTGCGATGACCAGAATGCCGGGTTTGCCTCCGGTCGCACCGAGCAATGCCGCAAATCCGTCGTTTTCCACAATCAGGTGCTGGACGCGAATATCGAGCTGGTGCAGTACCTTGCTCACCATCCGCGAGATTACCTGTCGATCATACTCTGTGTCCAGGCCAGCGATCCCGAACACCGCGCACTCGATTTCCCATTCGATTGGTCCATCCAGTGTCGAAGTGCCGCTCATAAAGGGGGCAACTGTTTGACGAGCGATCGCATCGTCCAGAGCTTGGCTGATCGCGGCAACCAACTCACGAGCTGCCGCTCCCTCGCCGATCCCTTGATAATTGCATGAACCGGAGCGTCCTGCACCGATTTCATTTCTGGAGCGGTCCACCAGTACCGCCAGACACTTGGTGCCCCCTCCGTCCACTGCCAGAAGAGGTATTCGCACCACTGCCATTACCCCACACTCCATTCAGCTGTCATCTGATCAAGCCCTTTCATCACATTCGCATTCGCCTGCTTCTTCTGTGCCAGCCATTCTGTTTCCTGCTGGAGAACCGCTTGGCGAACGGCGATCATGCGCTTCATTTCCTCTGGATTTGGTCCACCAGGAAGCTTGCGGATCATTACGAAATGAACGGGGTCAAGCGCCAGTCTGAGCTCTTCTGCTGTGAGCGACAGCTCCCGCCCGATTACTTCCACGGCTGCACGGTTTACCAGCTCCAAGCTGATTTGGTTTGCAGCGAGTTGCTCGCTCATCGCTTCTTTTACCACACGACTCACGATGTGATGAGATTTGCGGAACGAAAGTTGATCCGTGCGCACCAATGTATCCGCCAGCTCTGTGACGGTCGCAAAGCTGCCCTTTGCCCGCTCCAAGAGGACGTCCTTGTTCACTTCCATCGTACCCACAACACTCGCCATCAAACGATACATCTGCTCAAGTACTCCCATGCTCCGCCACGCGTACGGCTGCATGTCATCCTCGGTATCCACGATATCGCCAAAAGGCGTATTGTGCATCATCGTAAGCACTGTCGTCGCATTTCCTGCTGCACTGGACAACAAAGAGCGCATATGTTCAAAGGAAACCGGATTTCGCTTTTGCGGCATGATGGAGCTGATCTGCACGTACGGACTCGCGACTTTTAACCCCGCGAATTCCTGTGTGCACCACAGTAGCATATCTTGAACCGTACGCCCCAAATTAATCGCTGCCAATTGTACGGCTGTCGCTACTTCCCCCAAATAATCAGCGCCGCAGACTGCATCATAGGAATTTTCCACCAGCTCATCGAATCCGAGCAATTCGCGCATCCGCTCCCGGCTGATCGCAAAGCCAGAAGTCGTCAAGGCCGCTGCCCCCATCGGTGAGCGATTGACTGTGTGATAGGCTTGGATCAGTCGTTTGATATCACGGCTGAGCATGTCAGTAGCCGCCATGATGTAATGCGCCATGGTCGTCGGCTGTGCCTGCTGTGTGTGCGTGTAGCCAATCATGATCGTATCCACATGCTCATTTGCAAAGAGGAGCAAATGCTCTTTCAGATAGAGGGCAGAAGCCAAGGTCACCAACAATTTTTCACGCAGCACCATGCGGTATATGGTAATCCCCATGTCGTTGCGGCTGCGAGCCAGATGCAGATTTCCTGCCACATCAGGAGCCAGTTCCAGCAAACGGCTCTCTACCTGAAAGAACAAATCTTCAAACTGTCCGGTGTAATGCGATTGGCGCAGCTCTTCCATTTCGATCCCACACAGTGCACCAGCAATTCTTTTGGCCTCATCGTCTGTGAGCAATTCTTGTTCACGAAGCATGATCAAATGTGCCTTGTTGATCGCCATCATCGGATGCAGCAAATGGTGCTTCGCTTCATTGAATGCAGGCTCCAAAACCGCCTCCACGTATGTCTTGCCAGGGAAACTGGCTCCCTCCTGTTGAAAAATTCGATCTCTGTAATTCATCTTTCTTGCATCTCCTTCCTACCCATTCGTATGCTGCTTCTATTTTTGCGTCTGATCTTCTTTTAGGAGGGGGGCGACCGCCGAACGATCGCCTTCCCTTCTACTATGATTACTGCTGTGGGCTGATCATGTTGACAAACAATCGGATCGCACCCGGTACGAGTGACGGAATTTCGCGATACCACACGAGCGAGCTGTAGGTATACGTTCCTTTTCCATACTTGGCAGTGAGGTACGTACCCGTAAATTCCTTCTCACCTTCATCTCCATTGGAGATGAGCTCTGTGTATTCCTTGCCCCACTCGGAAGGATTGTAAGCGGAACGATCCTGAATCCAGTTGTCCCAATCTTCCTCCGTGATTTTGTTTGGCGAATGGAATAATGCATGATCAGGCGCCAATACTGTTACCTTGGATTTTTCGTCTGTGACACGCCATTGAATCAGCGGAGCACCGATTTTGATCGGATAAGGAGCCAGCTCCGGCTTCCATTTATCCTCTGGCTTGTGGTATTGCACGACCAGATTTCCGCCGTTTTCCACGTATTTCAACAAGCGTGCATTTGAAGGAATCAACTCAGGTCGGAAACCATAAGCGCGTATGCCCAGCACGATCGTATCGTATTGATCCAAATCGCCAGACTCGATGTCTTTTGCCGACAAATTGGTCACATTGATTCCCAATTGGGACAAATACTGATCGATATTGTCAAAGCCACTGGATACGTAACCGACCTTCAATCCTTCCGGCACCTTCAGGTCAAATGCCTGGATCGCAAGCGTCGCTGGTTGAACAAAGTAAGTCGTGCCGATATGCGGGTAACGGATGACTTGGGCGCCGTGTCGACTCTCTTTACCATTGCCAGATGCTACTGCTGTCACCGTATACTTATTCGGTTGGACCGAAGCATCTGCTTTGACTGTAAAGGCAACCGACTTCGTTTCTCCCTTGGCCTCAAAGGCGAGCGGTGCTGCTTGTGGTTCTACACTCCAGCCTTTTGGCACATCGAGAGAGATGGTTGTTTTGGCTGCACCTGGATTGTAGTTTTTCACCGTAACCTTGACAGGGATTGGCTCCTCTGGCTTCTGCGTATTCAAAACCGTCGCATTTGGACTCAGCACCATAGAAAAAGATGGAAGAACTGCAATGGCATCTGCTGGTGTCACATGGCTATTCGCCGTCGAGCCTGCGAAGTTGTAGCTGACATCTGCCGTAATGGCTGGAGCAGCATACGGTTGGAACAGAGCAGCATCAGAAGGAACCGTAACATCAAATGTCGTTTTCACCGTCTGATTGTAGCCGAGCGATGAGAAGCTGGTGGGCGATTGCGGCTTGGCTTGCCAGCCTTTTGGTACATTCAGCGCGAGATTGATCTTCCCGACTTTTGCTTGGCCGCCGTTGTAAGCTGTAACCGTTACTTTTGTCGTTTGGCCTGCTACCAGCTCAGTTGTCTCAGGCTTTACCTTGGTTACGAGCGAGAGCGCTTCGGCACTAGCCTTGTTCAACTGGGATTTCTTCACTCCCAATCGATGGCGCAAGTCTGTTTTCGTGTCAGTTGGCAAGGAGGACGCTTCGACTACTGCCGTCGCTTTTTCCACATCCGCCAGCATTTCATGTGCTTCCTTGGCTACTGAGGCAAAGCTTGGGTACGCAGCAATGACTTCTGCGGCATCCTTTTGCAGCTTTTTCAGTTCACCCGCGACTTTTTCCCCGCCAGACTGTCTGGCAACTTCCTTGGCTAAATCGTCAAACGAATAGGCAATTCCCGTAAAAAAGTCCGCTTCCTTGTCTTTTGTCTCTACGATGGATTGATCGAGCTTGTAATAATTGAAGCTTGGCCCTTCGTCATAGTGACGTCCCATCCCCTGGCTCTTGTGCATAAAACGGGATTCTTCGCCGAGTTGGACATAAGAGGCACCATAAATTTCGTCATAGTCGCCAACAGGCACCTTGACCGAGTAATCCTGTTCCTTTGCAGGCAGATACAGCTTCTTCACCTGCCAAGGAGCCAAGCCTTCCTTTGCATGCTGCGGAAAAACGTTTGGATCTGCGGCATCCTTGAATGCCCGTACCGTAATGACATTAATCGCGCGATGATGACCGTGAGTCGAAGGTTCGTTCAAAAATGCGGGAATCACGACATCGGGTCTCAGTGTCCGGATACGGCGGATGAGCTTTTCGTACGCGACATCCTCGCCCCATTTTTGAAGAGTTTCATCCGGACTTTTGGAAAAGCCGAAGTCAAAAATAGGGTCATCGATTTTTTCACTGAGGTTCTCCAGATGGATGTTCGTGATTTTGGAAGCTTCCTGCAATTCGCGGGTACGAATGATCCCCAGCGCATTACCCAGCTCGCTGCCTATCTCGTTCTGTCCTCCCTCGCCTCGGTTCGCAATGACACTGGATGTGTCCACCCCTTTGCCAAGCGACAAATACGCGAGCATCGAACTGTGCTCATCGTCCGGATGTGCTCCGGTGTTCATCGCACTGGCAATCGTGGTGAGCGGCTTAATGGCTTTCCACAGGTCGACAACCCCGCGGTCTGCATGGGCGGTCTCGGGTGCTACCGGCATAATCAGACTCGTGGCTAGCACCGCTGCAGTCGTAATCGTGTACAGCTTGGCAAGTTTCCCCTTACTCAATGAACGTTCCTCCATTCCATTTTCAGATTGATGTCTATATCAATCATGGCGGTCTGTACGTTTGTAATTCATTGATGTAGCCATGGATCGACCCACGGTTGGCCCGGAGTGGATGGGGCATTACTGCTTCTGACTGATCATGTTGACGAACAAACGAAAAGCGCCAGGGACTAGCTGTGGAATCTCGCGGAACCAGGCAAGCGAGCTGTAGGTGTACGTCCCTTTTCCATAGTGCGCCGTGAGGAAAATGCCGCGGAACTCCGGTTCTCCCGGATCACTTGTCGCAATCAGCTCGGTATACTCGCTTCCCCAGCGAGAAGGATTGTAGATGGAGCGCTCCTGCACCCATCCATCCCAGTCTGCTTGGGTAATCACATTTGGCTCCTGGAACATCGGATGGTCAGGGGCCAGCATACGGACGTCTGATTGCTCATTGGTCACCCGCCAATCGATCAGCGACTCGCCGATAAAAATAGGGTAAGGTGCCAAGTGCGGCTTCCATTTGTCCTCCGGCTTGTGATATTGAACAACGAGATTTCCGCCGTTTTCTACATAGTGCAAAAGACGCTGGTTGCTCTCGATTAATTCGCGGCGGAATCCGTATGCGCGAATGCCGAGAACAATCGTGTCGTAGCGGGACAAATCGCCCGATTGTATTTCGTTTGCGTCGAGATTGAGGCAATTCACCCCAACCGCGCGCAAGTATTTATCCATATTGTCAAAGCCGCTGGATACATAGCCGATCCGTTGATTTTTCGGGATGGCCAGGTCAAAGGCTTGAACAGTCAGCGTAGCAGGTCGGATGAAATACGTGCGACCGACATGCGGGTATTCAATGACCTGCACATCCTGCGCGATCTCTGTCACACCGTCTGTCCCCGCGACCGTAGCGCTGATCTGATATTTGCCATTCTTCACTTGTGGCGTGGTATGAACAGTAAACGCAATCGTTTTCGTCTCGCTGCGGAAAGAAAACGGGACATCGACAAAGGCTGGCTCCGCCGTCCAGCCTGCCGGAACAACGAGAGCGACCTTGGCTGTAGAGCTTCCCGGACGGTACTGTTTCAGTGTTACCTTAACCGGGATCGCCTCATCCGTATGCAGCGTGTTTCGCACCACATCTGACGGTGACAGCGTGACGGCATACGGCGGAAGCACAGCTACACGGCTATCCGGCTCCACGCGAATCGTACTGGCTGTATCGAAGGCGAAATAGAGCACCTCGACATCGAGCACGGGCGGCTTGTAAGGATGGAACAGCTCCGTCTGTGCAGGAATCGATACCTCAAATACGGTGCACACCGTCTGATTGTAAGCAAGTCGTGGAAACGCAGTTGGCGTGAGTGGTTTCGCCGTCCATCCAGCGGGGACACGCATACGCAGCTGCACATGCTCAACCTCAAGCGAGCCGCCGTTGTAAGCCGTTACGGTGACGGTTGTCGTCTGACCTGCCACCCACTCGCCCGTCTCCGGTTTGATTTTCACGACCAATGACAGAGCCTCGGCACTGGCACGGTTTAGCTGCGCTTCCTTGAGTCCTAGCCGATACATCAAATCAATCTTTGTTTCTTCATCGAGTGGAGCCTTGCATACTTCTTGTTGTGCAGACGCAAGCAAGGCCTTCATGCGGTGAACCCTTTGTGCCACCTCAGCAAAACGCGGGTAGGCATTCAAAATATCTGTAGCCGCATCGTGCATACGGTGAAGCACTTCGGCGAGTTCTCGCCCGCCTTTTGCCGCGATACCCTGCGCCAGATCAGCAAAACTGAAGGGCAGTCCGAAAAAAAAGTCACGCTCTTTTTCCGGTGCCGGGGAAACAGATGCATCCAAGCGGTAGTAATTGTAGGTCGGGCCTTCGTCGTAATGAACACCCATGCCCTGTGTCTTATGCATAAACCTCGATCGCTCACCAAGCTGGACATAGGATGAGCCGTAGATTTGGTCGTATTCCCCCACGGGTACAGCCACGTGATAATCATCGTTGTCCATGATAGGCAAATACAGCTTTTTCATTTGCCACGGCAAAAGTCCAGCCTGCCTGTGCTCCGGAAAGATCTGTGGATCGGCCGCTTCGTGGAAAGCACGCTGTGTCAGTAACGTAATCGCCCGGTGATGTCCGTGTGTCGTCGGTTCATTTTCAAAGCAAGCGATGACGACATCGGGGCGCAGCTCCCTGATTTTTCGAATCAATCGCTCGTACACGACCTCTTCGCCCCATTTGCGGAAGGTTTCTTCGGCGCATTTGGAGAACCCGAAATCATGAATGGGATCATCCAGCTCTTCGCTTAAGATGCCAAGCGTCACATTGCCGAGAGATGAGGCTTCTTCCAGTTCGCGCGTGCGGATAATCCCAAGCGCGGTACCTTGCTCGCAGCCGATTTCGTTTTGGCCGCCTTCCCCTCTTGTCGCGATCACACTCGTGGTATACACGCCTCTCCCCAGCGCCAAGTAAGCGAGCATGGCACTGTGCTCATCGTCTGGATGGGCACCTGTGTTCATGGCACTGGCAATGGTATCGAGCGGCTTAATCGCTTTCCATAGATCGAGCAGTCCGTGTTCCCCCTGCATGGTGCGAAGAGATGCGGGAATGGGCGGGCAGGGCAATTTAGTCGGCTGCACCATCGGTGATTTCTTGTCCATCGATTCACTGACATCCACGTGAAGCTCCCCCTTTTTCACGAAGGCATCCAGCTTTTACACGGCAGTTCCCGCTTTATCTCCGGTCAGTTTTCTGGAGATGAACAATACGATGATGATGACCACGATTTGCAAGACACCATAGGCGCAAGCGGTGCCGAATTCATTACTGTACATGCGTTGGAATACCGCGACAGACAATGGCGTTGTCTTCGGTGTGAAGATCAGAATCGAAGCCACAAACTCCCCGATACACTGGACGAATGCCAAGAGCGTACCTGCGAGAATTCCACCCCAAGCCATCGGGAACACGACACGTCTGAAGCTGTACCACCAGGAAGCACCCAGATTCCGCGCAGCCTCCTCGACGGATGGGTCCATCTGCATCAAAGTCGCATTGGTAGAGCGAAACACAAGTGGTAGATGTCGGACAAAATACGCCAACGGGATAATCCAGAATGTTCCGATCAAAACCTGACCAAAGCTGAATGCATTCGGCTCACTGAACGCTGCAATCAGGTTGATCGCCACAACTGTCCCTGGCAATGCCCATGGCAGCATGATCAATACATCAAGAAGCGTTTTCCCGCGAAACTTGAGGCGAACCATGGCATAAGCCGCAGCTACACCGAAAATGACAATCCCGATTACCGCGATAGCAGACAACTGCAAGCTGTTGAGAATCGGACGCCATGTCTTACTATCCGTGAACAAATCCATGTAATGCGACAAGGTATACTCCGGAGGTAATATTTGCACCGTCCAGGTACCATCCACCGAGAAGGAGATGAGTACCAATACGAGAATTGGCAGCATCAGAATGACTGTACCGATAAACGACAGCACAATCGTGGTGTAGCGTCCTGCTTTGCTCTTGATCTCGGTACGGTGCACGCTGACCCCTTTGCTCAAATTCTGGTAGTTGCGCGCGCCTTGGTACCAACGCATGATCAAAAGAAAAGCCACGGAAACAATCGAAAGAATCGTAGACTGTGTCGCAGCCATGTCCAAATCTCCATTGGTGCGAGACAGATAGATTTGCATCGTCATTGTCCGGTCAATTCCGAAAATGAGTGGCGCCGTATAAGAAGCCATCGAAATCATGAAAACCAACAGAGAAGACGCGACCATGGCTGGCGTAAGCATCGGCAAAATAATGCGCCGCCAAACGGTAAAGCGATTCGCTCCAAGACTGGCTGCCGCCTCTTCCAAGGACGGGTCGAGTCCCTTGATTGCTGCTGTAGCTGTCATGAAGAAGTAGGTGTACATCGTAAACGTATGAACGACGACCACACCCCAAATTCCTTTTAACGAGAAAGGAACCTGGGCAAGCCCAAACAGCTCTTTGATCGCCCGTGGAATGATTCCACTCTCTCCGTACAAAAAGGTAAACGAGAGAACGCCAATGAGTGGAGGCAACGCCATCGGAACCAAAGCCAGAACAGAAAGGATTTTTCGTCCAGGAAAATCATAGCGTTCCAATAAAAACGCCATCGCGACGCCAACGATTCCGCATGTAATGACACTCAGAACCGATATGTAGACACTGTTCCACAACGCTTCCAGGTTGGCCGTATGCTCCAGGCTGAAGAAGCGAATATAGTTTTTCCACGTAATTTCTTCATCGATTTTGATACTCGCAACGAACGTTTCGAACAATGGATAAACGACATAAGCCAACAATATTAAAAAGAGTGGCGATACCAGCACGTAGACGAAGGCGGGTGAAGCGGTGATGGACTTTCGTCTGGCTGCTGTCGGCGCTTGCTGCAACTCTGCTCTCAAAAGCTTCTTCCCCCTTATCCGGCAAAATAAATGCTCTCTTTCGGTATATGTAGGCCGATGGCATCGCCGCGCTGTTTAATCGGTCGTCCCAGGTTGATCGACATGCTGCGCAGGCTCTCCGTTCCTACCTCCGTGACGTAATTGACACACGCCCCTGTAAATTCAGACATGACAACAGAGCCTGTCACTACATTTTGTCCCTCGTTGCCTGTACTCTCCAGGACGGATTCAGGACGGATCGACATTGTCACCTTCTCCCCAACTGACAGCTGTGCACGTGGAGAAGCGTTTTTCTTAAATCCGCTGAGCATTTGTCCAGAAGCCGTGCGAACCAGCACTTCGTCGCCATCAAACCCTGTAACTGTCCCTTCCCACAGATTCGTCTCGCCGATAAAAGAAGCGACAAAACGGTTTACAGGACGATGATAAATCTCATGCGGTGTGCCTATCTGCTGCACCTCTCCGCTCTGCATGACCATAATCCGGTCTGACATCGACATCGCTTCCGCCTGATCGTGCGTAACGTAAATCGTCGTAATCCCCAACTCCAGCTGGAGTCTCTTGATCTCAAAACGCGTCTCTTCGCGAAGCTTCGCATCCAGATTGGACAGCGGCTCATCCAACAGCAGAATCTGCGGCTCGATGACCAGCGCCCGTGCCAGTGCTACCCGTTGCTGTTGTCCCCCAGAAAGCTGATCAATGCGGCGTTCACCATAGCCTTCCAGACGGACCAGCTTCATGATCCGTTCTACGCGCTCTTTTGCATCGGTTTTGTTCACTTTCCGAACCTGCAAACCAAACGCGATATTTTCAAAAACAGTCATGTGCGGGAACAACGCGTAGTTTTGGAATACCATCCCGGTATTGCGCTTATGCGGAGGAAGAGATGTAACCTCCTGTGATCCAAAGCGGATATGGCCATCCGTTGGATAATAAAAGCCGGCAATCATGCGCAGGGTAGTCGTTTTGCCGCAGCCACTCGGACCGAGAAAAGTAAAAAACTCTCCTGATTCGATATGAATGTGAACATCTTCGACCCCTTTTGCTTGGCCAAACCTTTTGTGAACGTGATCAAGTGTTACGCTGCTCATCGGGTTGTGTTTCCTCCTTCATCGCAAGTCATTTCAAGCTGCGTCCGTTTTCAAACAACTTCTATAAGTGACTAGACGGAAAGGACAACGCCTTCCCGCCTAGCTGCTTGAAAAAAACCTTCCTTACTTCTTGCCTTTGCCCTTGATGTTTTCATCCCAATGCTGCATCCACTCTTTTTCTTTTGCAGCCATGACAGCCCAATCGAGTTCCATTGGCTTCAGCTCGAGATTTTTCATGAAATCTGGCAATTGGTCCTTGCTGATGTCCGTACGAGATGGGAACTGGAAGCGCTCCTTCGCCAATTGGGCAGCCATTTCAGGACTCATCAAGAATTCCATGAACTTTTTCGCTGCGTCCTGGTTTTTCGCGCCTTTTACCAGAGCCACGCCGTCTACGAGAATTGGTGCCCCGCTCTTCGGATAAATGAAGTCATACGGATGGTTGTTCTTTTTGCTTTGGATCAGCACGTCTTGGAGGTTCCACAAGGAGATGACGCCCTCTTGACGATCCAGCTTCAAATACAGGTTTGTCGGGTCTTGCGTGTACTCTTTTGTATTGGCATCGAGCTTGGTCAGCCATTCATAACCTTTTTCAGGAGTATCCGCCCCTTGACGGAAGATCATTGCAGAATAAATGGTACGCATCGTGCCGGACGGCAGTACGTTTCGGATAACGATCTTGTCTTTGAATTTCGGATCGATCAATTCGTCCCAATCTTGCGGCGCTTCTTCTGGCTTCAGCACCTGCGAGTTGTACATGATAACCTCTGGCAAAAGCATTTCGCCGTACCAGCGATCTTGTGGATCTTTGTACAAATCTGGAACCTTGTCTGCAAAAGTCGGCTTGTAAGGCTCCAGCAGATCTTCATTGGCTGCTGTCGCTAGAGCAGATTGGGTACCACCCCACCAGAAGTCAGCCTGCGGGTTCGCCTTCTCTGCACGAACGCGCTCCAAAATTTGTTGGGCACCCATCTCGAGTGTTTCCACTTCAATGTTCGGGTACTTTTCTTTGAATTTTGGCAATACGATTTCAAAAATGTTTTTGTCCCGTCCGGTGTAAATCACCAGTCTTTGTGGGTCACCCGATGAATCAGCAGGTTGAGCAGCCGTGCCTGATTGGCCGCCTGCGTTGTTGTCCGCAGGCTTTGCTTCCTGTCCTCCACTGCCGCACGCAGCCACAGTCAGAGCCAAGGAACTGACAAATACGCCCTTCATCCATGTTTTCAGCTTGCTAGTTGTCTTTTTCAAAACGAACTCCCCCTCTTGTTCTTCTCACTCTTTGTCAAGCAGTCGTGTGAAAGGAAACGCTTCCAAAACACTATGGACAGCACCAATCAAACCAGCTCGCTCCCCCAGACTCGCTTTTTCAAGATTAGGCACCTCGGGCACCCATTCTCTCAGCCATTCGTGAATTTGCTTCACCCCTTCACCATCGACGTGGACCATCTCCCCGCTCAGGATCAATATTTCCGGGTTCAAAATACTGATGATGTTCGCCATTCCGTACGCCCAATGTCGATACACATCTGCAAGAAGCTCTTTTGCTTCTGCATTTTGCTTGGCGTGCCGGATCAGCTCTTCTATGACACTCGACCCTTCCTGAAGGTCAGAGAGAAATCCCTTAGCCTGCGCTTGGATACCCGGAATCGAATAATGCGTCTCAAACACGCCTGACGCGCCATTCGGGCGATTATGTACCGGGCCGATCATCATGAAGCCGATTTCTCCTGCTGCCTCACGACTCCCCCGATAAAACTGTCCATCCAAAATGATCCCGGCCCCAATCCCCGTTCCTACGTACATGTAGACGACATTGGTATGGCCGACCCCTGCTCCACGGACATACTCGCCCAGTGTCATCATATTCACGTCATTGTCGATAATGACGGGCAGTCCGAGTCGCGCTTCGATGGTCTGCTGAATCGGTGAACCCATCCATCCTGTGCTGGGCGAAAAGCTGACGGTTCCACTGCCACGCTGTGTGACCCCCTGCAAACCGACGCCCATTCCGAGTAGACGCTCTCGCGGGATGCCGCTTTCACGCAGCAAGCGATCCAGTCCGGCTGCCAAATCTTCGATGACGGTTTCGCCATTCGCTGGTTGTGCCAGCCGTTTGCGATAGCGAGCCAAGAACTCACCTTTCATATCTGCGATGGCCATGTCCAGGGTAGATCCTTCAAAAATCGCGCCTGCAATGGCGTACGCCTGATAGTTGTACTCCAACAAAATCGGCTTTCGGCCGCCTTTGGAATCGCCCATTCCTACTTCTTGTAGGAGTCCTTCCTGGATCATTTCATCTACGAGGGCGGAAACACATGGACGGCTGAGATGTGTCTGCTTGGAGATATCTGCGCGGGAAATTTGCCCGTGCAAGACGACCTGTTGCAATACTTCTTCTTTATTCAGTTTTTTCACGAGTTTGCTATTACCTGTTTTTTTGGGAGCTTGCACGCTTCTTCGATCACCGCCACACAGTTAGTTAACATTACTAACAAAGATAACCAAATTATAGACACGACGACTACCAATAGTCAAACAATTTACATTTGTCTTTCAGATATTTTTTGGATTTTCAGTGTATATATCCCTTGTTAAATAATACTAAAAATCCACTTGTCACTCTGTTGTGGTGGGGAGGAAACAGGAGAAAACGCTCAGCTTCTTGTCCCACCCGCTGGGGGATTCACTGCCCGACTCCATGCAAAAAGCGAAACCGCGTCCAAAGTGGTCCATTCAGGATGTGTTTCAGAGGTGGACGCTTAAGGGCGTGTTTCGCTTTTTGCATTCCGTCTCGGTCGGTGTACCAAAGATCTTCGCTTATTTCTCCTGTTTCCTCTACGAGCTGTTAAAGTTATTCGTTTTTTAAAAGCTTGAAAAGAACGAAGAACGTAATCAGATACGCCAGAGAAGAATATTTCCAGACGTAGCGACTTGTGGAGTCCTACCGAGCGGAGAAGGGATTAGCGGGTAAAAGAAACGCAACCGTGCTCATGCGACGTAGCGGCTACCACTTTTGCGTTTCCCCGCTAATTCCTTTGGAGCGGGCAGTCAAAGCTTCCCTGAGGGACGGAGCCTGGAGCCTAGACTGGAAATATTCTTCTCCCCACTGCAGCCACCGTCTTTCAGATGGTTTTTAGATTTTTTACCATGATAACCCTTTTGCGTTGTGGTAATAAAAAAGCACATCACCCTCTACAAGGGGAATGTGCTTGGAACACTACTCTTCTTTTCCTGATAACCAGACGTCCTCTATTAGTCTATATATCCGGCGATTCCTTTTTTAATCAAGTATTCCATCTCTACATCCAGGATCTTCTCTACGGTGATCTCATCTAGCTTCACATCTGACTTACCCATGATGTAATCTACGAG
Source organism: Brevibacillus sp. HB1.4B (assembly GCF_013284285.1). NCBI lineage: Bacteria > Bacillati > Bacillota > Bacilli > Caryophanales > Paenibacillaceae > Brevibacillus > Brevibacillus sp. HB1.4B. The sequence continues at coordinate 206,768 of NZ_JABSUT010000012.1, forward strand.
ATCATCAAAATCAACGTCGACATCACCTTTTGCATCTGCCTTCGCACTGTTCATGTACGCTTGCTCATGCTTGAGTACGATCATGATTTTTTGCGGATCTACTTTTGTTTTGGTAGCTAAATGCGAAACGAGTTCCTTTTCGTTTACTTGCTTACTCATTTGTTGTCATCTCCTATTTCTCTTACCTTCTTTCATTTTACAATATTATTGCCGTTCCACACAGAAAAAGAAGCTAGGAAAAACGAAACCGTTTTTCCCAGCTTCTTTACTTTTGAGGGACTCCTTAGACTGCCCCTTGTCATGACTACTCTTCTCTTATCGATAACCAAATGTCTTTGACCAGTTCCATGAAGGTCTGGATTGCAGGCTCTTCTCTTCGGCGCCCCAGACAGACCAGCGATGTTTCTGCTTTCTTGGAAAAGCGGTACAACTCCATTAGTTCTCCTGTTCGAAGCTCTTTTTCCACTAGAACCTTACTGAGCAGGGCTATGCCTGTTTGATTCAGGACTGACCGTTTGATCGTTTCTTCGCTGCTACATTTAATGATAGAGGGTGGGATGTAGTTTAACTCCAACAGGCATTGGGTAATAAATTCATCGAGATTGCACCCCTCCTGATAAGACAAAAAAGGAAAGGTCATGAGAGCCTCTGCCAGTGTTTTGTCCTTCATCAAATCAGGAGAAGCAATCAAGGTGAATTGTTCCAAGTCCACGACGCTGGAATGAATACCTGGTTGCGAGGTGATGCCCGCAATGATCCCAATATCTGCCTCGTGGGCTTGTATTTTTTTCAAAGTCTCCTGACTGGTGCATGAAATGACCTGCAAATTGACCTGTGGATGTGTCTCTACATATGCTTTCAGAATTTGGGGCATGTATTGGATGCAATAAAACTCCGGGGCCGCCACGACCAGCGGTCCTACAGGCATGTCTAAGTGATTAAGTCCCTCCGCCATGTGCTGGAGAACGTAGAAAAGCTGATCCGTATGTTGTTTCACTATTTTTCCGGCCGGTGTCAAAAACGTGCGCTTGCCTACCCGATTAAGCAAAGGATGACCCAGCTCCCGCTCCAATGCTTGAATCTGGAGTGTAATCGTAGGCTGGCTGTATCCGAGTTGCTCTGCAGCCTTCGTCAAGTTCAAATGCTCGGCAACGACCTGAAATGTCTTCAGATTGCGTAACTCCATGATTGATTATCCACTCCCTCACCGAACGACACCCATTCTTCGTGTAAGTGCGTGTTCAAAAAGTCGGCTTTTTGAACAACCTCTGTTAGAAAAAGTGTAGCCGAGAGTGGCTCTATGTTCAACCGATACCCTGTGCGTGCTCCCCTATCATCTCCGCCAGCTTGCGAGCATAAGAGTGTCTCTTTTCTTCCACCGAAGAGACACTCCCTCTCCTACTTTATCCCTTATTTGCGTGACTCCAAAAACTCCGATACTTTTGATAGACCTACTTGAAGCACTTCAGACGAGCAGGCGTACCCGATTCGTAACCACCCTTCCATGTCGAAGCAACTGCCTGGTGTCAAAAACGCCCCTGTCGTTTTAAACAGGTCAATGCAAAACGTTTCCGAAGGGATATCCAGCTCGTACTTGAGCATTGCCGTTGTTCCAGCCTGCGGCTTGACGTAAGAGACCAACGGCTCCTTCGCTACCCACTCATCGAGAATCTGCAGGTTGTCCCGCACGATCTTTAGGCTGCGCTCCATGATCTTGTCGCGGTTTTTCAGTGCATGGACAGCCAGCATGTCATCCAGCATCCCGCAGCTGATGGTCGTATAATCGCGGTGCTGGAAGCAGCTTTTGATCACATCCTGAGGTGCTGCAATCCACCCCAGACGCAAGCCCGCCAATGAAAACACTTTGGACATGCTGCTTGTCGCAATCCCTTTTTCGTACAAGTCGACGATAGATGGTACCACAACCTCCGGGTCTTGGTGCAAATTTCGATACACCTCGTCACACAGTAAGTAAGCATCTACGGAGCGGGCAATCTCTACGATTTCTCGCAGCAAACCTTCACCCATCAAAGCTCCAGATGGATTGTTCGGATTGTTGATACAGATCAGCTTGGTCTTGTCTGTAATGAGTGAACGTAGCTCAACCGGATCAGGCAAAAAATCATTTTCCGGCAAAAGTCTGAGCAGCTTGACCTGCGCTCCGAACGACTCCGGTACCGAATAAATTTGCTGATACGTTGGATGCACTGTAATTACTTCGTCACCAGGCGCAACGAGCGAGAACAAGGTGAGAAAATTCGCTCCGATCGCCCCGTTCATCGCCAAAATGTTGTCCGGCTTCATCGTTTGATACATACTCGCGACGAGACTGCGGAATTCCGGCGAACCCTCGATATGACCGTACGTCAGCTTCTTCTGGGCCATCTCTCGGAAAAAATCTTCCGGCTCATCGGAAAGGCGGATCAACTCTTCTACCGTCAGCGAATCGACGCATGTTTCGGCAATATTGTAAACAGCCTCCATCTCGTAGGCGTTCATCCATTCTTCTACTTTAAAAGGTGCAATTCTCATCGTCGTTCCCCTCCTAATCCTATCCTTTCACCCTTACAGATCAACGATCGTTCCTATACCGCGCTTATCCGCCACTTTCAAAATGTGTGCCGCTGTCAGTAAATCTTGGAACGCGATCCCGGTGCTATCAAAAATCGTGATTTCTTCTACATGTTGTCTTCCTTGGGCACGACCGGGGATGACATTGCCAATCTCTGCTGCGATATCGCCCTCTGTTATCAGCCCCTTTTTTACAGCTACCTCTGTCTCTCCCACCCGTACTGACTGTCCGACATCATCAACGAAGACGCGCGCTTTTGCAAAAAGCCGTTCATCGATTTCCTGTTTTCCTTCCATGTCTGCCCCTATGCAGGTAATATGCGTCCCCGGCTTTACCCACTCCGCTTGGATCATCGGTTCACGTGAAGGAGTTGCGGTGATGATCATATCTGCTTGTCTAGTCGCTTCTTCGAGATTGTCCACCGCGATAAACTCCACGTCACAACGGCTGGCATACCGCTCGTACTCTTCTCCCGCATACTTGGAGACGAATCTGGTCAAGAGGTTCTCTTTGATTTTGGCGGCAAAGCTTTGCGCCTTTTCTGGTGATCGCGGATTGCAGATGTACACCCGCTTGATCTCTGTCATCGTCATCAGTGTCGCCATGATTTGAAAAGGAGCCTGATGTCCCGTCCCGACAATCAGCAGGTTCTCCGATTCGGGACGTGCCAAATACTTTGCACCGATTCCTCCGGCAGCTCCCGTACGCATGCAAGTAATGTGCTCTCCACTCAAAATCCCCTGCGGTACGCCAGTTCGGCTGTCTACTACCATCACAGTACCGACTAGTTGTGGCAGACCTTTCTTGTCATTGTCACCGAACCACGAGACGAGCTTGAGTCCAAATATATCGGCTTGCGGCAAATGACCGGATTTGATATCCATGTCGGCTCTGCCCTCTACGAACTCATGAAAAATGAGTGGAAACAACGTCGCCTGCTGACTCGATTTCATTTGATAGGCTTGCTCCACCACTTCGATGACACTAACCATATCCAGCACATCTTCCGTTGTTTCCTGATTAATAACGCGAAATGGAAACATGTCTCTCTCCCCTCCCCACTGTTTCTTTCACACTAACACAGTTTTTCGAGGCGAAAAAATTGAAAGATCTGATGGTTACTATAAAAAAAAGCAAACCCTCCATCCACAGATGCTGGAATGGAGGGTTAACTTATGCGCCGCCGATTCTTGCCGAAATCGTCGTAGCTTGGCGTTTCACTTTTTCGATGAGTAGGGGCAATCGATCTTCTGTCACCCGAAAGCACGGGGCGTTGATCGAGAGCGCTCCGACGAGTTGATTTCCGTAGCCGATGATTGGAGCAGCGACTGCCATGGTGCCTTCCGTCTTCTCTTCGTAGCTGATCGCATAGCCACTTTTCTTCGCTTCACTCAGCTGGTCCAAAAATGACGGCTGCTTGTCTGGCGAAAGCTGGGCTGAAACGACTTTCGTGATCGCATCCTGCTTCAAATACGCGAGAATGATTTTGCTAGGGGCGCCGATTGTGAGAGGAATCCGCTCCCCCAGGTTCTCGTCTATGCGTATTTTCAGTGGACTTTCTACTTTTTCGATCGGCATCGAATCCGGCCCAGCCAATACGTTGAGGAAGATACTCTCTTCGACTTCATTTGCCAGCTCCTCCATGAAAGGCCTCGCCACAGCCCGCAGGTTTAGCTTTTCATGCAGGATAAAACCGATTTCCATCCACGTATATCCCGGCTTGTAATGCTTGGTGACTGGGTCCTGCTCAACCAATCCGAACTGGATCATGGATTCGAGAAAACGGTGGAGCGTACTGATTGGTAGACCCGTTGCGCTCGCCAGCTCCGAAATCGGCCAAGCATGTTTTTCGTCTGAAATCAGTACCCGAATAATTTTCATCGCCCGTTCGACTGATTGAACCATCTTTCTTTCGTCCTCCATGACTAAGAGTTACGCCGCCACACTCGTGTTGTCTTTCGCTTGTTTATTGGGGGCTTTGCCTCTGGCTAATCGTGCTTCCAGTTTGTTTACGAAATATGAGAAGATCATGATCAATACGAGATAGTACAAGCCTACGACCATATAAGTCTCTAGCTGCTTGTAGTTGGAGGCTGCTTCACCCAGACCGGTTCCCCATAAATCTTGCATCCCTACGTAGGCGACCAGCGATGAGTCTTTGAGCCCGATGATAAACTGATTGCCAAGCGATGGGATCGCCCGACGGAACGCCTGTGGCAAAATGATTCTGCGCATCGCCAACGGGTACGACATTCCGAGTGATCGGGATGCCTCCATCTGCCCACGATCAATGGACTGGATCGCGCCTCGGAAAATTTCTGCAATATATGCGCCGTTATGAACTGCCAGCGCGATGGCTCCTGCCCAAAACTGCGAGAGCGTCACCAAATTTGCCAAGCCGAAGTACAGAATACAAATTTGCACGATCAAAGGCGTCCCGCGAATGACGGTAATGTAGACGTGTGCGATGTAGTTCAATACTTTGTTATCGGATATCCGGAAAAAGGCAATGACAAGACCTACCACACAACCGAGCATCAGGGCAACGGCCGTCAACTGAACTGTGAGCCATGTCGCTTTTAGAAAAAGGGGATAACTGGATAGAAAAATATCTATAATCACGTGCAATCCTCCTCACATGAAGCGTTAAAAAGGGGGGCATCCATCACGGACACCCCGTTGCCCACTTACTGTTTTTGCAGGATATTGCGGCCAAACCATTTTTGGCTGATCTTTTCATAGGTACCGTCTTTAACGATCTCGTCCAACGCCTTGTTGAGGCGATCTACTGCCTCCTGGTCACCCAAGCGCACAGCGATCGCTTGCTCGTCAAAGCTCAGTGGTTCGCCTACGTCAATTACTTTTCCTCCGCCTTCTTTAATGAATCGCAAGCCAACTACCTGGTCGGTAATCACGGCATCGAGGCGTCCTGTCGGCAGGTCGAGCAAAGCGGTGATATCGCTATCATACTGCGTGATTTTATCTTCATCGGTCAGCTTTTTCGCCCAATCCAAGTAGTTGGATGCTTTTACTACGCCGATCTTTTTGCCCTTCAAATCTTCTTTGCTCTTGATGGTGGTATTGCCCTCTTGCACGAAAATTTGCGAACCGGAACGGTAGTACGGATTGGTGAACAGAACAGCTTTTTGACGCTCAGGTGTGACGGTCAAGCTCCCGATGACAGCGTCGTATTTTTTCGCGTCCAGACCGGGGATGATCGTTTCAAATGGATTGGTGATCGGCACTGCGTTCATGCCCATTTTTTCTGCCAGTGCTTGTCCAATTTCTACGTCAAAGCCAGTAAGTTGCCCGTTTTCCTTGAAGCTAAACGGCTTGTACACGCCACTCATGGCGTACGTAAAATCTTTCTTTCCACCGTCTCCAGAAGCTTGTCCACCTGCTGCCGGTGTGCTTGTCTGTGATCCACAAGCTGAGAGTAGCAGCGAGCCCATTAGAACCGTGGACAACAAAATTCCGGACCATTTTGCACGTTTTTTCATTGGTGATTCCCCCTGTTTTTCATCTCTATATTATTTAGATGTAGCGGATTTTACCGGATGCTACCTAAAAACTGCTTGGTACGATCATGCTGCGGATTCTCAAAGAATTCACTCGGTGGTCCCTGCTCCAGAATTTGCCCATCGTGCATGAACACCGCCCGATCTGCTACTTCACGAGCGAACCCCATTTCATGTGTCACGACGATCATTGTCATTCCTTCTTTGGCGAGCTGCTTCATGACCTGTAGCACTTCACCGACGAGCTCGGGATCGAGTGCAGAGGTTGGCTCATCAAAAAGCATGATTTTCGGCTTCATCGCAAGCGCCCTGGCGATGGCAACCCGTTGCTTTTGTCCACCAGAGAGCATGTCTGGGTAGACATCGGCCTTATCCTGCATATTCACTTTTTTCAGGAGCTCATACGCTAATTGTTTGGCCTCTGCTACATTCATCCCTTTGACGTGAACAGGTGCCTCGATCAAGTTTTCCAAAACTGTCTTGTGCGGAAACAGATTAAAGTGCTGAAAAACCATGCCGACCTCGGCGCGGAACTGATTCAGATTCGTCTTGTGTGGATCAATTTGCTGACCACCGATTCGAATCTCTCCGCCGTCATGAAATTCCAGAAAATTCAAACATCGGAGTAAAGTACTTTTTCCTGAGCCACTGGCTCCAAGCAAGACGACAACTTCCTTTTCTTCCACCGTGAGCGTAACGCCCTTCAACACGGTTAACGGGCCAAAAGATTTGACAAGCTGCTTAACCTCAATCATCCTGCTATCCCCCATTTATGTCCCGGATGAATTGCGCATTAATTTTTCCGAATACCGGAAATGATTTCTGATTTAAATTATAATTATATATTTTCTGATATTCAAGAAAAATATGTTTTATTGAATAAATATTCACGATAAGACTATGGAATAGTTTTCCTCCTTGCGTGGAATGAATAAGCGGGAGTGTTTTATACATCAAGGAGGACCGTGATGAAAGTAGCAACGTACTTCTATGTAGGACTCATCCTCATTTTTCTGCTCTCCGCCTGTTCACTGACAGGTCCACAAGCAGCGCCACCGCCACAGCAAGCGGCTCCATCTGACCCTGAGCGGGAAGTCAAAAGACCGACAACCGATGAGATCAAAGGTCGAACCATAAACAATCAATTCACAGTGCCGATCCCGATCACCGAGACATTTACGTTTGCCATCCCTCCCTCTTGGACCGGAAATTACATCGTGGAGGAGTTCTCATCGACGACTAAGCGCCCCCCTCGCCAACAGCCACTGGAGGGCAAGCTGGATGTGCCGACGAAATACGAAGCGCATTTTATGTTCGCTCCCAATCAACGAAAGGAGGAGCGATCCTCACTCCTCACCATTTTTGTCATGACGGTACCACATTGGAATCACCTGTCCAAATTGGAAGGACCGCCGCTGGGTGATGTACTGGCACAAACGCATGGGCTGGTATACGTCGTTTCCTTGCCTCAGTCCAATCCCTATGATCCAGCAACTCCAGACGGGAAGCTATATGGGCAGATGGTCATGTCTTTGGACCAGGTCAAAGCTGCGTTTTCTGTGCAATAAAGAAAGAAGTGGTTGAGCAGCACGATGTCTGCTCAACCACTTTTTCGTGTAAAGACAAATTTTAATGCAGCACAATGTCAAGCTATTTTAAACATAAGTAATTTGTAAGGAATGCGTAAGAAAAAAGAGATTTTCATTCTGTATGATAAAAAAACAACGCTGCGTGAAACGCGGAACAGATATGACTTATATATGAAAAACAAACCATTTAACAAGAGTGTTTCAAGGAAAAGAACAAGCAATCACCTATACAATATAAATAGAGGAGAGAAATGCCTTATGAAAAAACGTAGTCAAATTACATTTGCAAGTCTGGCCCTTTTAATAGCTGGAAGTTCCCTGTTATACATAACGCCAACCTCAATTGTAAAAGCAGAGCCCACTCAAAATGTATCCGGTTCGTTACAAACAAGCACTCAACGAGATCGTAATTCCGTCAAGCAAGCAATGCGGGATATATTGCAACTTGGAAACCCGGGGATACTCGCTAAAACTTATGAGGATGGAAAAACATGGGGTTACGCCGCTGGGGTATCGAATCTGAGCACTAAGAAACCAATGGAAACAGATTTTCGCTTTCGCATTGGTAGCGTGACGAAGACGTTCACCGCAACAGTTGTACTTCAATTAGCTGGAGAGAATCGCCTGAATCTAGACGACTCCATCGAAAAATGGTTGCCTGGTGTCATTCAAGGAAACGGATATGATGGTAACCAGATTACTATCCGGCAGATATTGAACCATACAAGTGGTATCGCTGAATACTTAAGATCAAAAGATGCTGATATGATGAATGCCAAAAAATCATATACCGCTGAAGAATTAGTAAAGATTGGGCTTTCTCTGCCTCCAGACTTTGCCCCAGGAAAGGGCTGGTCATATTCAGACACAGGATACGTATTACTGGGTATCCTTATTGAAAAAATAACCGGAAACAGCTATGCGGAAGAGATTGAAAATCGGATTATTGAACCGCTTGAATTGTCGAATACATTCCTACCTGGCAATTCGAACGTTATTCCAGGCACCAACCATGCCCGTGGATATTTCCATCCTGACGGAGCAAGTGAGCTAAAAGACGTTACTTATTATAACCCAAGTATAGCTAGCTCGGCTGGAGATATGATTTCTACTGCCGACGACTTAAATAAATTCTTCTCTTACTTACTCAGTGGCAAATTACTGAAGGAGCAGCAATTAAAAGAAATGCTTACTACAGTTCCTACAGGAAGTGCTGAGATCAGCGGATATGGTCTTGGAATCTATGAAACGAAGCTTCCAAACGGTGTTTCAATATGGGGACATACAGGTAGCATTCCAGGGTTTATTACTCTTGTTGGGGGTACACTTGGAGGCAAGCATATGTTAACCGTCAATTTGAACAATTTGGGTAAAGCTAACTTTAAAAATATGTTACTTGCAGAATTTAGCAAGTAGGTAAAAAAGGAAAAAATACGCTATTCTTTCTGAATAATCATAGGAAAGAATGGCGTATTTGTACGTCTATTTCTGTTTTGCTCCCCCCAAAAAAGATGGGCAACCTGGATCATGAACGTAACTGCTCCCTGACTGCCACCAATGCAAAACCGAGCAGATTTTCTCCCCGCCACTTTTCGGGCTGTTCCGCATGCGGATGATCGTGGGCCATCCCGATTCCCCATATCCGATCATAAGGACTCGCTTCCACAATAATACGGTCACCTGTGTCCAAGAGGTACGCTTTCAAATCGGCATGCTGGCTGAATTTTAATAGGTTTGCCTGGCGAACGATCGCCGTCTTGTTCGCATTCCACACAGCCTCGTCAAAGGAATGAACCTTTCGTCCCAATTCCTTCGCTTGTTTTGGATGGCTTTTCCTGAGTATTTCATCACGAATGGCAAGATCACCGAACAGCTCAGCCTTTTTCGCCATCATGTAATGCTCAGCGGTCAAGTACGTGATACCGTCCTCTACAAAAGCGGCCGGATACCATTGGCTGAAGCATGATTTATCGATAGTGCCTGACTCCTTCTGTGTATGTCCCCAAAAGAACAAGTATTTCACTCTGTTTTTTTGCGATTCTTTGATTAAGGTTTGGACGTTATAGATGTGCTCCATCGTGTTATCCCCATCTTTCTTTTATAGACAATCCCATCCTCGGATATTGAAACATATGGAAAATGGTACATTCATTTTATCTGAACCATCTACCTATCCGCAAATTTCTTACATCACTTGCGAAGCAAGATGCCTGCCTGTGGTAAGGCTAGCCAGAAGCCCGATACAGGCATGGCAATCACCCCGACCACACATATGCCAAGAATCGTCCACCCGAAGGTAGCCGGCGGCTCCATTCCCTTCTTTTTCATCAGCCAATCCGCCATATATCCGAGTAAAATCAACAAAAAGCCAAACATCATAAACCAGAAAGCAGCATCTTCCTCTCGCCCTACCGCATTCCAAAAGCCATTTGCGACGATCTGCTGAAGTGGCTCCGCGTAGAAAAAAAGTCCGACAACCGTATGCAGCAGTCCTGTCAGGATGAGAGTGAAACCCATTTGGCGCTTGATCCCATTTACCATGTCATTTCTCTCCTCTCAATTTGGCCTATTCTATTCCTTGGAAATGTTGATTTTATGAGCTTTCGGACGTTCCTGTTCATCCTGTAACGCATCGATCATGCTGTCGATCACTGACCGCGATGCGAGTAGCCATTCTTTGCAGGCATTTTTCACATGTCGCTCGGTTCCATGCTGTTCCATGTTCCCGAGAATCGTCAGCACCCGATTCAATCCAGTAGGTCTCAATGTTGGGCAGCCCCTTCCCTTGCGCTAAAACGAATGATCAGCCGATCTTCCGCATATTTCGCTCCCGTTACCTGTCGTCCCATTAATACTCGTGGTAAAATAACTTTTCGCTTGTAGGCACCCGCATTTACGGTCAATTCATCCCCTGTTTGCGTTAAATCCAAGGCTGCTTTATCTACAAAAGGAATCGTCAGCTCCAAATGCATCTCGCCGTCCACTTCTCGAATCAGTTCCGTTCTGCCCTGATAAAGCTTGGCGGATGGGTCTTCTGTTCCAAAAACGATGTCAGCCAATTCTTCTAGAATGGGCAACCCAATCACTTCTTTTGGCATCATTGGTGCTTTCAAAATCGGGAGCGGCTGAAAGTTTTCCACGATTTCGTTCTCATACTTTCGTTGCAGCTCTCGCCAGTGGGCAAAAAATCCTTCTCCCGCTTCATCCGGAAGCACCCGATTCACGATGATCGCATCCGTATTGAACCCGAACAGATTCAAGTACGTGAACGAGCGCTTTGCTTCCGCGAGCACCATTTTTTCTGGGTTTACGACGATCCTCACTGATGTAATCTCCGGGTCCAAAACAATTCGTTGCATTTCCTCCAGCCCCCGAGCGAGCTGCTCAACACTGTCTAGCACATCATCAGAAGGAAGTTCTACTTTGTTGACGATCTTGGCCACTGGGCGAACCAGTTTGATCAGCTTGCGCTCCGTCGGAAAAATTTTCTCCAACCACCAATTCAATACGTTCGGATAACTGAGCAGACGCAGTGTTTCCCCGGTTGGGGCACAATCTACTACCAGGACGTCGAACTTCCCGCTTATGGCGTGTTCCTTGATCTGTAGCAAACTGAACAATTCCTCCATGCCAGGAAAAACGAGCATCTCCTCCGTTGTTATATCAGTCAGCTTTGCTTTGTCGAGCAGTGTTGTCAGCCACCCCTGAACGGCTCCCCAGTTGCGCTCGGTTTCCCGCAAGCTGTTTACTTCCTGGCCCCATAAATTTTCGCTGATTGGTACGGGATCTGGTCCGATCACAGTCCCCAATGAATCTGCCAAACTGTGTGCGGCATCCGTACTGAGTACGAGCGTCCTCTTTCCCTGCTTTGCCAGCTTAACAGCCGTTGCTGCTGCGACACTCGTCTTCCCAACCCCACCTTTTCCGGTATAAATGACGATTCTCATCTCGACTCTCTCCTTCCAATCCATTTAATACGATTTCGTAGTAATTAGACAAAAAAAGAAGCAGGCTCGAACCGACTATTCCTCAATGTTGATCTTGATGGAACGAACCTTTGTTTCGCGCGGCTTGACAGGTCCTCCCTCCTGAAATACCTTGGCTGCCTTGAGTAACAGGGTGGTGAATTGCTCCATTTCTTCCGGTGTAAATGCTTCCTGAAGCCTGCCCAGCATCGCCAACATCATTTGCTCCGATTCTTTTGCGAGCTGTTTGCCTGGTTGTGTCAGTGTGACGAGCTTCACCCGCTGATCCTCTACAGAGGTCGCCCTCGCGATGTATCCTTTGCGTTCAAGCCGTTTCGCGATGCTGGTCATCGAACTAAGCGGCGCCCCCATCTCTTGCGCCAGCTCTGACATGGTCAAGTCTCCGCGGAACAGCAATATGAGGAGGGTCGACAAATCGGAGCGAGTCAGTTTTTCTTCAAGCTGCATCGTATCAGACATAAAGGCGAACGGACGCAAACCGGTTTTCAGAAAGAGGTCATATAGTTGCTGCATACCGGTGACTCCTTTTAGTACGATTTCGTAGTAATTCCCCCTTCAATTTATTACATATTTTAGGAAATGTCAACAGGCGCAAAAAGTATACCTTGCTGGGCTGATGTACATATTAATGCTGTTACGAATGACAGGAGGAATCAAAATGAATAAACAGCGCGCGAAAGAAATCGCCGCTTCACCCGTTATGGCGAATGTTACCTGCGATGGAATACCCGTATACATCCAGCACATCGATGATGACAACGACATGGCAAGGATTTACCCGCTCAACCAGCCGGATCAGGAGATGAGTGTTCCTGTAGCCAGCTTGCGGGAGCACGGTGAGTACTGATTTTCGTCACTTTTCATGAATGAAAGAGGGGACCTGTAGCGAAGCACAGGTCCCCTTTTGATTTACAGCAGACCTTGGATAAACGGCTGCTCCAAATTCTCCATCATCTTTTTTTGACTGGCTGCTATTTTTGCTGCGATCTGCTCCCTGCGTGCGATTGCATCCCAGGTACAAATGAGAATTCGTTCCGCTAATAGTGGCTCATCTGTGGAGACAAGGAGCTCCGGTAGATCCAAGGAGTAAGCGAAGTCGATGCTTTTGATGCGATACGCTAAGCAGACGAATGGAACTCCAGCAGCGGCACTCAGCACATTGGCATGCAGCTTAAAGTTAATCGTCGCCTGAAACCCTTTCATCAGCTCCAGCATTTTTGAATGGTCGTGTAGCTCCAAGTCGAGGATCGTATGCGTTGGATCGCCGATTTTTTTGTGCAGTCTTTTTATAGCTTCCCGATCCGGTCCCCACATCGTCAGCAAATGGATATCGTAGCCTAACTTGATGAGCCTCTTGGCTGCATACACCAGCGCATCCTCTACGGCGTCCTCGTTTTTCCCATAGATGCGATTATAGGATGTCCCCCAGTTGATACCAATGGTTAATCGCTTGCTTTTGTCTACCTCTGCTGCTGGTGATGCAGGAAGGAGCAGCATTCCTGGGTCTCCGCTGATCCATGCTTTGCCGCCTACTCCCGCTTGCTGGAGGTATTGAAGAGTAACCGGTCCTCGTACACCAAAGAACGTAGCGTGTTCCGCGATTTTTTGCAGCGTCTGGCTCATCTTTTCATTGTCTGTCATGAGCTTCGTCGTTAATATGCCAGAGGAATCGAGCTGCACCTTATCCTGTGAATCGAATCCGCTCCCCCAGATCCATAGCCGCTTTTTCTGTTCAACTGCTCGATAGGCTACATCCACATAACCGGGGACAAGAAGCGAGCCTCCCCCCAAAACGACGGTGTCATATTCGCTTAAATCGTTGAGGTCAACCCCTGGCAGCGAAGGAATCACCTTGTATTTAGCTGGGTCGAGATATTTGCGGGACAAATCGTGAAAGGCATGCCACATCAGTTCGTCACCCAAATTTTTGAACCCTAGCCAACCTACGTACAAGACTTTTTTCATATTCGTCTGACCTCCCCCATTCTTCACTTGAGCGTAGATGGTAAGCAAGGAGGCACATTTCTGCGTGATATGAAAATTGGATTGGACCCATGCTCTTCCCAGACCTCCTATTTCCTTCAGCTGACTCCGGTTTCGGCACGCTTGACGCAGAGCGCTATCGATCAGCTGAGGAGATGGCTTCTGCACAGAGGAGTGGTCACCGAAGTAACAGTCCCAAGCCAAATCGTAAGACGAAGGCGCGACCAACCCGACGTAGCCATGATTTCCGATCGCAAGCACTGGCTTTTCGCACGCCATCGCTTCGAGTGCGACCCTGCCTGTTCCAATCACCAAATCACTGATTGCGTAATACGGTCGGACATCGGTTTGCTCCCCCACAATGTGGATATAGGGCTGCCCTGCTGCTTTATTTAACGCTTTTGCCAGCTCATGTACATGAATGGACTGGGCACCCGAACCCACCACCACGATATGCAGGTTGGGGATTTCACTACGCAATGTTTTGGTTGCTCGCAACACCATGTTGCACACCGTTGCTTTTTGCCAAGCCAGCCTGCTGACATACGTCACCACTGTGGCATCAGACGGCAAGGAAGGTAGCTTCACCATTTTTGCAGAGTCAGGCCGGAAATCTTCCACATCAATCCCATTGGAAATGAGTGTGGTTTTCACCCCTAGCTTTTCCCAGAATAGTTGGACAGGTTTGCTCACACTGATGACAGCGGAACAGAGCTGTGCCACTTTTATCGCTTCATCCTTTGGATAGTACGTGCCATGCAAGGTAAATACGACGGGTATGCCCAACTGATTAGCGGCAGTAGCGGCGAGTAAGCCTGAAGGAGTCTGATGCACATGGACGATGCTAATGCCATGCTTCTTCATAACCCCCTGGTAACTCTCGATCAAATGCTGCCCGCGTGCCGAGAGGGGTTCCCGTGCGGAGTCGATTCGTTCAACTAAAAAACCTGCATCGACAAACGCTTGATAGAGGGGGCCGTTCCCGCCAGCATAAAACAGTTGGGCGCCCTTTTTTTGCAACGCTTTGCCTATGCTAAGAACATGTGTCTCGGTTCCGCCTGTCCCCAAATTATCCAGCACCATCAAGATGCGATCATTACTGCTATTCAAATTTTCACACCCCCTTTTTCCGATAATAGTGCGCCGAACGCTGCTCAGCGTGGATTCGGTAATAGTACAATGCTTCTGCGATATTGTTGACGTCTGCTCTCGCATTCAAGGCTTTGGCGATAAATTCGTAGTCTTCTGCACCGTCGATCCGACGAGTCGGGCCACCAACCTGATCAAACAAGCGCCCCCGAAACATGCAGGTACCGTGACAGACACAGTGTCCGCCTTTCCCATATACCTTTCGAATGTCATCGCCGTACTTGATCCAAGTAGCAAGCTCCTTTTTTTCCGGGTGATCGGACGAAAACGCGTAATAATTCGTACCGACCAAATCAATCTGGGGATGACTTTTTAAATACTCAACCTGCCGCGAAAGACGCAGAACATGGGAGAAATCATCCGAGTCCTGATTCGCAATGAACTCACCTCGGCTCATGTAGTGCCCGAAGTTGATGGCACCCGCAAAGCCAACATTGCGAGGGAGCGCATGAATCAGTACCTGATTGTCTCCTGGAAAAAACCTTTCATTTTGTTCCAGCCACTCTCTGGCGACTTCTACCGATTGATCCGTCGAAGCATCATCAATCAGGACAATTTCCCAATTCTCATAGGTTTGCTGAAGTATGCTGTCCAGACACTCTCGTATAAAAGCAGCCCTGTTGAAATTCGTAATAACGACACTTACGAGACCCTCTATTCGCTGTTTTGCCAATTTCATTCCCTCCTTCCAGTCTTCTTGATTTCACAACGCATCCTCGCTACCGTCCTTTCACCAGAAACTGCAAGGCTTCCACGTGGTCACCCGCAATCTGTTCAACGGCTGGGGGCATTCCGGAGCTGGCGAAGTGTTTTTCTGGCCGGAGTCGGTTGGAGGAGAAGCTGTTCACCTGATGAACCAATTCCATCTTTACACCTGCCTGTGCGTATACTGCTTGTGCTTTAGGCGGGCAAAGCAGTATGGGCCACCCGAGCGGAGCAACCGCCTCCCTGCGTAAGGCAAAGGGGACGGTCACCATAGACCCGATCCCCAAATCTTTACGATTCAAAGCCAAGTTGAGAGCTTGGCGACAAGCCACAAAAACGTTGTCAGCACAAGGCTGATTCAAAAAACCAGAAACATCATTCAACGCAACATCCACGCCGCACTGGCATGCGAGTACAAATGGATACAAATCATGCGCGGTCATGATCACATCCGCATCGACAAACAGTAGGATGTCTCCTTTTGCCAGACTTGCCCCAATCGCCCGTCCTGTGTCTACTCCCAATGCGTATGGGAACTCTACGGTCGTCGCTCCGCATTCACGGGCAAGCTGTGCTGTTTGATCATCCGAGCCATTGACGACCACTATAATTTCAACTGGCTCCAGCCGAAGAACTTCACGGATCACCTGCTGAATTGTTGCTGCTTCGTTAAGGGCTGGAATGATCACGGATACCGTTTTCCCGCTGTACAGACTTGTTTGTCGCAAGGGCCATTTCCCTACCTGCCTAACAGGTATACCACTGTTTGTAACACTTACATTCTCTGCTAGATCTCTTCGCCTGCCTCCATCGGACAATCCACCACGAAAAGGAAGATGTGAGACAAGATCAAGCTGTTCGGCAATCACCAGCTTTTCATACAAAGAGAGCTCTTTAAGCAACGAACCGTGGAGCTGAGGCAAAAACAACCTTTCTTCCGTCCCCGTTCCTATGATTTGCGCAGTAATAGACAGCCCGCCCACAACTGCCCGCTTGTGGGCTTGTGCAGGCTGTGCCAACTGTTCCACTCCGATTTTGGAAAGTGCCTCTCTGGTCATCGCGTGAGGTGTGTCCAGCAAGGAAGCTTCACGCAGGTCAGAGCGACCGAAGAGGTTATTTACAAGCAAGGAAAAACTGTGGATGGGCTGTGGTTTTATCATCTTCCTGTTCCGAGAATCATGCTGGGGCAAAACGACCTGTGCCTTTCCATATAAAATCGGGAACAAGAAGCGCTGCAATCCAGACAGCGAATCGATTTGCTCTTCCCCGAGAAAAAGCAGGACACTCCCTCTCGCATGCTTCGCAGCCTCTCTCCTCCATGAAAACAGATTCTCAGCATCCTCTGCAGGAACGACGCGAATACCAGCGCCAAGCTCCAGGGTCCTTTTCGAAATCACGATGAGCTCCAAAGGGGCAAGCTGTTTACATACGGCAATCAGCTTTGGCAGATGAACTGTCCCATGCATGGCAGGAATGAGAATGGAAAGGGGCGCTTGGCCCCTTCTCCCTTGCCGCCCAGCCATTAGACGACGCGCACATACGTGATGCGGTCGAGTTGAAATACAACTGTTTGACCGCCGCCATAGCCTGGCTCACTTGCTGCACGCACGGTTAATGTCGAATTGGTCACGCCGAGCAACTCACCGGAAACCACATCGAATCCAGTTACGACTTGTACACTATCGCCTATAAACGTTCTCAATTTCTGTACATAGTTCATTTGTCTTCTCCTCCTTACACCTCTTGAACAGAGTTAATTTGCGCGAAACGAATCAGCACACGTGTACCGCCTGACTCTATGATTTCAGCATAGTCCCGACCAACCTCATCCAGGACGCCTGTGACACTCCCTGCATCTGTTCCCAGCTCAACGGTTTCATGCAAATAACGCAGCAGCACTTTTCGAAAAGAATCACGTCGCAAATCGCTGTGGTTTTCTTGCAGAAATGCGGCGAACTCATCTGCATACAGCTCTTTGCGAAGCGAACTGCGAATGGCTTCTTCCTTGTCATTTGCGTGTCCTTCGTCTGTCCGTTCTTTTCCCCAGACGAGACGCCGCAGCCCTTGAAAATACTCTTTCAACTCTTTTTCATTCACAATTAATTTCATCTGGTCACTCTCATCTCCTTGATCCTACTCTTTTGATTTATTTTTCGCCGCTTGTACACGGTATACAAGTAAGTTCAAAAGCGTACTAGTACAACGGTGCAATTTTTTGATTTTAATGAAAAGTTCACGGAATTTTTATCGAAAAACAAAAAAAAGACTGCGAACATATTCGCAGCCCCTCCCTCGATATTCTACAATTCTTTCATAGTTACGCACTCTTGCTTGTCTAACTCTTTGCCGTCTGAGCCTTTTCGTCCCTGTTTTTGCCTAGCTCATGCTTGATGAACAAATAGCTCTCAATCTCTCGAAGAAGATAGAACAGCGAGGCACGCGTCTCAAATTCCTCTCGCGTTCGCGGCAAATCTGCTGCCTTGATCTCCTCTTGCATCACGCGCAGTTGGTCGATAAAGCGGTAGGCGGTATTGCCCGGGTGCACCGAGGCGCTGATTCGCTCGAGAAAATCTGCGATCCGATGGCTCTCTGTTACCTGATGATCCAAGGAAGAGACGATCGGCATCATGCGTTCCAATAGCTCGAACTGCTTTTGTCGCATCACAAAATACTCGTAGTACGAATCATTGCGGCGGCCCAATCGATTGCCAACATCTCGCGAGGCTAAACGAATCGCCGTTTCCAATACCCCTGTTGTTTCAATCAATTCTTTCCCGTCCCAATCACTTTCTCCGTGACGCAAGTAATAGCAGAACTCCCGCAAGATTTTGCTGAACAGCTTCTCCACCTTTACTTGCATCCCTTTTAGCTCTTTATCGAGGCTCGGCATGTACAGATTGACCAATAAGGCTACACCCACACCGATGACGAGCAAAGCTACCTCGTTCAGCAGTAGCATCCCGTCAATTCTCTTGGAAGAATACAGGTGCATGAGTACAACCATACTGTTGACGAAGCCTTCCTGAATGCCAAATCGCACTGCGAGCGGCAAGAAAAGCAAAATGAAAAGGAGAATGGCAAGCGGCGTATAGCCCATAAGGGAAAACAGGCAAACCCCAATTCCCAGCCCCAATAAACTAGCTAGAATCCGATTCCACGCTGTCTGAAACGATTGCTTGACTGTTACTTGGATACACAGGATCGTAATGATCCCCGCAGAAGAAGCATACATCAAGCCTAGCTGCTGGGCGATCAGAATCGAGACAGCCGTTCCAATGGCTGTTTTTAACGTACGATAACCAATTTTAAACTTGAGAAAGCCCAGTCTTGTTCCCCTCCGCTGTCAAAAATACTTTGCTGTTTCATCTCACTATACTGTATCAAAAAGTACCGGGGAACCAAAGACAAGCTTTCGTTAATTTTCAAAGGCGTCTATTCCTCTTGCGCTCCTCTGCAAAACTGTGCCACTTGCCATCTGCTGTGACGAGCCCTTTCTCTCCCACATAACGATAGACGAGGAGTGGTTGTTCGAGCATTTTATCACTTCCATAACTCCCCCTTACTTTTGGATGAAAGTAAGTGAGCATGAGCTTCTTGTTCTCTTTCACGACTTTTTTCGCCGTATTCAGATCGATACCATCTTTATTTTTGGGAGAAAGAGATGAATCACCCCAAGGTACATCGTTATACTCAGAGTTATACAGATCCACTGCTTCCCCTGACTCAGCGTCAACATCGACTTGAAAGATAGTATTATATACCGGTATGCCGTTTATGAGATAGCCAAATTCGATTTCATACGGTTCATCGTTTTCCCAGATTTCTTTGATCCTTTTCTCTCGCGGAACGTAATCGACCGCATAAATTTTTCCTAACTGATCGGAGTAGAATGTTTGTACGAGTTTTCGCGCACTCTCTTGTGCTTGTTCCCAGGTAATGCCCTTTTCTATTTTCTTGCTCTCTTCGTTGAACCTGATTTTTGTATTCACACTGTAATGGACTAAATTTCCAAGGGCGTCAATCGCTATTATTACAGTATCTGACTTTTCACCATCCCCTGGTTGCGAAATAAACTCGAAAAACCAGCTCATTTCATCAGATCCTGGGTTTGATTCAGTGATCCTGCCATTCGAACGGTATGTACCAGGGAGCTTTTTGAGCTGTTGCTCTGCTATTTTTTGCGCCTCTTCTTTCGTAATGAGCTTTCGTTCTATTGGGGTTGGAGGAACGGTTTTCCCTAAAGGCTGTATCTTCCTTTCTTTAGCAACCTGTCCATACGAATCGAGCATCTTTCCTGTGATGGCATCGACAAATTGTGGGTCGATTCTCTGGAATTCATTCACGAGCTGGTATGATTCAGATTCCTGACGAAAGCTGGACGCCATATCCTTGTACAAAAATGTTGGAGTCGCCCCTTCATCCCATTTCTTCTCAGCTTCCGCTATCTCTATGACTTTCGAAGCATCTGGTAGTTTCCCCTCTGTCCAGCGCCGCTCAAAATAGATCACTTCCCCATCATAGCCCACTATCAGTCGAAACCCATTTTCCAGAAAAGGAATCCCGTTTTCGATACGAGTAAAGTTGACATCTATTCCCGGTTTAGCACGCGTATGGAAAATGTCCGAATCAGGATATTCATTGGGCTTGGATAAACGGCTCCGTTCTTCTTCTGTCGCTACTTGCTTAAGAAATTGAGTCGCCACTTGAAACGCCTGATCTTCCGTAAGCTTCTTTTGATTTGTATCCAATTTCCGTTCTTCCCCACGATACTCATATACCCATATTTCCCCTGATATTGCATCCTGTTGAACACCAAAATTTCTACCATTTTCCTTACTCCAGCTGGTATACCATATTGAATTTCCCCATAACATTTCAATGCCGTCCACGAATTCGGCACTTAGCAGCTTGTACTCACCAAGATTCTTCAACTGTTTCTGGGCAAGCGCGATTGCCTCTTCCTCCGAAAGTGTCTTCTCGGCTGCATGTACGACTGGAGCCAAACTTCCAGCCGCTCCTGTAGCGAACACAGTCGTCATCAAAATGGACAATGTCACGCCGAGTGAAAGTCCCCACGATGAAGTACGTTTTAACACAAATCAACCTCTCCTCTCCAATTCCAAACAGACTAATTTTACCATTTTTGAAAAACAAAGGCTCACATAAAAAAATCCGCCAATGCGAAGATCTCGCACAGCGGATTTTTTGGGATGTTGATTATACTTCCAGCTTTTTCGCCAATGTTTCTACGTTCAATACGTTTCCTACGAGGAAGTTGCCGAATTCACCGAAGCGCGCACTCACTTCATCAAAGCGCATTTCGTAGACGATATGCTTGAATTCCAGCGGATCGTTGGCAAAGAGGGTAACCCCCCACTCCCAATCGTCGAAACCAACGGAGCCACCGATGATTTGCTTCACGCGACCTGCGTAGGAGCGACCGATCAAGCCGTGGGAACGCATCATTTCTTGGCGCTCCTGCATGGAGAGCATGTACCAGTTGTCTTGCAGATCACGCTTTTTGTTCATTGGATAGAAGCAGATGTGCTCCCATTTTGGCAGGATCGGATAGAGGCGGTCGCGCACGTGCGGATTCGCTTTTGGATCTTCACCTGGGTTATGTACATAGTTGCTCAGCTCTACTACGGATACATACGAATAAGGAGCTTCTGTATAGGCAGCAAAGCGAGTTTTATTGAACGCTGTTTTGATCTCATCGAGTTCTTGCATGGTTGGACGCAGGAACATGAACACGAGGTCTGCTTTGTGTCCGAGGATGGAGTAGACAGCCGTGCTGCCTTGGTTCTCTCCCTCATTGGCTTCCCATGTGCGGATCAATGTATTCAGCTCGTCCAACGCTTCTTGGCGTTCTGCTGCGGACGCTGCTTTCCACTTTTCCCAATTGATGGTGCGGAAATTATGATACGTATACCAACCTTCTAATGTAAGCAACGCTTCGTTTGCGCTCATTCTAAATCAGCTCCTTTGAAAAATCTGGTGACCTTCTTGCAACATTCCCAGTATAGCATAAGGAACAAGTGCGTATTCGGAACAGATTGGTGAACAAGAAAAATGAAAACCAAGGGGCGCATTAGCTGCCGCTTGGTTTCGTTCCTGCCAGTACGGAGGTTGTCAGCTTACTCGCTGCCCCGTGATCCACAATGACCGTTACATTCGGATGCAGTTGCAATAAGGAAGCTGGTACATCTGCCGTAGGCTCACCCTCCAGCATCAATCGCACTGCCTCTGCCTTTGCCTCTCCACTTGCGAGAAGTACGACTTTTTTAGTGCCAAGAATCGTCTTGATCCCCATGGAAACTGCCTGAGTCGGAACCTGGTCCACACTATCAAAATAGCGGGCATTTGCTTCAATCGTACTGTCAGTGAGCTGGACCACGCGTGTCAATGATTCCGCAGAGGAGCCAGGCTCGTTGAAGCCAATATGGCCGTTATTGCCGATCCCCAGCACCTGGATGTCGATCCCGCCTGCCAAACGAATTGCTTCCTCATAGCGTGCACATTCTGCCAAATGATCTGTCGTATTCCCAGCTGGCACATGTGTTTTCTCCGCAGGAATATTGATGTGATTGAACAAGTTTTCTTGCATATACGAGCGATAGCTTTGCGGATGAGTCGAGGAAAGTCCGACGTATTCATCCAGATTAAAGCTGCTCGCTTGCGAAAAATCGATGCTCTCTGCTTGCGACAGCTTGATCAGCTCACGGTACATCCCTACTGGTGTGCCTCCGGTTGCAAGGCCAAAGACGGTCTTCGGATTTGCTTTTACTTCGCTTACGAGCATTTCAGCAGCTTTTCTGCTGAGCTCCGCGTAATCTTTCACGATCACGAGCTTCATTTCCAACCACTCCTATCCAATATAAGTTCAGAATGCTTTTAGTATTTTCTCTCCAGTACAGCCTTCGCTGTTCTCTCTTTATATAAAAGGGCCTTTTCCTTGTTGCGCATTGTTATTGTGGTACTAATAACATCCAGTACATGCAGCTGTGCAATTTTTGCTGCGAGAGAGCCTCCCTGCAACGGACCTTCTTGCGCTGCGGTCAGAAGCGTAATGTCCGCTACATTCGTAATCGGTGAACGTCGATAGTGCGTCAGGCAAATGCAAGTTGCGCCTGCCTGCTTGGCGACTTTCAATGAATCAATGGTGTCTTTCGTACTGCCGGATACAGACAAGCCGATCGCGACATCCCCCGGTCCCAGAGTCGCTGCAGCCATCGCTTGCAGATGTGATTCATTAAAAGCGTCCACTCGAAGCCCGATCCGCAAGAACGTGTACTTGGCATCCTGTGCTGTTACCGCTGACGTACCTACTCCGTAAAAATGGATCGTGTTTGCTTTTTGCAAAAGGTCTACACAGCGCTCCAGCTGTTCGATCTGAAACAGGGCTGAGGTATCCCCAATCGCCTGTTGATTGGTTGCGGTTACTTTGTGCGTGATGATATCCAGTGAATCGTCTTCTCCTACTTCGCCATGCAAGTTTTTGACTGGATTAACCAATTCTTGCGCCAATGCCAGCTTGAATTCCTGATAGCCATGGAAGCCTATTTTCCTGCAAAATCGCAAAACGGTCGTCTCACCAACTCCCGCCTTTTCGGCAAGGTCAATCACCGATGAATAAATCACGCTATCTGTCTGCTGTAGGACGATGTGGGCAACCTTTTGCTCCGATTTCGTAAAGGAGGGAAGGAGACTCTGAATATGCAAAAGCGTATTTGTCTTCGTGATGGTAGCTGTCAATGGATGGGACAGCTCCTCCTGCTGTTTCACCATATGGCTCGCTCCCCCTTGAATAAAAGTCAGGATTTTCTCAATTGTTTTTACCCAAAACAAAATAGCTGTATTTCTACAGCTATTATATCAAAAAAGGAGTTATCCGCCATATTAAATATTTTTAGTGGAGTAATTCTCCAAAATGTCAAAATGGGGTAAACAAAATGGTCGGACATGCTGCGACCCGCAAAGATCCGCTCATTGCTGCTGGAAGCAGAACCAGATCGAGCGTTACGATTTCCCCTGCACCTAGCGTCACTGTCCCTCTCGCTTCTCCACTCCCCATCGCATTGGCAACAACCAAGTAGGAGCCAGGATCAAGATCAGTCACCTTATACTTGCCAAAGCTGTCTGTTTGGACCACCACCGTCTTTCTGATTGGTTGATTCACCGTTTGCACATACACGGTCGCTCCAGCAACTGGCAAACCTGTCAAACCGGATCGAACCGTTCCTTGTATCGTACCCGTTTGAGAAAGGCGGATGATGATAAAGGTTGTTTGGTTCGGCAAAACGACCACTTGTGCCTGACCGGTACCAATGCCCGGGATGGTCCCGATAACGGTATACGTCCCCGGAGCGACATTGACAAAATGGAAGGTTCCATCCGGCTCAGCCAGAATATTTTGCAGGCGAATCTGAGCTGAGTTGAATAGCGATAATTGAATATTGTTTCCGCTAGCTTGGGTTCCGTCCGGCAAGAGAACAATCCCGGATATCGTTCCCACGATTGGCAATAGCTCTACTGTCGTTACGGTCGTCTGTCCACCTGCGACCGTAACTGTACTGTAATGTGTACCGAAGCCATCTGCGCTTGCGATGACATTGTACACGCCAGCCGTCAAGCCATTCACCTGGAATTGCCCACTCTGGTTCGTAACGGTGTTGGCAACAAACAAGCCGTTAGAAAATAGCTGAATCGCAACAGCTGCCCCTGTGATCGGGAGTCCCGTCAACTGATTGGTCACCTGTCCGAAGATGCTGCCTGGTAGAGGAGACATCGTCAGAATGACTCCGCCAAGTGTCTGTCCAGCAGTCACGGTGATACTCTGCGTTGCCGCTGCGTAGTTGTCTTCACTTGCGCTTATGAAATACGTTCCTGGCGGCAGATTGCCAACAGCGAAGTTGCCCAGGTTATCCGTAATCGCACTGCCGAACAATGTCCCGTGAGAATCCTTCACTTGTATCAATGCATTCGGAACAACTCCTCCACCAGCACCCTGTACCTGACCTGTTACAGCAGCTGGAAAAGGGGGCAGCCCCACTTCAATCGTAGTGGTCTGTCCGGAAAAGATCGTCGCACCAACAGGCTGGGTGGTGTAGTTTTGAGCGCTAATCGCAAGTGTATAGGTTAAGGGGGCCAAGCCGTCGATTTTAAACTGACCGAGACCGTCCGTAATCGTCCGAGACAACAAGTTGTTTGTGCCAGGGAAAAAGATCAAAACTTCCGCCCCTACCAGTGGCGTACCATCAAGTGCATCCCTGACAGTGCCCTGCAAAACACCAGGATTCGGGTCCAGTGGGATATTGACTGTAGCAGTACCCCCAGGCGCTACATCAAAGGAGACACTCTCCCTCTGATAGCTTTCGTTCCTTGCCAAAATGGTGTAATTTCCAGCCACAAATCCATCAATGAAGTAAATTCCCTGAGCGTCTGTCTGGGTAGAAAAGAGAATCGTGTTATTGTTGCCCAGCAAGCGGACGAGCGTATTCGGCAAAGGCGTGCTGAGAATGGCGTCACTAATTTCTCCTGTAACACTTGCAGGCAGATTCGGCAGAGAAAAATCAAGACCGGTAGTCGCTCCCAATCCGACCATAGCTGTTGAAGCCTCAGCAGCGAATCCCGTAGCACTTGCGATCAGTGTATAGCTCCCCGGGGAAAGTCCACTCACCATATACTGACCTTGCGCATTCGTCAGGACAATAGCCAGAATCGTTCCAGACGGACTTCCCTGTCGAACAGTAATGACCGCACCGGCAATCGGCAAGGCCGTACCTTCCTCTCGCACTGTACCAGCTATCCCACCGGGCAACTCGTTTAACGCAAAGCTTAATACAGACGCAACGCCTGCTTGTATCTGTGCGCCAGCCACATCGCTTGCATATCCAGTTGCATTGACATTGACGGTGTACCCTCCAGGAGCCAGCCTATCAAGTGAAAAGTTACCCGTTGCATCAGTCAATACGGAGCCCACAGCGGCACGGGTGCTGTCGAAGACGATTACCGTTGCACCAATGATCGGCAAGCCCGTCTCCAGATCAGTCACAACACCGGATAAACTGCCGGGATTGGGAACTAATTGCTGCTGAAAGTTGGTGGTCATGCCCCCTTGCAAAATAACCGCCTGCGAGACAGATACAAAATTCAGCGCAGAAACGGTTACATTTACGACACCCGGCGGAAGCTTCTCTGCCAAAAAATTGCCTTGATCATCTGTCAATAATTGAGCAAGCACAACGCCATGGCCATCCGTAATGAGCACGGTGCTTCCCGGAATCCCGAATCCCGTCATCTGATTGGTCACCACACCCGAGATAGCCGCAGGCAAGTCAGGTAACGTGACGGTCGTTGAAGTTGCCGTATTGGCCGTCACGATCACGCCGATACTTCCTACGGCATAGCCAGGCGCTGACGCGATAACGGTGTAAACACCGGGAGCGACACTCCCAATGAAAAATACACCTGATTCATTCGCGAGCAAGCTCTGTATGACGGCTTGATTGCTATCCATCAGCTTGACGTTGATTTCGCTTCCCATAACAGGTACACCCAAGCTGTTTATGACACTTCCCACGATGGACCCAGGCATTGGCAAGAGCGCCACACTAGCCCCCGTCGTTTCTCCACTGACTACATTGGCCCCTACTGATTGATCAGCATAGCTAGGCGCGCTTACCGTGACGGTATAAGCACCAGGCAACAGATGTTGAATCAAATAGCTACCCGTCTGGTCGGTACTTGCTGTAGCCACTACATTTCCGTTACTGATGGAACGAATCAGTACAACGGCGCCTGCAATGATTATCGCGGGATTCGTCGCATCCGTCACCTGTCCACTAATCCCGCCTGCATTTGCCTCAAGGGTAAAGTCTACTCCGGTCTTATTTTCACCGGGTCCAAGTGTAACACCAACCGAGCCTGTAACATATGCAGGGGCACTTGCCACCACGACATATGATCCAGTAGGCAGGTTGCCAATTGTATAGGCCCCGTTTGAATCCGTATAGCCAAAGCCAATTGTCGTCTCATTCAAATCCAGTATACGGACAACGGCATTGACAATCGGCTGCATCCCCGTGTCTAGCACGGTTCCAGAAATACTGGCCGGATTCGGGGTAAGCGCAAAGGAAACGTTGGCCGTCTGCCCAGGCTGTACGATCGCCCCAACAGATTGAACAGCGTAGCCAGGAGCGGTAGCTGTAAGGATATAAGAGCCAGGTGCGACCCCTGAAAATGAAAATGCCCCATTTCCATCTGCGACGACAGTACCAATCAACAGGTTATTGATATCAAACAATTGAATGGTAGTTCCCGGAACGACAGGTGCTACTGTCCCGCTAATAAAACCGAAATCCTGATTGAGCTGAAGCTGGACAGGAGTAGTTGTATTCGCGAGCACAACGGCTCCGACATGATTGGTTTGAAAGCCATCCGCTAAAGCCCTGATGACGTATTGACCTGCTGCCAAGCCCGTGATAACAAAGCTTCCTTGACTATCGCTGTATACCGAATGCACGACGGAGCCATTGAAATCGAGTGCATTTACCTGTGCACCGGCAATCGGCTGTAACGTCCCTGCAGCGAGCACCTGTCCTTGGATCTCACCCGGACTCGCAAACAACGACAAGCTGACAGGCGTATTCGTATTCGCAAGTACAGTGGCGGAAGCACTGTTCGTTTCATAATTGGTTGCACGTGCGGTAATCGTGTAAACTCCGGGTGCAAGCCCTGTGATCACGTAATTTCCAGACAGATCGCTATTTGCATGGGCGATGATTGCCCCAGCTTGGTTCAACACGCTAACCTCTATCGAAGCACCTGTGACAGGCAGACCCGACGTAGCATCGAAAATCGAACCTGAAATACTTCCCGGCAAATCTGCCAGCTGTACATTCACCGTTGTTGTCGTCAATGAGGTGACGACTGCCCCTGTGATCACTGTCGTTTTATCTGGAGCAGATACGATGACAACGTACGCCTGCGGTAGCAAATTAGGTACCACATACTGTCCGTTTCCATCAGTCAATACCGTAGCGACAACAGCACCTGCTGCCGTATTTTCCCTAATGATGACAGTGGCACCCTGAATCGGCTGATTGCCGCTGTCGACCACCTGTCCTGCGATTGATCCCGGAGAAGCTTGCAGGACAAAAGCAAGGGACGCTATTTCCTGAGGCAGCACAGTTGCCCCCAACACAACAGTGGAATATCCAGAAGCCGACGCGGTTACGGTATACGTGCCTGGGGCCAAGTGCGGGAAAGAAAAGGTGCCAGCGCTGTCGGTAATGGCCTGCGCCACAGGAACAATTCCCTTCATTACAATGACAGTGGCATTACCAAGCGGATTGCTCCCTGTGTCCGAGACAGTCCCATTCAATACCCCTGCCAGCTTTTCCAATTGGAGGTCAACCGTTGTAGTAGCTCCAGCAATGATTCCTATCCCAACCGTTTGGCCCGCATACCCCTCTGCAGCAGCCGCAAGGACATAGGTTTCGGGACCTAGTAAAGATAAGGAGTAGTCTCCATTCACGTCGGTTAATGTCTCTCCTACAGCAATTCCCGAACGAGTTACCACCTTGATGCTCGCATTTGGGATTTCCTCACCCGTTTGCGCATCGGAAATGGTTCCACTTACCGTTCCAAATGCAGTCGCCAAAGAAAAATCAAGGACTTTGGCATCACCCGCTTGCAGACTGATTCCAGCTAATTGTGTGGAAAAGCCTGCGGCACTGACACGGATTTGATAAACACCCTCTGCGAGCTTGGTCAGCAGATACGTGCCAGCTCCATTTGTCGTCGTTTCCGTCAGCGTAATACCTGTCTGGTTCAGCACTTCCACCAATGCCCCGGCAATCGGTATACCACCCGGACCTGTCACCAGACCGGATAGCTGGGCAACGGATGTCTGGAGCACTACATTTTGTGTAGTCGTCTGGGCTCGAATGACATTGATTGCGACTGTTGCTGGCTGGAATGTATCCGCACTGACTGCAAGGGTATAGGCACCCGGCACGACATTGGTAAACGAATAGGTCCCCCCTCCCCCTGTCACTGTCTGGTTTACGGTCACGCCTGTCGTATTAATGAGCTTTACCACTGCCCCTGATATGGGTGCCAATCCGGTATTTGTTATCGTCCCATTCACCTGACCTGGACTCGGAGGAAGCAGAATGTCTGATCTTGTGGTTTGCCCTGCTAAAACGCTCACGAACTGAATTTTGGGGTCATAAGTCGGCGCGGTCACCGACACAGAATACAGACCAGGAGCCAATCCCGTAAACGAATAGGCACCATCTGTGTCCGTTGTCGTCGTACCGATTAGTACGGGAATCGAATCATACAGCTCGACATGCGCACCTGCCACAGGCAAGTTCGTGGACTGGTCAAGCACTACGCCAGCAACACTTCCAGCCAAGTTAACCGTGATGACAATATTATCCTGAACAGGAGAAAGCATCCCGCCAGAAAAGCTATCTACGCCCGTGACTGTCGCTGTGTTTAACCGCCGCGTTCCGACTGGAGAGACCGCGAAAACCCCATTGACCGTAAATGACAAGCTGGCAGTAGAACCAGCGGCCAAATTGCCGATCGTCCAGCTGAGCACCTTCGTGAGGGGATTATAGATGACAGAGCCGATACTTGTTGTATTTACTGTAAAAGCCGTTACCTGATCCAGCTCATTCAAATCGTTGACAACGACTGTCGTTGCCTGGCTCTTCCCCGTATTGGTAACACTGATCGATCCCGTCCATTGCGATAGTTGTCCTGTGGTAACGACTGCCGGTCCTGCTGTTAGCTGCTTGTCGATTGCGAGACTGGCCCGTACGTCTCCCGTCGCTATGGTAGTCGTATTGCTCAAGGAATTGACAAAGCTAAAACCTTCACTGGTCCGCAGAGAGTCCTTGTTGTAATTGTTGTCATTGGTAGAGGTAAAGGGCAGGAATTGAAGGGAAGTAAGGGAGGTAACACCGATCGTTGAAAAAAAAGTAGCAGCTGGCATGACGAGATCAATGAAGTAATCAGGATTGCCGCTGAAATTAGAGCCGTCATTCGTCAGCCGCACACGAGCTGTGTCAAAATTGATAATCGGCGCTTGCCAGTTCGGCGCTCCACTGCCGTTTGTGCCCTCTGCCTGATCCGTCCACGAGTTGAATTCAACAATCGTGTTTTGAATCAACGCAATACGATTACGCAAGCCTTGCACACCCAACATCCACTGGTATGTGCCAGCCACCCCAGTTGTATTGATTAAATATCCCCAGGCAAAATTTTGAAAGCCTGTTTTCTGCGAATTTCTTGGATCTTCGTTGACTCTCATCCGAAAGTAAAGATTCGTTCCATCATACGCCAAAAAGACAACGGGAAACGTAGAGTTTCCTACCATGTCGGCAGAGCCGGGACTTTCATCGTTTGGGACGTCTCCGAATGGACTTCCCCCGAGCATAAACGGGATGAATTGACTGTCAGAAGGATAGGCCATTTTTCCTCACCTCTCCCCTCTAACATATGTACATAGAGTGATATGGCCCCGGCCCTCCCTTTGCTAATTGGCTTGTCCGTGCCCGTCCCAACAAAAAAAGGGCCTTCGCCCGCAAATATTTCTTGCGAGGAAACCCTTTTCCTTCCCGTATTGCCTATCTTACATAAATACGCGATAGCCAAGCAGAATAACCAGCACCAAAACGACAATACAGCCGATGAAGAAGCCGATGCTGCCTTCTTGTCGCTTTGCTTTGCCCAGAGACATTTCCATCAAACCAAAGGCGATAACCGCGATGATGCCCTTCATGTAGAAATAGAAATCTGTTGCGTGACCCACGAAAAGCATCCAAGCTCCCGATACAAGAATGATGACCATCATGAGTCTGAGCAGCATATGTACGATCTTGCCTGCTTTTGCTTTACCCACGCGATACAGGATGTAGGCAACGATCAAGAGCACGAATGCGACTTCCCAGCTACCCACATGCGCTTCAATTAACGCTTTGTACGGCAAAAAATTCAACCCCTTTACTCCTAAATTCAATCTTGTCCATTATACCAGAAGAAGGGGAAAAATGCTGATGTCCCAATGCGTGGCAGTATTGTGACCAGGCATTTTGGGGAATGAAGAAGAGGCTGCCTGTGATCGGCAACCTCTTTTTTCTAGCAAACGATCCTATCGCAGTAAAAATCCGTCTTTCAGCGGGTCCGTAGGGTCAACGACAAATTGATGCAGACCTGTGATGAACGCCGTTCCTTCTATGCTCGGAATGACAGCCGGATAGCTCCCCACCTGTGTGGTGGCTACCACCTTGCCGATAAACTGGCTCCCGACAATTCCTTCATGGACAAACGATTCTCCAGCGGACAGCTTGCCTCGCGCATGCAAAGTGGCTACGCGAGCCGCAGTACCTGTACCGCATGGTGAGCGATCGATCTGTTTGTCGGCGAAAATCGTCACGTTACGTAGGTCTGATCCTTTCACTCTCGGCTTATCCGAGATAATCACCCCGTAGATGCCTTTGAGCTCAGGCTCCAACGGATGAACAACCTCCATTGTCGCCTCGACTTGTTCCTTGATTCGCTTGCCCCACTCTTGCAGCTCGGCCAATTGCTCAATTTCTACCTGAACCCCGATATCCTCCGCCTGTACTACTGCATAGAAGGCTCCGCCAAAAGAAATGTCCACTGAAAAGGTACGTCCTTCCCACTCAACAGGAACGTCTTGTGCCAAAACAAAAGAGGGGACATTTTCAAACGAGACGGAATGGACCAGCGATTCTTCCGCGTTAGCGTGTGCAATGATTCTTCCTGCTGGACTGTCAATCACGATACGCTCTGTTGGATCTTCCAGCCGAAGGATTCCAGTCTCAATGGCAGCCGTCACAACCGCAATGATTCCATGCCCGCACATGGTACTGTAGCCCTCGTTATGCATGAACAGCACTCCAAATGCCGCATCTGGACTGACGGGCTCTGTCATGACACAACCGTACATCCCATGATGCCCGCGCGGCTCATACATAAGGATCCGCCGGATATAGTCCAGCTTCTCCCGAAAATAGCGCCGCTTCTCTAAAATCGTTTTGCCCGCGAGCGGTGGGATGCCGCCTGTTATGATGCGCAGTGGCTCCCCTCCGGTATGGGCCTCGACTGTCGTAAACAACTGATTGATGTGCATAACATCCTCACCTTTTTATGCGATTGGCGAAAAGCTCGATGGATCACCACGCGTATTTGATCGCGCATGTTTTCGTCGTACTGTAGAAATCAAGCGCCGCCTGACCCTGCTCCCGTGTATGTGAGCTGGACAGCTTCATGCCGCCAAATGGAGCCTGGTATTCCACACCTGCCGTCTCCTGATTGACCCGAACCATTCCCGCCTGCGCCACATCCAAGAAGCGATGGGCACTCGCCAAATCTCGGGTGAACAGCGAAGCGCTTAGTCCGTATACAGACTGGTTGCACAGCTCCACTGCCTCGTCAAAACCGTCTGCTGTCAAAAGCACAGCCAATGGTCCGAACACTTCCTCCTGAACGAGGCGATGATTGGCAGCGACACCCTCGACAATTTGGGGACGGATGTAATAACCTTGCTCCTCTTTTGCATATGATGGGCTTTGGGCAATGACTGTTGCTGCATCTTTAGCCAATGCGATGTATTGCCCAACCGTCTCATACTGTGCAGCCGAGGCAACTGGCCCCAAGTACGCTTCCAAATCGCTAGCATCTCCTACCCGGCACGTCTCCATAGCCGATTGCAATCGCTCGACCAGTGGCTGATAGATCGCTTTTTCTACAATGATCCTGCTGGTAGCCGTACATTTTTGACCAGCCGATCGAAACGCGCCACTGAGCAAAATCGGAACCGTTTTATCCAGATCGGCATCAGCCAAAACGACTGCCGCATTTTTTCCGCCCATCTCGGTTTGATACTTGATATTGCGACCCGCGCACGCGATGGCAATCTGTCTGCCTGTTTCAGATGAGCCAGTAAAGCTGACTGCATCGACTTCAGCTTCATTCGTGAGTGTATTGCCGATCTCTCGGCCCTTGCCAATCACCAGATTCAACACACCCGCTGGCAGCTTTGTTTCCGCAAATATTTCAGCTAATCGTGTCGCTGTGAGCGAACCATTTTCCGCTGGCTTCCAGATGACTGTATTCCCGCAAATGAGTGCAGGGGCGATCTTCCAGATGGGGATCGCAACGGGGAAGTTCCATGGAGTGATGACCGCCACGACTCCGAGCGGGATACGACGGCTGTATTGCAGAACGTTCGTATCTGAAGAGGGAATCAGGTTGCCGTTGGAACGCATCCCTTCTCCGGCATAATAGCGCAACAGACTGACCCCGCGCGCCACTTCTCCGCGCATCTCGCCAAGCTGCTTGCCCATTTCCCGGCTTGCCAGCTGTGCCAAGCTGTCTGCATTTGCCTCCAGTGCGGCAGCCATTTGAAAAAGGATTTCGCCACGAGCCGCCCCCGTTTGTTTTGACCAGCCGATCTGTGCCGCACGAGCTGCCTGTTCAGCGGCAAAAACATGTGACCGATCAGACAGGTGCAGAACGCCGACTTCTTCTGTGATACGCGATGGGTTCTTGACCGTTAGTTCCTTCCCTGACGGCGTCATCCATTCGCCGCCAATCCAGTTTTTGCTGTGCATTCTGCCCGTCCCCCTATCGTCCACTTGCAGCGCCGACAGCGTAGTCAAACGCCTTTTTAATGCCCGCGTAGTATTCTTCAGACAGCGGCAGACGCGGCGGACGAGTCGGTCCTACTGGGAAGTCTGCCAGCTCCATCATGTATTTGATCGACTGTACCAATTGTGGACTCGCGTCGTAGTGGAACAACGGCAACAATCGACGATAAAGCGCCTGTGCCTCGGCGAGCTTGCCTGCCCGTGCCAGACGGAACAGCTCCACGCCTTCTTTTGGCAGTGCATTCGGTACACCTGAGATCCAGCCTGTCGCCCCGATCAAGCCACCCTCCATGACGAGATCGTCTACACCGACCATGACTTCTAAATCCGTCAGGGCAAGAATGTCCTGCATGCGGCGTACGTCTCCGGTGAATTCCTTCACCGCGACGATATTTTCAAACTTCGCCAGTCTTGCCAAAATGTCCGGTGTCAGGTCGATTTTGTAATCGTGAGGATTGTTGTAGGCAATAATCGGCAGCCCGACTGTGTTCAGTGCCTCATAGTGGGCAAACACTTCATTTTCCAATGGCTTGTAGTTAATCGGAGGCAAGGCCATTACGCCTGCTGCTCCCGCATCCTTGGAGAATTGCACCCATTCCACTGCTTGACGGGTAGACGGAGCAGCAGAGCCTACAACCACTGGTACTCGACCTTTTGCGGCAGCGATCACGGTATGAATAACTTTTGCCCGCTCTTCTCCTGTCATTGTCGCGTATTCTCCCAGCGAACCGGACGGAACCAGACCGTCTACGCCCTCTTGAATCAACCAGTCACACAATTCTGTCAAACGTTTGTAATCCACCTCATAGTCGCTTGTAAACGGTGTGACAATCGCCACGTATACTCCTTCAAATCTTGCCATTTTTCATTCTCCTCTCACGTTTGGGTTTGTGTTTTAATGATCAGTTGCGGCTGGTATGAGCAAAAAGCCATTCGCCTGCTCGTCTTCCGGATTGTAAAAAATCGTATGCTTGCCCATCAGCCAGGCCGAGCCTGCAATTCGGGTGATGACAGCAGGCAGCCCTCCTTCTTCCGTCACCTGCAGCACTCTTCCTGTAAACAGAGAACCGACGATGCTCTCATGAACAAACGGTTCGTCTATCCCGATCTCCCCTTTGGCAAACAGAGTCGCCAGCTTGGCGGAAGTGCCCGTTCCACATGGCGATCGGTCGATTCCGCCCGGCGGTACGACGACGGTATTTTTCACATCTGCTCCCGGATTATCAGGGGCCGTAAAGAACTCCACATGGGTCAGTCCGCGAATAAACGGCTTCTCTGGATGAACGATCTCCATGGCCTGATTAATCGCTTTTCGAATCGTGACAGCCGTATCGACAATGGTGGATGCATGGGCTGGCGTCAGTTCGAGATTGAGCTTGCGTGCATCTGTGATGGCATAAAAGTTTCCACCGTACGCAATATCGCAGGTCACCGCTCCAATCCCTTCTACATCTACCGTCACATCTTGCTGATAGAGGAAGGCTGGAATGTTCACAAACGATACTTCCTTGGCTTTTCCTCCCTCTACCTGTATGTCTACCTCGACCAGTCCTGCTGGCGTATCGAGCGTAAGCTTTGTCACCGGCTCAGTCACGGGGATCATGCCTGTCTCCACCAGCGCGGTGCATAGACCGATCGTATCGTGGCCGCACATCGGCAAGTATCCGCCTGTCTCGATATAGATCACTCCCACATCCGCATCCGGATGGCATGGGTCAACAATCAAGGCACCCGACATCACATCATGCCCGCGCGGCTCATACATCAAAAACGTGCGAATCCAGTCGTACTCGTCCTTCATCTGCAGCATTTTTTCTCCCATCGTGGCCCCAGTAAGCTTTGGCAGACCACTGATTACCGTCCGGGTAGGGTTTCCCCCGGTATGCGTGTCAATGGTGGTAAACACCCTCGTTGCTTTCATGGATGCAACACTCCTTTTTTCGTAAACCGTTCCAAACGCAGCGGCTCTGTCGGAATGATGGTGTCTGTCTGATCGACTAGCATCTCGGACACCAGCTTGCCTGTGACGGCAGCCAGACTGATTCCATCTCCTTCATGACCAGCCGCGATAAAGTAACCAGGAACTTTTTCTACGCGAGAAATAATCGGCAAGTGGTCCTCTGTCCACGGGCGCAAACCGCAATACGTGCGGATGATGGCGAAGTCGGCGATCTTCGGATAAAAGCGCAGTGCTCTTCTCGCCATGCACCTGACGACATTCAGATCAATCCGCGAATCGAAGCCTACAAACTGACGACTGGAGCCAATCAAGAAGTTCTGGCTTTCTGTCGGTTCAAATACGAGCGCGACTCCATACTTCTCTGTCTCCTCATCTACTTGTCGCACTCCGCCAAACTTCGAGATGAGGTAGCCGAACTCCATCACCTTTCGCACGCCGACAGGCATCTGTCTCGAGGCAACGATCAAATGCCCTTTGCGCGGAACGATCGGAATATCTACCCCGACCATGTTGCCAATGACTGGCGCCCATACTCCCGCGGCGTTGACGACCTGCTTGGCTGTCATGCTGCCTGTACCAAGCCCGATGTGAAACGTCCCCGTCGCCTGATCACGTCTGAGAGACTTGACCTCTGTACGGCGCATAATCTTCGCTCCATACTTTTTCGCTCCTTCAAACAGGGCAAAGGTCAGCATGTACGGATTGACGGTAGAATCGGTGGCGCATTCCAAGCCTCCCAGCAAGTCGTTGGCAAAGTAAGGCGACTCCTGCCGAATATCCGATCGGTCCAGCATCCGAAATGGCAGTCCGACTTCCTTTTGCCGTCTCACCCATTCATGAGCGGCTTCCATCTCTGCCTCTGATTCGCAGACGAGAATGCTTCCCGGCGCCCGATATTCAAACGTATGGTCCAGCTCCCGGCTCAGCTGATCAACGAGCATCTGGCTTTTCAGGGACATCTGACTGTCAAAGCCGGGGTCCTTGTCGATCGCTAAAATATTCCCGTCACAGCGTGAGGACGTCCCTGATGCCAACTCGCCTTTTTCCAGGACAACGACATCCAATCCAGCCTTCGCAGCGTAATACGCAATCGCCGCACCGATTATGCCACCGCCGATTACCGCAATCTGCGCATGGGTTTGTACTGTCATGCTGATTCTCCTCAAATGCGTATTCTGCTACTCTCTTACTCTTTTTTGCAAAAGCCATGCCAATCGTTCCAAGCGAGATTCCCAAAATATTTCGTCTAAATTCTTTGACAACCGAAAGAGCGAATGTATAATAAATGAGAAAATGTTCAAAATTTTATACACTTGAACTACCTCTTTTAAAAGGGATGATCGAGTTGAATCACAAACTTCCTGCCTTAACCGAGTTGATACAGACAAACATGCGGATTTTTAACGCCCAAGAACTTCTCCCTCCTCAATTGGACGAAACCATTCCTGTATTTGTCCAGCGTCAAGCCACCTGGTATGTGGCCAATTCTTCCCATTTAACCGTCAACTTGACGATCGATTGCACACAAGCCCCTTGGGAACCAGCTGCTGTGACGACACTGGATTCAACATTGGCTGACGCTATCCACCTGCTAGCTACTCACAACTATCTCCTGATCGAAAAACAGCCTGGAGTCCCTGTCGGCTACCTTCATCGAGGTGCTGTCATACAAGCCATTTTTTCCTCGTACGAGATCTTGGAAGCGTATTTCGAGACGATGATCAAGACCATGGACGCTTCTATATCCGTCATCGACAAAAAAGCACGTGTGATGGTTTGGACAGAAGGGGCTGAACGAATCTTTTCCTTGAAAGCAAAAGAAACGATTGGTCGCCCGATCACCGAATTTTTCCCGCTCGAGATGCTCGAAACGCTCAAATCTCTGCAAAGCGGACAGTCTCTCTACCGTCATCAGCATCAGCCGCGGGAGGATCTCGTCGTGCTCATCAATACCAATCCGATCTATTTGCATGACAAAATCATCGGTGCTGTCGCGGCGGAAACCGATATCACGAGCCAGGTCCGACTGAATCAGGAGCTGTTGAACGCCAACAAAAAAGTGAACCACTTACAGCAAGAAATGGCGAAGCTCAGTCCGACCCCTGATCCATTTGCACAGATCAAGGGAACGAGTCTCCCCATTCGCCATATCAAGTCCATGATCCAAAAGCTCAGCGCTACACAAGCAACCGTCTTGATCACAGGGGAAAGTGGCGTCGGCAAGGAGCTTTTCGCCAAAGCCGTGCATGATGTACGGGAAGGCTCCAATGCGCCCTTTATCGCCATTAACTGCGGTGCGATTTCGCCTACTTTGTTTGAAAGTGAGCTGTTCGGGTACGAGAAAGGTGCCTTTTCTGGTGCGGATCAAAAAGGGAAAAAAGGAATGATTGAGCTGGCACGTGGAGGAACGCTGTTTCTCGACGAGGTAGGAGAAATGCCGCTCGATATGCAAGTGAAGCTGCTTCGCGTGCTTCAAGAGAAAAAATATTATTCGGTCGGAGGGACCAAGCAGATTGAGGCGGACTTCCGCGTGGTTGCCGCCACGAATAAAAATTTGGAGGAGTTAGTAAAGGAAGGAAAGTTTCGCCAAGACCTGTTCTATCGGCTCAATGTCGTGACGCTGAAAATTCCTCCGCTTCGAGAACGCATTGAAGATACGATTGAACTCGCCCACTTTTTTCTCTATGAATTCTCTTTACGTTACAACCGTCCCATTCATGCCATCTCGCAAAATGTGATGCAAAACCTGCTCCAATACGACTGGCCAGGCAACATTCGCGAGCTGCGAAATGCCATTGAACGATTGGTGGTATTTGCGACAGACGGTATTATTAAAGAAGAAGATTTGCCGTATTCCTTGCAAGGTCAGACGAAACAGGTACCGATTGAGCTCCCTCCCGATCTCTTTTCTCTGCAAGAAGAAATCGAAGTGCATGAGCGCCGTGTCATTTTACGAGCCATCGAGCTGGAAAACGGCAACAAGCAGGCCGCTGCGAAAAGACTTGGCATATCGCGTGCTACTCTTTATAACAAATTGGGTAAGTAAAAAAGAAAATACGTTGCTCGTCAACGGTTGTGTATGGGGAAGCCCTGCCACATGTTTTCCAGTCGCCTGTATCCTCTCTTCGTTGGGGCGGTCTCCTTCCAAACATGTGACAGGGCTTTTCGAGCTGTTTTGTGTACATCCAGCTTTTCAAACCGTTTTTGGGGGTGATCAAGGTAGATTACATGTGCTAACTGATCATCTTGAGTTATCGAATCATGATCGTGAAGCATTTGTGGTTCGTATTGATGACTCAATGCTCGTGAACAGGCGTTTTTCCTTCTTGAATCGACTTACAATTATGTGTTACCAAAGCTGCGTAAGAAGAAGTGGATTTCCAGTCCAAGCGCCTCTGGAGCCCGCCCCAGCGCAGGAATGAATGGCGGGGAATTTCAGCTTCACTTATGGAATCCTTCCTCGAAACTTCTACGTTTGAAGCGCTCCCGCCATTCATTCCGGAGCGGACAGTCAATCCCCCTTGCGGGGCGTAGGCCGAAGCGCAGACTGGAAATACGCTTCTTCCCTCCACTACAGCCGCTTTTTACACGCCAAAAACGCACGCCACCTCGAACAAAAATCAGGAAACCTTCGCCCCTCTTTGGGCGGCAACACCTCAGACAAAATACGGATCAATTCCATGGTTGATTCCTCCTTTGTCATCGGGCACTTACTTACGCGCCCAAATACGCCTTGACGATTGAATCGTCGGCCCGAAGCACGTCTGCTTTATTTTCCATAACGATGCGCCCTGTCTCCATTACATAGCCGCGATGAGCAAGCTTCAACGCTGCCTTGGCATTTTGTTCGATCAAAAGGATCGTCGTGCCTTGCCTGTTTATTTCTCTGATTATATTCATGATCTCAACCACAATAATCGGGGCGAGCCCCATCGACGGCTCATCTAACATCAAGAGCTTTGGACGTGCCATGAGACCGCGGCAGATTGCGAGCATTTGCTGCTCGCCTCCGCTCAGCGTTCCTCCCATTTGTTCACTCCGCTCCTTCAATCGAGGGAACAGCGCGTAAGCCTGCTCAATCCCCTCTGCGATGGCCGCCTTCTCTTTTCGCTGTGTAAAACCGCCTAGCTCCAAGTTTTCACGCACAGTCAATCCAGCAAAAATCCGCCTGCCTTCTGGTACATGGATGATGCCTGCCTCGACAATTTGGTGAGGAGCCCAGCCTACGAGACTCTGTCCATGAAGCAAGACATCTCCACTGCTTGGTCGAACGATTCCAGAAATCGTTTTGAGTGTCGTGCTCTTGCCTGCACCATTGCTTCCTAGCAGTGCGACAATCTCTCCTTCATGCACCTGTAGGTCAATGCCTTTAAGCGCTTCAATTTTCCCGTAAAACGAATGAATGCCGCGGATTGTCAAAAGTGGTGTCATATCGCCTCCTCCTCCTTTCCCAGGTAGGCTTCTACGACACGCGGATTGCTAAGCACATCCTCGGGAGTTCCCTCTGCGATCTTCTGTCCGTAGTCGAGGACGATTACTTTTTCCGAAATTTTTTTGATCAAACCCATATCGTGCTCGATAATCAACACTGTCAACTCGTAATGGGTGCGGATTCGCTTGATCAAAGCAATCAGGTCTTCCTTCTCCTCATAATTCAGCCCCGCAGCAGGCTCATCGAGGAGCAGCACTCGCGGCTTGGTAGCTAAGGCTCGCGCGATTTCCAAATACCGCTGGGCGCCATACGGCAAGTTTTTGGCAATGCGCCAGCAACTGTCTTCCATTCCCACGAAGCGAAGGCAGTCCCTTGCCGTATCCTCGATCAACTGTTCCTCTCGGCGCTGTGCCCTTGTCTGCCAGAGTGCTCCCCAGACGGTTTGGCTCGTGCGGCTGTGCATGCCTGATTTGACATTATCCAAGACCGTCAAATTCGGAAACAGCCGCAAGTTTTGAAACGTTCGCGCCATGCCGAGCCGTGTGATTTGGCTTGGCTTTTTTCCTACGAGCTGGTTGCCTGCAAGGATGATCTGCCCCGCAGTCGGACGGTAAAATCCGGTGATCATGTTGAAGACGGATGTTTTCCCCGCTCCATTCGGGCCAATGATACTGCTGATCGAGCCTGCGCTGATATCAAAAGACAAATCGTTTACCGCAGTCAGACCGCCGAATTTAAGCGTTACATTTTTCATTGTCAAGCTTGACGTCATTACCACTGCCCCCTTCCGTAGCCTCCTCGGTCTTGCTACGTCTAGCGCCTCGTTTCATCTCATAGCGAGCAGGCCACAGTCCTTGGGGGCGAAACAGCATCATCGCGACCAGCGCGGCGCCGAAGATCAAATACCGCCAATCTTCCACTGAACGCAGCAGCTCCGGCAAGGCAATGACCAGCACGGCACCCAAGACGACGCCAGGAATGCTGCCCAAGCCTCCCAATACCACTGCCAGGAGTATCATGATGGACTGGGTAAAGCTAAAGCTGAGCGGCGCAATCGCACTCATTTTGACAGCAAAAACAGAACCAGCCAGACTCCCGATGACAGCTCCGATCGAATACGCCAGCTGCTTCATATTGATCCGGTTAATGCCCATCGCCTCGGCAGCATCCTCGTCTTCGCGGATATACATCCACGCCCTGCCGATGCGGGATGTGCCCAACCGTTTTACAGCCACTACCGCCAAAACAGCAATGATCAAGATCAAATAGTAAAAGTCGATCTGGCCTCCAAGAACATAGCCCCCAATAGAAGGACGTGGGATTCCGTAAATGCCTGAAGCTGATCCGGTAATAGTAAGATTGATCGCTAAAATACGAATAATTTCCCCAAATCCGAGGGTGACGATTGCCAAGTAGTCACTGCGAAGCCGAAGTGTCGGCGCACCGATGATCACACCCACAATAGCCGCAAATATCATGGCCACAGGCAAGGTCAGCCAAAACGACCATTGATACACCGTCATCAGAATGCCTGTCGTATAAGCGCCTACTGCAAAAAAGGCTGCGTAGCCCAAATCGAGTAATCCAGCAAAGCCGACTACCACATTCAACCCCTGGGCCAAGACAACGTAGAACAAGGCAAGTGTCGCAACATCCAGCCAGTAGTTATTGGACAGAAAAGGCAGTACACACGTGACGGCAAGCAACAGGACAACAGCGATTTTTTTTCGAGATGGATTCATCCGCTACATCCTCTCTGTCACTTTCTCACCCATAATCCCCGTTGGCTTCAATACGAGAATCAAGATCAACAAGGAAAACGCCACTACGTCCTTCCATGAACCGCCGAAAATAAATGTTCCGGCTGTCTCCATCATCCCGAGCAGCAGCCCACCCAACATCGCGCCCGGAATGCTGCCAATCCCCCCCAAAACCGCCGCCGTAAACGCCTTGAGTCCAATGACAAAGCCCATCATGAAATTGACGGTTCCGTAATAAGCACCTGCCATCGTGCCTGCACCTGCTGCAAGCGAAGCACCAATGAAAAAGGTCAAGCCAATGACTTTATGCACATGGATGCCCATTAAATGACAAGCCGTCTGATCGAGCGCAATCGCCCGCATAGCCTTGCCGTACAGGGAGCGATTGATGAAAAGATGCAAGCCCAGCATTAAAAGCGCAGAGATGAAGACAAGACCGATTTGGACATACGTGATCTTGGCCCCTAAGAGGCTAATGCCGTCGTGAGAAAGCTGCAAGGGATACACTTGATACTGCGCACCCCAAACAATCATCGAGCCGTTTTCCAAAAAGAGAGAGACACCAATTGCCGTAATCAGGATAGAAAGTCGTGGAGCCAACAGGAGCGGTCGATAAGCCACCCTCTCGATCCCCATCCCGATGACGCCGACAATCACCATCGTCAGCAATAAGACAATCAATATTCCCATCAAGCCCGCTCCGGAAGAGTCTCCGCCGAGCACGCTGAGCAAGGTATATCCGACAAATGCACCGAGCATGTACAAATCGCCATGCGCGAAATTGAGCAGCTTGATAATGCCAAAAACCATCGTGTAGCCCAATGCAATCAAACTGTAAAAAGCACCGATGACCAGTCCGTCCGCCAGCGTTTGGACGAGAATGTCCATTCCTCCACCATCCTTACTTGAAGCAAGATTGACGTATGCCCTACTTCGCTAACGTGAACTTGCCACCCGTCACCTTCAAGACGGCGAAGTTGGAGGTATCCAGCGTATTTTGGGCATTAAACGAGATTGTTTGACCGAGTGCCTTGAAGTCTTTTGTTTCTTTGATCGCTTTTTTTATGGCGTCACGATCAGTCGAGTTCGCTCGTCCGATCGCATCTGCCAGTAGATTGACCGCATTGTAGCTCAACGCAGAGAAGGGACCCGGTGCCAAGTTGTTGTACGTCTGCTTGTAATCAGTCGTGAACGCTTCTGCTCCCTCGATGAATTCTGCTGTAGGTGTCGCGGTAATCAAAAGCCCTTCCGCATTGTCTGCGCCTGCAATCTTGATGACGTCCTCACTGAATGAGCCATCGCCTGCGAAGAACAGACCAGATACGCCTTTTTGCTTGAATTGCTTGACCATGAGTCCGCCTGCCGCATAATAGCCGGTAAAATACGTCGCGTCCGGCTGGAGGCCTTTTATTTTGGTTACCAGCGCACTGAAATCTTTTTCTTCTGGATTGATTGCTTCATACGCAATGACAGTACCGCCGGATTTTTCTACGGACGCTTTGGCAAAATCAGCCAAGTCTTTCGCGTAGGCAGAATTATCATGGATGAGCACAACTTTTTTCGCCTGGTTCGCTGCCATATAATCTGCTGCGGTTTGTGCCTGGTCTGGGGTTAGGCCATTGATCAAAAAGAGGGTGTCATAGCCTTGAGCGGGTAATTTAGCTGAGTTGGCTGCGGGAACGATCATGGGAATGTTGGCGTTTTTGAATACACCCGATGAGGGTAGTGTCGCACCTGAGCAGTAGCCACCGACGACAGCCACTACGTTTTGGGAGACCAGCTTATTGGCTGCTGTCGTCGCCATTTGTGGATCGCAGCCATCATCAGCCACTTCGACCTTCAATTTTTTTCCAACAACTCCACCGCTGTCGTTTATTTTTTTGACAGCCATTTCGATGGCGTTTTGCATATCTTTTCCATCCGTTGCGTTATTACCAGTTACTGGTAAAATCACACCGACGAGTATCTCGCTAGCGTCTGCACCACCAGAAGAAGATCCTTGATTGGCACATCCCGCTACAGCAAGCGTTAGAGTCAACATCGCTGCGACGATCACACTTCCCCATTTTTTCATAGCCCATCCTCCATTCGAATATTATTCGATTGATGCCCATTTCCAGTCGATTGCGCCTAGACCATCCTGGAAGATTCCTTTTACCTTGTCATTCTTCACCCATGTATGCGTATAGAAGTAGATCGGCATAATCGGCATTTCGTCCATCATGATTTGTTCGGCTTCACGCAGAATCACCTTGCGCTTTTCCGGATCACTCTCTGTGGCTGACTGGTTCAACAGCTCTTTGAACTTCGGATTCTCCCAACGCGTATCGTTGTTTCCTCCGTCCTTTTCCTTGAACAGCTCCAGGAAGTTGATCGGATCGTTGAAGTCACCCGACCAGCCAAGACGCCCGACCTGATAGTTGCCCTCGTGCATGGTCTCGAGGTACACCTTCCATTCTTGATTTTCCAGCTTCACTTCTGCTCCAAGGTTTTGGCGCCATTGGTCCTGAATCGCTTCTGCGATCTTTTTATGCCCTTCCGACGTGTTGTAGCTGAGCTTGATCGGCGGCAGTTTAGAGATGCCCAACTCTTTCATTCCTTCTTCTAACAGCTTTTTGGCCGTTTCTTGATCATTGTCTTTGAAATAACCGCCTGTATTGAGTCCCATTGTCGGAGGAACTGCTGCCATTGCTGGCTGCTGATTCGCTTGTAGTACGTTGTCGATCAAAATTTGACGGTTAATGCCGTAGGCAAAAGCTTTACGAATCTTCACGTTATTGAACGGAGGTTTCTCAGTATTGAACTTGTACCAGTAAGTAGCACCGACAGGCTTCACTTGCAGCTTTCCGCTGTCTTTAAGCGCTGGCATCGCATCTGTTGGCAGCGAGCTTAACGGACTGCCTGCCCAGTCAATCTCGCCATTTTCGAACATGGACAGCTCTGTGTTTTCATCCTCCACCATCGAGAACTCGATCTTGTCCAGCTTGACGCTATCTTTGTCCCAGTAGTTGTCGCTTTTCACGAGTACCATTTTGCTTTTGTGTTCCCAAGACTCCATTTTGAATGGACCATTTCCTACGTGTGTTTTGGCTTCTCCAGACCATTTTTCATCTGTCTCGACTACCTTTTTATTTACCGGGAAATAAGTTTGGAAGGCGGTTAGTTCCAGAAAAAACGGGGTTGGATTCGTCA
This sequence comes from Brevibacillus sp. HB1.4B, assembly GCF_013284285.1. Classification (NCBI taxonomy): domain Bacteria; kingdom Bacillati; phylum Bacillota; class Bacilli; order Caryophanales; family Paenibacillaceae; genus Brevibacillus; species Brevibacillus sp. HB1.4B. Next base: position 251,304 of record NZ_JABSUT010000012.1, read on the forward strand.
ACTCTACTTGGAGGGTCTTGTCATCCAATGCTTTTACGCCGACATCCTCCAAGCTGCCAGTCCCTTTGTTGGCCTTCTCCGCATTCTTGATGTAATAGAGCTGGTAGGCATAATTAGACGCTGTCTTCGGATCGAGAGCTCGCTTCCACGCGTATTCGAAGTCGTGGGCTGTGACCGGTTCTCCGTTGCTCCACTTGGAGTCTCTCAGCTTGAAGGTGTATGTTTTCATATCACTCGATACTTCAATCTTCTCAGCTACTGCTTCCTCCGGCTTGCCCGAAGGCCCGATGCGTGTCAGTCCATCAAAAACTGCTTTGACGATGGCAGCAGAAGTCGTGTCTTCCGCAAGTCCAGGATCACCTGTAGGTGGTTCGGAGTGAAGATTCCAGCGTAAAACTTGTGCTTTTGCTGGTTCTTTAGACGTGGTGACAGGTGCTGGCTGCGTGCTCGACTGTCCACTCTGTGATGCTTGCTCGGCTGGCTTCGCTGCTGGCTGTCCTCCTCCACATCCTGCTAACGCTAATCCCATGACTGCTAGGCTACTCATTACTGCGAACATACTTTTTTTCATTCGATCAACCCCCATTGTTCAGTCGTTATGTGTTGGTTTTCAGAATTATCAGAATGCAAGAGGTATGCCAAAATGGAAGGCGGCAGTGACTTCGTTCTAGAGTGAGTTGTTGTAAATTTTTTTGTACACTGTATACCTTGTTGTGTTTCAAAACTTAGACACCGCTATTAGACAAAATAAGCCTCAGCCCACTTACTCGGCCAAGGCTTTTGTCTCTCGATTTACAAAATGATCAATTCGCGCGGTGAATGTGTAAGGACCTCATTGCCACTCTCTGTAACAACCAGATCGTCTTCGATACGGACCCCACCAAGCTCTGGGATATAAATCCCCGGCTCCACGCTCAAAATCATGCCTTCTTGAAGAACAGCGGTACAACGTGTGGACATAAATGGCTCTTCATGAATATCGAGACCCACTCCATGGCCCATCCCATGCCCAAATCGTTCGCCATAGCCGTGCTCCGTAATGTAGTCCCTTGAGAAGGCGTCTGCCTCTTTCCCGGTAATACCAGGACGAATGCCTGCAACAGTCCGATTGCGTGCTTCTAAAACGATCTCGTAGATAGCTTTGAGCTGTTCATCAGGAGTGCCAATAGCAACCGTTCGGGTAATATCAGAGCGATACCCTTGGTACAATGCGCCAAAGTCCAACGTGACCATATTTCCGGCTTCAATCATTTTTTCACTCGCTACGCCATGAGGAAGTGCGGAACGATAACCAGAAGCAACAATGATGTCAAAAGCAGAACCTGACGCCCCTTCTTTTCGCATGAACATTTCCAATTCGTTAGACACCGCAAGCTCTGTGATCCCGGGGCGCAAGAAGGACGTAATATGAGAGAATGCCGCATCGGCGATTTGCGCAGCCGTTCGGATGATCGCCAGTTCTTCCTTTGTCTTAATCATCCGCAATCCCTCAATGACACCTGACGTCGGAATGAATGCTGTTTGGACGGCCTCGCTGTATTTGCGATGCAAGGCAAACGAGACATTCTCCTCCTCAAAGCCGAGATGGTTGATCCCCATCGCTTCCGCCTGGCGCGCTACTTCACTGTATACGGATTCTTTTGTCGGCAAATAAACGATCTCAAAGCCTGTTGCTTGTGCTTGCGCTTGGGCTGTGTAACGGAAATCTGTGAAGAGCTTGGCCTGGTCCCTTGAAATGAGGACAACTCCGTATGTACCTGTAAAGTTTGTGAGGTATCGGAGGTTTTGTCCATTGGTGATCAAAATCCCGTCAATCCCAAGTGAATCGAATTGCTCACGCAGTCTTGTTACTTTTTCCATCTCTGTCATCCCTCTTTTGTTTGTCGTGATTAGGCTCGTTCTTTGAGAATATTCAGCAAGTATTGTGCCAGTCAGGACGATCTCACTCGGTTCTCCATGGCACGACACTTGCATTTTCATCAAGCAAGAATGAAAGGAGGCATCATCATGGAATCGCATCCATTGATTATCTGCCGTTGTGAAGAAGTAACTCTCGCTGAATTGGTAGAGACCGCCCAAACCTATCCATGTACCGCACGCGAGCTGAAACTACGGACCAGAGCGGGAATGGGCTGCTGCGGTGGGAGAACCTGCCGTACATTGATCGATCAGGTCATTCAGCAAGTAACTGGCCAAGCGCCTTCTCATACTGTACCTCTTGGATACCAACCGCCTATCCGTCCTGTCTCATTTCAAACGCTTGGGGGGCAACGGGCATGAGCCAACGAATTGATCACCATCCGGTCCTCGGTTCACTTGGTGACAGAAAGCAGCTTCCTTTTTATTATAACGGCTCTGTCTATACGGCTTACGAAGGCGAGACGATTGCGGGAGCCCTATTGGCCGCAGGGGTCCGTACGCTTCGGGTGCATGAGGAAAAGGGAACACCTCGAGGAATTTACTGCAATATCGGTCACTGCTATGAATGTCGCGTCCATGTAGACGGTGTTCCCACCGTGCGTGCTTGTATGACGCTTGTGCAGGAAGGCATGCAAGTGAATGCGGGTTCAATCCTTCCTACCCCTTTGAAAAAAGGAGGGCATGGTGCATGATCGACCTTCTCATCATCGGGGCTGGTCCTGCAGGCTTATCTGCAGCAATTGCAAGTGCCAGGCAGGGATTGGCTGTTCGTGTAGTCGATGAGTTTTATCGCCCTGGGGGCCGCTTGCTTGGACAGCTTCACGAAGAACCGGACAGTGTGTGGTGGAATGGACTGGATGAGGCAGCCCGGCTCACGGAGGAAGCGAAACATCTCGGTGTAGAGCTCTGTTGCGGCGTCTCCGTATTCCATTTGACGCAATCCCAGAGTGGCTGGGTCGTCTCTACGACACAGGGGGAAATGATAGTCCCATTGCTCCTGATCGCAACGGGGGCTTCTGAAGCAGCCGTACCCGTGCCAGGGTGGACGTTACCTGGCGTGATGTCCATCGGAGCTGCTCAAGTCATGACAAATGTGCAGCGCGTGCGAGTAGGACAACGCGGGGTAGTCATTGGAATTAATATCTTATCGGTGGCGATATCCCGGGAATTGCAGTTGGCTGGAATTGCGGTGGATCGAATGATTCTCCCATCTAGTACGACTGTCAGTGGCACTGCGGGACAACCACAAGCAGTGATGCAATCTTTATTGCGCGTCGCCCATCTTGCCCCTTCTCTGATGATTCGGATGGGGAGCAAAGTAATGGGAAGTTCATGGATGCAAAAGCTGGCAGTGTCCCTCTACCCCTCAAACGGGTTTTCTATGTGGGGCATCCCGATTCAACTGCGAACAGCAGCACTGGAGATCGTCGGTACCTCTCAAGTCGAGGGTGTCCGTATCGCCCGAGTTGCCGCCGATGGTTCACCCATAGCTGGAACTGAACAAGTCATTCCAGCTGATTTCGTCTGTATCGCAGGTGGATTAAGCCCACTCGCCGAATTGGCAGCGATTGCCGGGTGCCCTTTTGCCTATGTTCCCTCCTTGGGCGGGCATGTCCCCTTACACAATGAAAGCATGCGAACGCCAGTCTCTGGACTCTATGTTGCCGGCAATATCACGGGAATTGAAAGTGCTAAAGTGGCAATGGCTCAAGGTACGGTCGCTGGACTTTCTATCGCAAAAGCTCGGGGGAAGCTGAAGAATGAACAGCCGTTATCGGATGCCATTCAACAGGTGAAAACCGTCCGCCAAAGCGCAACGATCCAGTTCCATCCAGACATTGTGGCAGGGCGTGCACTGGTGGGGCAATTGACAGCAGAATGGATCGCGAACTAATTCATCCCTTCAATAGGAAAAGGCAGCCTGTCATTCTTTCACAGCAGGCTGCCTTTGTTTTTTCTTTCTGGTTTGTCCCTCGGTAGTTGATGAAGACTGCAACTCTGAATCCACAGTAAGCGTATCGTGTATTTCCTCTGCCTGTTCACGATAGTGAGCAATAAGCTCAGGATATTCCGCGATTTCTCTCTCTCCTGTCGGAGTGATCGCATACAGCCCTCGTTGCACTCGAGCAAACCATCCATAATGATTTTGAATAAGAATCGACGAGGTTTTCTCCCCCGCCCCTTTACTCTTGAGTACTTTAGGCGATAACGGCCCATACTGCTGAAGCAACGTCGCGATTTGAATGCAGCTCTGCTTGTATGCCGTCATGAGCTTGGTTTGATAGCTGCCGCCAACATTGTAATCGCCGTATCTTCCCCGCATCTCTTCAATGATGCGGTTTCGCTTTTTTTGATTGAATTGCTTGCTTTTTACCCGATCAAACGGTCCCGGTGAAATATTTACTTCCATGACTGCCGGCCCTCTTTTTGGAAAGGACACGAGAATGAGACCAAGCTCGAGGCGTCTAACCAAGTAGCATATATCTTGCCATTTTTTCGAAAACAATTTGTATTTGGGCTTAGGGATTGCCATATAAACAAAATCGGTATAGCGTTGTCGCTTGGTTGCCTGTATGAGCAACTCCACACTTAGGTTGCGCTTAAACTCAACAATAATCAGTTCCTCGCCTTTGATGGCCGTTAAATCGCAATGCTTGACCTCACCAAAAACATCATATCCTTGTGTGACAAAAAAATTCCGAATCGGTTCGTACATGTCAGCTTCATATTTCTTCTCTGCTTTTGGTTCCATGTGCTCCCCTTCTCTTATAGGAAAAAGAGCCAATCCAGTGGATTGACTCCTCTCTTCGTT